>NZ_LIAC01000025.1:0-97921 GCF_002210235.1 Flavobacterium sp. NLM
GTAGAGACGCACAGCAGTGCGTCTTGCGCAACGTAACCACAATATTTGATATACTTGACGTAGACGCACTGCTGTGCGCCTCTACGGATATACGTTGTGGATATAATTAATTATAAAATTGACAATTCAAACATTCCAATTTTTTGTATAGACGCACAGCAGTGCGTTTTTTTTATTCGTATTTGGTGTGAAATATCTTAAAAATGTCCAAAATTATTTCTTTGATTTTGCAGGTAAATTATACCTGTTTTCTTTGTTTTAGATTACAACACTCTTCAGTTTTGTCTGAGATTTCTTTAAATTAATTATTCCTTTATTTTCTTTTTCCTTTTTAAAGCTTGGTATTTCTGTTAAAGCCGAAATAAATCATCAAAAAAAATATCAAATTCTTAAAACATAAATTTGGATGTAATGAAAATATTTGTATGTTTGTAATGTTGTAGTATAGTATAGTATAAGTCAATTCGTTTTCTCGTATTTTAATGCTCAATAAAAAGAATAAAACTAACTCACTAATTTATTAACTAAAAAACCAAATTATTATGAGAATTGCAATAAGATACTTATGCTTCTTAGTAGTTATGATGTGTGCCGGTACACTTTACTCCCAAACCATAACCGGTAAAGTTACAGACAATGAAAATTTACCATTGCCAGGGGCCACAATTCTGGTAAAAGGTACACCGAACTCTACAGTAACAGACATAGATGGCAGTTATAAATTGTCAAACGTAAAATCCGGCTCAACTTTAGAGTTCAAGTTTATAGGATTTAATCCGCAGACGGTTATTGCTAATAAATCTGAAATTAATGTCTCTTTAAGTCCAAGTCCACAGGAATTAAATGAGATAGTAGTAGTAGGAGCTTCAGTAAAAAGAGGAGATCTTACCGGAGCGGTAGGAAACGTAAAAGGAGAAAAACTGCTGGAAACACCAACAGCAAACGCAGTGCAGGCATTGCAAGGACGTGCAGCGGGTGTTTATGTACAGCAAAATACAACTCCGGGTTCAAGCGGTAGTATTAAAATTAGAGGAAACAACTCGATACAATTTGGTACAAATCCAATATTTGTTGTTGATGGTCTTATTATTGACGGCGGTTTTGAATCGATAAACCCTAATGATATTGCGAATATTGATATCTTAAAAGATGCATCTTCTACAGCTATTTATGGTGCAAGAGGAGCAAATGGAGTTGTGGTAATTACAACTAAAAAAGGATCAAAAGGTGAAGGTAAAATAAACTTTGATACCTGGGTTGGAATGTCTGAGTTTAGCAAAACGCTTCCGTTAATGAACGGACAGCAATTGTTTGATCTTAGAGTTGATGCATTTGCAAATCAATATATGGATCAAAATCCAAATGCTGATCGTGCTGCTTACATCAACCAGATTAAATCAGACGGATCTACAGTATTTGCCCCATACGAATTAGAATCTTACAGAACAGGAAAAAGCTACAACTGGTTAGACGAAGTAGCAAGAACAGGAATGCAGACTAATTACAATCTTTCCTTTTCAGGAGGAGGAGATAAAGGTTCTTATTTTGTGAGTTTCAACTACGCAGATCAGGATGGACTTTTAGAAAAATCTTCTTTCAAAAGATATAACGGAAAAATCAATTTGACGCAGGACGTTAAAAAATGGCTTCAAATAGGTACAAGTACTACTTTTTCACGCAGTGAAGCAAGTTATATCGAAGGAAGTGCTTTCGGAAATGCATTAGGCGCTAATCCACTATTGCCTATTGATCCAGATGCTACTTATTTAAAATATGGAGACGTATTAAACGCAGATGCTTATAATCCAATTAAAAGTTTAACGATTGATAATGTAAGTTCTAAAAACCGTTTAATGTCAAGTAACTATGTAAACATTAAACCTGCAGACGGATTAAACTTAAGAACTACTTTTTCTGTAGATATTACTGACCAGGCTAACTTTTCGTACCAGCCAATGGATACAGGACAATCTATTAGAAATTCTGCAAACGGAGATGCTAATCATTACAGATACAGTGAATTGAATTACCAATGGGATAATACTATCACATACAATAAATCAATAGGAAAACACGATTTTAGTGCACTTGGAGCTTTTTCTATGCAGAAAAATTCAAACAATTACACGCAAGTTGATGCAAGAGGTTTTTCATCAGATGATTTTACTTATATGTACTTAAATGGCGCATCTCAAAAACAAGATTTTTCATTAGGTTCAGATTTTGTTACAACGACTTTAATGTCTTACACAGGAAGATTAAATTATTCGTATGATAAAAAATACTTCGCAACTGTTACAACACGTTTAGATGGTTCTTCTCGTTTTGGACCTAATAATAAATGGGGAACTTTTCCATCTGTAGCTTTAGGCTGGGATATTTCCAAAGAGTTTTTAGAATCTGTAGAAAGTATTAAATTATTAAAACTTCGAGGCAGTTATGGTATTGCAGGAAACCAAAACATACCAAACTATGCTTATGTAAGTAAATATAGACCAGTTTATACAAATGGAAGTGTTGTTTACAAACCAAGTGATTATTTAGGAAATCCTGACTTACAATGGGAAAGACAAAAACAATTTGATTTTGGTTTAGACTTTGCAACTTCAGATAACAGATTCTCTATGACTGTGGATTATTTTGATATCAAAAATGACAACTTGTTAATGGTAAAAAGCGTAACTAGTTTAAGCGGATTTACTACTGGAATAGACAACGTAGGTACGATGGTAAACAAAGGAGTTGAATTTAGTGCCAACTATAAAATTTTAAAAAATAATAATCTTAACTGGGATGTTTCAGGAAACATTTCATCTGCCAAAAATAAAATTACCAAGTTATACGGAGAAACTACAGCAATCTACAATACAGGAGGTTATACCGGAGTTGAAATTCAAAGAACAGGAAATTTATTCGTAGGTAAATCTGTTAATTCTATTTATGTATTTGAGTTTGATAAAATTGCTCAGGCATCAGATATGACAGAAATAAGCAAAATCAATTTTGGAGGAAGAACAGTTAAACCGGGAGATATTGTTCCTGTAGATAGAAACAAAGACGGAAAAATTGATGATAACGACCGTTATGTAGTTGGAAACACAGATCCGGATTTTTATGGAGGTTTTGCAACTGATTTCAGCTACAAAGGTTTTGGGTTGAATGCTGTTTTTGCTTACTCTATTGGAGGAAGAAGAATCAGTTCTGCTTATGAAAGTTTCATGAGTTCTGGCGGAATGAGTGCTGCTCATACTGATTTATTAGACCGTTGGACACCAGAGCATACGGACACAAATGTACCAAGAGCTTATTATGGCGGTGGAAGATTTAACAGTTATGAGACATCATTGGCAATTCAAAATTCTTCGTTCTTACGTTTAAATGCATTGACATTGTCATACAACTTTCCTAATTCAATTTTGGAGAAAGCATATCTTCAAAATCTAAGACTTTATGTTACCGGATCTAATTTATTTACGATCACAAAATACAAAGGTTACGATCCAGAAGGAGGAGATAGTTATCCTAACTCAAGAATGTTTGTTTTAGGTTTAAATGTTTCACTTTAAAAATAATTTTCGACAATAATTAAAAATATAATTATGAAAGTAAAAATTTTAACGGCAATGGCATCTATAATGCTTTTTGCTTCCTGTTCAGATTTCTTAGATCAGGACCCAAATACTGCTCTTACTGAAGAACAGACTTATTCAAAAATGGATAATATTGAACCTCTTGTTTTAGGAATGTATTCTTCATGGAGAAATGTACAAAAAGACAGAGGAGGATTAATGTTTCAATTAGGAACAGATGAAACGCAGCAAGGAGCATTTCAGGTAATGACAACTCCGGGACAAGCTGGATTAGATTACTATAATGGTTTTCTTTCTCAGGAAAATACTGCTTTGGCCGAGCAATGGGATTCACGCTGGTTAGTTTTACAAAGCGCTGGTCAGGCAATATATGCCTTGAATAACAATACAGAAGCAGATACAGCCCGTAGAAATATATTACTTGGAGAAGCTAGTTTTATAAGAGCTAGTTTAATGTTTGAGCTTTCGCAATACTGGGGAGAAATTCCAATTTTGGATCAGGCACGTACTCAGGAATTAGGATATGGAAGACAGCCATTGACAGATGTATATACATACATTATCAACGACCTTAAAGTAGCCGAAGCAAATTTGCCAGCGACACAATCAAATAAAGCTCTGCCAGTAAAATACCTTGCTCAGGCATTATTAGGTAAAGTATTTTTATACGCTCCTGTAGCTTCTGGCGCGCGTGATTATACTCAGGCAAAAGAATGGTTAGGAAAAGTTATCTCATCAGGAAAATACAGCTTATTAGCAAATTATGCAGATGTTTTTAGTCCGGATCATGCTAATTCTACAGAGTCACTTTATGAATTTCAGTTCAACAATACCTGGCCTGATAACAATCAAATTCAGTGGCAGACAGGATCAAGAGCAATCGCAAACTTAGATCAGTACGCTTATTTTGGAGGATATGATTTATTAGTTCCTACACAATATTGTTATAAAGATAAATCAGCTGGCGGTATTTGGGAACCAGGTGATAAACGTAAAGATGCAAGTATTCGTTATGACTTTACCTATAGAGGAATTACACCAACAATTCCGGCAGGTTTTGGAGGAGACGAATTAGATCCGCACGTAAAAAAATATGAAGACGTTCGTGTAGACGGAAGACAATCATTCTGGAATTCAGGGAAAAACAAACCCTATATCCGTTATGCTGATGTATTGTTATGCTACGCAGAATGCTTAAACGAATTAGGAAGTACTACAGATGCTGAAGGATATGTAAACCAAGTTCGTACCCGTGCTTTTGGAGGAACACTTCCGGCAGGAATGAACTGGACTGGACTTTCTCAGGCAGATTTCAGAGACCGAATTTTAGATGAGCGTATGCGTGAATTAGCATTTGAAGGTTGGAGAAGAATGGATCTTATCCGTACAGGAAAATTGGTACAGTATGTAAAAGCTCGTAATAAATGGGCAGCTGAAAGCGGAACAATAGCCGAATTTCATAACAGATATCCAATTTCCCTAAAAGAAATTCAGCTTAATGATGATATAAACCCGGAAGATCAAAATCCTGGTTATTAATATCTTTTAAAATAGTTTTTATCGTTTGGTTATGTGATTTTTGGTTAATAATCACAGTTTTTGATTTGTAATGCCATTTTGGGTATAGGTAATAAAACAGTCCTGAGAATTCTGTTAGAAAAACTTATTCCAAAATGGCATTCTTATTTTTAGTTACAATTTTTCATCATTCAAATAACAATATGAAATTCAATACAATTCAGGTTTATATCACTTTATTTGTTTTAAATGCCTTATCGTTCCAATTTTATGCTCAGAATAAAGTAAGTCTGAACTCTTCAGACATTGTCTGGAAAGTAAAACCACAGGCAGAATTAGGAAAAGACAGCCTTAAAATAGCTGCTGCAGATTATTCAGATAAAGACTGGGTAAAAGCAGTAGTTCCAGGTACAGTTTTTAATTCTTATGTCGTGAGCGGTTTAGAAAAAGATCCCAATTTTGGCGACAATATTTATCAGGTGGATAAATCGAAATACGACCGCAGTTTTTGGTATCGTTCAGAATTTTGTATTCCTGAAAATTTCACCAAAGAAATTATCTGGCTCAACTTTGAAGGAATCAATCGTGAAGGGGATATTTATCTTAACGGAAAAAAACTAGCCACGCTTAGCGGAATGATGCAGCGTGGTAAATTTGATGTTACAAAACTGGTACATCGCAAAGCAAAAAATGTACTGACTATTTTAGTAAGCATTCCAAAACAGCCTTTAAACAATTACGGAAGTCCAACTTATATTTCGAGTGCCGGCTGGGACTGGATGCCATATGTACCGGGATTAAACTCAGGAATTACAGATGATGTATTTTTAAGCAATACAGATAAAGTAACAATTGCAGATCCTTGGGTTCATACAAATCTGCCAACTAATGCACGTGCAGATTTGGATGTTAAAGTAGACCTTAAAAATTCATCTGCACAAAATCAGGAAGGAGTTTTAACAGGCGTAATTATGCCTGGAAATATTACTTTTTCTAAAAAAATAAGTCTTGATGCAGATGCAGTTACCAGTGTAAAATTAAGCAAAGAACAATTTCCGGAACTTTCAATTCAAAACCCTAAATTATGGTGGCCAAATGGTTACGGAGATCCTAATTTATATACCTGCCAATTCACATTTAAAATTGGAGATGTAGTTTCTGATTCCCAAAAAATAACTTTCGGAATCAAAAAATATACCTACGATACAGAAGGCGGTGTTTTGCACATTTCGATTAACGGAAAACGCGTTTTTCTAAAAGGAGGAAATTGGGGAATGAGTGAGTATATGCTTCGCTGCAGAGGTGAAGAATACGATTTGAAAGTCAAACTTCACAAGGAAATGAATTACAATATTATTCGTAACTGGTTAGGTTCAACAACAGATGATGAATTTTACCAGGCTTGCGATAAATACGGAATTATGGTTTGGGATGATTTTTGGCTAAATGCAAATCCAAATCTTCCTTTAGATATTCATGTTTTCAACAGCAATGTGATTGAGAAAATCAAAAGGGTAAGAAATCATGCCAGTATTGCAATCTGGTGCGGAAATAATGAAGGTTTACCTCAACCTCCACTCAACGGATGGATTGCCGAGAACATCAAAACGTTTGACAACAACGACCGTTATTATCAGCCATGTTCTAATACAGGAAACTTAAGCGGCAGCGGACTTTGGGGCAATAAAGATCCAAGGTTTTATTTTACAAAATATCCGGAACCTTATGTGGGAACAGGAGACGGTCCAAGCTGGGGTTTAAGATCAGAAATTGGTACAGCCGTTTTTCCTAATATGGAAAGTTTCAAAAAGTTTATTCCGGAAAAAGACTGGTGGCCAAGAAACGATATGTGGGACAAACATTTCTTTGGACAAAAAGCCTTTAATGCTTCTCCCGATAATTACGATAAAAGCATAACAGAACGTTACGGCAAGCCAAATAATCTGGAAGAATATACCAGAAAAGCTCAATTATTAAATATCGAAACCAACAAAGCCATGTACGAAGGTTGGTTAGATCATATGTGGGAAGACGCTTCGGGAATAATGATCTGGATGAGTCAGTCCTCTTATCCAAGTATGGTTTGGCAGACTTACGATTATTATTATGACTTAACAGGAGCGTATTGGGGCGTAAAATCGGCATGTGAACCTATGCATATTCAATGGAGTCCAGTAAATAATTCAGTTAAAGTAATTAATACGACCGGTACGGATTTCAAGAATTTGACTGCCGAAGCAATAGTTTATAATTTAGATGGAAAATCGGTAGCAAAGTTCAGTCAAAATGCCACAGTAGATTCTTATTCAAATACAGCGACAGAAAGTTTCGTAATTCCGTTTTATTCCAATCAGAAAGATTTAGCCTTTCAAAAAAATGTTATTGCATCTTCAACAGAGGGCGGAAACACTAAAGATATTACAGACGGTGATTCAAATACCCGCTGGGCAAGTAAATCAACAGATGATGAATGGATTTATGTAGATCTTGAAAATGAATATATTATCAATCGCGTAGTTTTAAACTGGGAAAATGCATTCGGAAAAGAATATAAAATTCAAATAAGTACAGATGCAAAAAACTGGACAGATGTAAGTACGATTAAAGATGGAAAACAAGGACTTCAGAATATTTCGTTTGACGTAACCAAAGGGCGTTATATTAGAATGCTGGGAATAAAACGCGGTTCTGGCTGGGGATATTCGTTGTATGATTTCAAAGTTTTTGGAGCAGAAACGAATGCCGATACTTCCAGTTTAAGTCCGGTACATTTCATCCGATTAAAATTAAAAGATGCACAGAATAAAGTAATGAGTGAGAATTTTTATTGGAGAGGTTCTAATATGAAAGATTTCACAGATTTGAATAAATTGCCAAAAGCAAACGTAAATGTTTCCAGTAAAGTGGTAAAACAAAACGGGAAGTATATTATTAAATCGAAGATTTCAAGCCCTTCAGGAATTGCATTCGGAATCCAGATACAAGTAGTAAATGAAAAATCCAGAACTCAAATATTACCTGCAATTGTAAGTGACAGCTATTTTACTTTGCTAAAAGGAGAAAGCAAAGAAGTCACCATAGAATTTGATGAATCAGCTTTAAAAAATGGAGAAAAACCAGTTGTAAAAGCGATTCCGTATAATAAATAATCAGCTTCAAATCCTGCAAGGTTTCCAAAACCTTGTAGGTATAATTTAAAGACTAAAAGATTCTCATAGTAAACCTGACAGGTTTTTAAAACCTGTCAGGTTTAATCGAAACGGAGAAAAAAATATACAAGTTCTCACAGATTAAAAAAATCATTCCAATCCTTTTAATCTGTGGCAAAAAAACAAACAACATGAATATCAAAAAAATAAAAGCATTACTATTTATACTAATACCCATTTTAGGTTATTCACAAAATAACGCATTGGAATTATGGTATAAAAAGCCCGCCTCTCAATGGGAAGAAACATTACCCTTAGGAAACGGACGTTTAGGAATTATGCCCGACGGCGGTGTTGCAACCGAAAAATTGGTTCTAAACGATATCACCCTTTGGAGCGGATCACCACAAGATGCCAACAATTATAAAGCATTTTCATTTCTGCCTCAAATAAGAGAATTGCTTTTAGCAGATAAAAATACTGAAGCCGAGAAACTTATCAATGATAATTTTGTATGTACAGGCCCGGGATCAGGAAGCGGCGACGGTGCAAATGTACAATTTGGATGTTATCAGGTTTTAGGAAATATGACCCTGAAATTTGATTACAAAACTAAATCGCAAGCCACAAATTACAGCCGAAACCTAAACATACAAACCGCAACCTCATCAACACAATTTACCATTGACGGAGTTGCTTACAAGCGTGAATATTTTGCAGGTTTTGGTGATGATGCCCTTTTTGTAAAATTGACTTCAAGTAAAAAAGGAAAACTGAATTTTACCGTACAGTTAGACCGACCAGAACATTTTAAAACGGCAAATGAAAACGACAATTCTCTTGTTATGACAGGTCAGCTGAACAATGGAATTGACGGAAAAGGAATGAAATATAAAGCCAAAGTAAAAGCTAAAACAACAGACGGAAGTGCTTTATATACCAATAATTCAATTGAAATAAAAAATGCCACTGAAGTTGTACTTTACATATCCGCAGGAACAGATTTTAAAGATAAAAGTTTTGAAACTTCTGTAGATAAAATTTTAGATACAGCAATTCAAAAGAAATATCAGGATCAGAAGAAAATCCACATTCAGAATTATCAGAAACTATTCAATCGTGTGGCTTTGAATTTTGGAAAATCAGACAAAAAAGTACTGCCTACAAATGAGCGTTTAGATGCCTTTTTAAAAGAACCAGATTCAGATACCGAACTTCCGGTTTTGTTTTACCAATACGGACGTTATTTAAGCATAAGCAGCACAAGAGTTGGATTGCTTCCGCCAAATTTACAAGGATTGTGGGCGCATCAGGTACAGACACCATGGAACGGAGATTATCATCTTGATGTAAACGTTCAGATGAATCATTGGGCTTTGGAAACCGGAAATCTTTCAGAATTAAATCTTCCATTAAAAGATTTGGTAAAAGGAATGGTTCCTTACGGAGAAAAAACAGCAAAAGCCTACTACAATGCGGATGGCTGGGTTGCACACGTAATTACCAATGTCTGGGGATTTACAGAACCGGGCGAAAGTGCTTCATGGGGAATTGCAAAAGCAGGTTCAGGCTGGTTGTGCAACAATTTATGGAACCATTATTTGTATACAAATGACCAAAATTATCTTGCCGAAATCTATCCAATTATAAAAGGAGCTGCGCAGTTTTACAACAGCATGCTCGTAAAGGATCCGGTAACGGGCTGGCTGGTAACTTCGCCGTCAGTTTCTCCTGAAAATTCCTTTTTCTTGCCTAATGGTCAGGATGCGCATGTTTGTATGGGACCGACAATTGATAACCAAATTGTTCGTGAATTATTTAATGATGTAATCACAGCTTCTCAAAAACTTGGAATCGATAAAGATTTAAGATCTGATCTTGAAAAAAGATTAAAATTATTACCGCCACCGGGAGTTATTAGTCCCGACGGAAGAATTCAGGAATGGCTAAAACCGTATAAAGAACCAGACGCACAGCATCGTCACATTTCTCATTTATACGGATTATATCCTGCTTCTTTAATAACTCCAGAAAGCACACCGGAACTTGCCGAAGCGGCGAAGAAAACTCTTGAAGTTAGAGGCGATGATGGCCCAAGCTGGTCAATTGCTTATAAAATGCTGTTTTGGTCTCGTTTGAAAGAAGGAAACAGAGCTTATAAATTATTAAAAACAATTTTGAGACCAACGCTTGCTACAAATATCAATTATGGAGCAGGAGGAGGAGTTTATCCAAACTTACTTTCGGCAGGACCGCCGTTTCAAATTGATGGAAATTTTGGAGCCACCGCAGGAATTGGCGAAATGCTGATTCAAAGCCACGCCGGATTTATAGATTTATTGCCTGCTATGCCTGAGGTTTGGTTAAAGGAAGGTGAAGTAAAAGGGCTTAAAGCCGAAGGGAACTTTACCATAAATATGCAATGGGAAAAAGGAAAAATCACTAAATATGAAATATTATCTCCTATACCAGCAAAAGTAAAAGTGAAAGTAAATGGAGAATTGAAAGAGATTATATCTTCTAAATTATAGAGCATGATTCCTGCAAGGTTTTCAAAACCTTGTAGGTATTAAATTGTAAAAGGAAATAAAAAACTAAACCTACAAGGTTTTGAAAACCTTGCAGGACTCAGAAATATCAATAAAAAGATATTTAAATCAAATTCTAAATTAATTGCCTCCTGCTTTAGCTGGAGGTTTAAAAGAGTCTATTAAACAAAGGGCTTTAGCCAAAATCATAATGTTTTGGCTAAGGCCCTATTTGAATCTAATTTCAATAACCTCCAGCTAAAGCATGAGGCAATTAAAAATAAGTTTTGGCTAAAGCCTTTTTTAAATTAATTCTTCTAGC
Organism: Flavobacterium sp. NLM; assembly: GCF_002210235.1. Taxonomy (NCBI): domain Bacteria; kingdom Pseudomonadati; phylum Bacteroidota; class Flavobacteriia; order Flavobacteriales; family Flavobacteriaceae; genus Flavobacterium; species Flavobacterium sp. NLM. Next base: position 11,108 of record NZ_LIAC01000025.1, read on the forward strand.
CTCCAATTAAAGCTGAAAGCAATGGTAAAACATATACTAAGGCTTTTATTCATCAATCGGATATTGAGAATGGTGGAGTTTTAGAATTTAGTATGGGATCAAAACCGAATAAAAAATGGGGAACTAAATTAGAGGATAGACCAGTTAATTAGATATTATTGCCCACGGGTTTTGCGGGTTGAATGGATTATCGCAGATTTTAATTTTATTATTGCATGCATTCTTATCGCCTTCACGGAGTTCCTGCAAGGTTTCCAAAACCTTGCAGGATTAAAACCAGAAGCCCCGACAGGTTTTTAAAATCTATCGGGGCTAAACTTAAATTACCAATACTAACTTAAACAAAAACTGATTCCTCATTTTTCAATAAGGATAAATGTATCGTAACGCCTGAATGGCTTTTTTCTTCTGCAAGAACTGTTTCAAAAGTCTGTTCTGCTTCTGCTTTTTTATCAAGACCTAAAAGTCCTAATCCCTGCATATATAGACAGTGAATTTTATTTCTTTTATCTAAATCATCTTCCCAAATCATAAGATCTGGAAGTGATACTGCAAAATAATCGATCGTAATAGAATCGTTTACATGTTTTTGAGCATACGCAACTAATTTCTCAAAACGTTTTCCGGCTTCAGCAGCATTATTTAATTTTAGGAAAGCTAAACCTTGATAGAAAATTTTATCCGGCTGCTGATCGTTATAAAAAATAGCGGCCGTTGGTTCATCTAATCCTTGTGTGGCGCTTTGCCACCAATTATTAGCTTCTTTCAGATCATTTTTCTTTTCGTAAGCAACGCCAAGCCAGTAATGAATATCATTTTCCTGTGCGCCCGGAAGTTTTCCTTCGCCTAAATTATCAGGATAAATTTGAGCCTGTTCTAACAGTTCTATCGCTGCGTCATAATTTCCTTGTGAGATTTGCTGTTTCGCAATTTCAGTTAAAGAAATAAGATATTGTCCGCTCACTTTTCCTTCGCCGCCTTCCCACGGATGGAAAATTCGGTTTTGTAATAAGGTTAAGGCTTTATCATGTTTTCCTAAAAGATTATAAATAGCGGCTCTTTCTAAATAAACATCATCACGCTGAATTACTAATTCTAAGTGTTTTTCTAAGAAAGCAAGTCTGAAAACCAAATCTCTGTTCAAACGTTTGTACAATTGATCTAATTCCATCAGGATTCTTGAATCTTCTAAATCCAATGAAAAAGCTTTTTCTAAACTTGAAAGCGCTTTTTGTTCGTCGTTCAATTTGTTATAATATGCCAATGATAAATTACGATGTACCGTAGGGAAACTATTGTCTACAGCAACAGATTGTTCCCAGCAAGAAATAGCATCATCATAAAACTTCGCAGCGTACCAAAAGTTACCTAAATAATACAACGCCTTAGCATCATTGGTTTGTTTCTCAATTACATTTTGAAGTACCAATGCAGCTTCAACCTGATTTGGGAAACAATAATCTGGTTTTGCCTCAGAGGCCATTTTGAAACATTTTTCGGCTTGACCGAAATCATTTAATTTTTCATAAAAAGAACCCGCAAAATACCACGCCATTGGGTATGTATTTTCATCTTTCAAACCTTCATTTAATAATTCTGAAGCTTCTTCATAAAAACCTGCTGCATTATAATCTAAAGCATATTCGATATACGTATGAATGTTGTTTCGGATAAGCGAATTAAAATAGCTGAGGTCTTTTTTATCATTGCTTAAAAGATATTTCTCATAAAGCAATCCAAAATTAAATGAATCGTTTTCTAAATAAGTATTGGCAAGCTGAAGCGCTTTTTCTTTTTGATTTAATTTTCGAAGAAGTACCACTTTTAAATGCAGTGCTTTATGATCTTCGGTATTTTTAGAAATCGCTTTTTTAATATGTGTTAATGCCAAATCGTAATCGCCTTTTAAAGCATCAAGCTGTGCAACATAAAAATAGCCCTGATTTTGCCAGGCCGCATTCCATGTTGATTTGTAAAAAGCACTGTAAGCATCTTCGTTTTTATTTTGATATTTAAGACATAATCCTAAATTGAAATAAGCTTCGCCTTCATATGGATTTGGATTTCGCTGTGTCAATGTTTTTATTGCTGCTCTAAAATAAGGTTCCGCTTCTGCAAATTTTGCTCGGCGCATCAGCCATAATCCCATTGCATTGTTCGAACGAATATCGCCAGAATCACGTTTTATAGCTTCTTCATAATACGGAATCGGGCTGTAAGTAGCGTGTCTGTATTGTTCTAAATGCTGAGCCGTTAGAAACAATTGTTCGTTATTTTCGATATCTTCCGGCGCAAGCGCAGGTTTTGCAGCTTCTGGAATTTCGTCTTCGTTTTGACCTTCATAATTCCAATCTACCAGAACTTTATTATCAGCATCGGTTACGGCAATTGATAATCCTTCTAAACCAAAATTAAAATCAATTGTTTCTTCAAACGAATTGTATGGCGATGCATCATATTGTTTTTGAAATATAACAACATTATTATTCTTTAAAGTAATAGTAGCTTTAGGATAAACGCCCGTTGTATACGCTTTAATGACTAATTTATCATCAATACTTTCTAAATTAACCATCGCATTTTTGGTCGCATTTTTCACAATACCCAAATCACGATATGGCATAAAATATTGTGTAAAATCCTTTTGTTCGCCTGGCATAATCCACGTAAAATCCGGCTGATTATCGGTATAAACACCACACATTAATTCGATATACGGACCATCTTCGTCGGTAAGGTTACGATCCCACGCACGACCGAAATCTCCGTGTCCCCAAGTCCATTGTTTTTTTCCCGGAGAAACATGATGATTAGCTACGTGAAGTAATCCGCCTTTAGAATCATTTTCATATCCGCCCACAAAATTATATTTCGAAGCAATCGCCATATAAGATGTTGGAACCGGAATATTTTTATAACGGGAAATATCTGTTCCCGGAGAATAATCGACTTTATAATACGTCCCTTTTGCAATTGGGAAAGAAGAAACGTCACGTTTTCCATGATCAAATACAGCATTTACATCTGGTGGAAAAACCGATTGATAATCGTCATTTACCTTAACTGCCGGATTTGCCCACCATAAAAATGTCTGCGGAAAAGATGTTCTGTTGTACAATTGCGCTTTGATTTCTAAATATGCTTTATCAGGATATAATCTAAAACCTGCCATTCCTTTGGTTCTAAACATACGTTCTACTTCGCTGCACCAAACTGTTGCGCTTCCGTCTTCATGTTCTTCTATTGTAAAATCAACCGGATCAAAAGTCGTTGGTCTGTGATGCTGCGGCCAGTTAAACTCGATTCCGCCAGAAATCCACGGGCCAGTAAGTCCAACCAATGCCGGTTTTACAACCTGATTATAATACACAAAATGACGATTTTTAGTTTTATCATATGCCATATGAACTCGTCCGCCAAGTTCAGGCAAAATCATTATTTTAATAAATTCATTTTCAAGATAAACCGCCTGATATTCTTTGTTCGTTTTTTCGTCTGCTATTTTTTCAATAACCGGATACGGGTATACAGATCCGTTACTTCCCTGATACACTCTTTTCTCAATAAATACAGGATTTTTTTCAGGTTTGCCCACCTCATAAGTTGGCAGGATTATTTTTTCCTTCCAAACATTTACTTTTTGCATGATGTAATGAAATTTAGATTATTGAATATTCTTCGATTGACGATCAGAAACCATTAGTTCCTCAATCTCTTCAAGACTTTTGTTTTTAGTTTCAGGAAGTTTTCTGAAAACAAATACAAATCCTAAGGCGCAGATAATACCATACACCCAGAAAGTTCCTGACGTGCCCAGGTATTCGTTAAAAATTGGAAATGTTTGTACCAATAGTGCAGAAGCAATCCAGAGCGCAAATGTGGCAATAGACATCGCAACACCTCTGATTCGGTTAGGGAAAATTTCAGATAAAATAACCCAGGTAATAGGAGCAAGTGACATTGCGTAAATGGCAATGGCTAATAAAACCAGTAATAATAAAGGGAAACCGGTAACATTGGTATAATAAAAATAACCCAATAAAGCATAAATTATTGCCAATGCAGCAGAGCCAAAAAGCATTAATTTTTTACGTCCCCATTTGTCTACAGTACCCATAGCAACCAAAGTAAAAACTAGATTAATACTTCCGGTAATAACGATATTCATAAACAAATCGTTGATGCTGTAACCAGCCGAAACAAAAATTTCCTGAGCGTAATTAAAGATAATATTGATCCCGCACCATTGCTGAAAAGCGGCTAAAACAATACCAATTGTCAATATAGGTAAAGCCTTTTTGTCAAGAAGCATTTTGAAATCGGTTTTTTCCGTTTCGTCTGTAAAAGTTTCTTTGATTTTTGTGATAGCTTCTTTTCCGTAAGCTAATCCGCCAATTTTGGTAAGCGTTGCTTCTGCTGTATCATTTTTTCCTTTTTTAGCCAGATATCTAGGGCTTTCAGGAATTAAAAACATTAAAAGGAAGAATAAAACTGCCGGAAAAAATCCTGCCCAAAACATCCATCTCCAGCCCGTTTGTCCGTTCCATGAGGCCAGAATTTGGGCGTGCGTATAACCAGCAGGAATCACTTCTGTAATCAGCATATTGGTTATTTGTGCTGCCAGAATGCCTATAACAACGGTAAGCTGATTTATTGATACAAAAAGTCCGCGGGTTTCCTGTGGCGAAATTTCTGCGATATATAAAGGTGATATTGTAGAGGCAATCCCAATTCCGATTCCTCCAATAATTCGCCAGATAATAAATATGGTAAAAGTTTCTGAAGCTCCCGTACCAATGGCACATAAGGAGAATAATACTGCGGCAACAATTAACATAGGACGTCTTCCGTACGTATCTGCCAGTTTTCCGGCAACAGCTGCACCTGCTACACAGCCAACAAGGGCACTGCTCATCGCCCAGCCCTGAAGAGCCGGAGAATCTGAAATGCCAAAATAAATTTCGTAAAATGGTTTTGCACCACCTATTACAACCCAGTCGTAGCCAAAGAGTAAACCACCCAATGCTGCAACAAGGCTAATCGATAGTAAAAAGGTATAATTATAATTTTTCATAAAAAGGGTTTAATAGCTTTTGTAAAATTAGCGGAATAGAAACCTTTGATTTATGGATATTTTTTTTGAATAGATGGATTATAATCTGATTTTTTGATGCGCTGTATTAAAATACGAAAACCATTGCGTTACTGTTTGTATTCTGTGCGATATTGTATAGGCGAAGTGCTCATTATTTTTTTAAACAAACGGGAGAAATACAACGGATCATTAAAGCCCAGATTAAAACTGATTTCTTTTATGCTCATAGTAGTAAAACTGAGATACTGACAGGCTTTCTGCATTTTTAAATAGTTGAAATAATGTATGGGAGAATAGCCCGTCTGCTTCTTGAATAAGGTAAAAAAATGGGATGACGAATAATTAAAATAAGCAGCAACATCATTGATTTTTAACGAAAGATCCAGATGTTTTTTCATGTAGTCAATTGCGGATTCAATAGTATTATCCTCTGAAAATTTTCGGTTCTTTTGAATGAAAAATTTCTCATATAAAAAAGCATTCAGCAATTGCCATAATGAAAGATTGGCAAATTCGAGATTACTCGCACTGTAACCGTCTTCCATGACATCGAGTATGTTTTCAAAAAGTTCAATTCGTCTTTCTTCAAGCGAAAGCTGCGGTGCTGAATCCGGAAACTCCGTTATGAATTTGTCATAAAAATGAGGTGCCTGCGGTCCCGTAAAATGAATCCAGAAAATACTCCACGGGTTTTGTTTTAAAGCATAATAATCGTGCGCAACTTCGGGAGGTATAATATAAAAGGTATTCGCTTTGAGCGTTATGGTTTTGTTTTCTTTGCTAATAATGCCTTCACCTTTATAACAATAAATAAGGATGTATTGTTTACTTCCGTGTTTTCGTTTCATGGAGTGATGGCTTGCATTCGGGAAAACGCCAATATCTGTAAAATACAAACTCGCAATAAGAGGATTCTTTTTAATGTTTGAAAGAATGTTTTTAGGAATCACAATCATGCGCTGCCCTAAGAAACCTTCTTTAACTTTTATTTTTTCTTTTTGAGATGAATTTTTCATTTTACGGATTGTCTTTTCCAAATATCGTAATTTAATCCATGCTTTTAAAAAAAATGTCCATTTTGAGACGAATAATCAAAAGTACATTTGAAACACTATTATAACCCTCATGTTTTTAATCCTTTTTTAAAACAATATGAATCCTTTAATTACAATTGCATATGAGCCTTTTGGGTGGTATGCAGAAAAAGAAATTTTTAAATTCACACTTACAAATGTTTACGGAAATTATGTAGAACTGCTTAATTATGGAGCCATAGTAAAATCCATAGTAGTTCCGGATAAGAACGGAAATAAGGAAAATGTAGTTTTAGGATTTCCAACTTTAGAAGGATACATAAAAGATAAATCTTATATAGGAGCAACTGTTGGTCGTTTTGCCAACCGAATCAATAATGCCGAATTTTCTATTGAAGATAAAACCTATTATTTAGATAAAAATGATGGCAAGAACAATAACCACAGTGGTTCAGCCGGATTTAACAGTAAGGTTTTTGATTTTAGTATAAAAGAAGATGCTGTAATTTTTACTTTGGAGAATGAAAGCGGCGACGGCGGTTTTCCTGGAAATTTAAAAACCAAAGTCATTTACAAATGGACGGATAAAAACGAACTGAAAATTGAATTTTTGGCTGTAGCCGATGAACCAACTCCAATAAACTTTACAAATCATTCGTATTTTAATTTATCGGCTTGTACCGAAAAAATACATCATCATTATCTGAATATTCAGGCTGACAAAATAGTTGAAAGTACAGAAGATTATATTCCGACAGGAAGAATTATACCTGCAGAAAACTGTTCTTTTTACCATTACAAATTAGGAGATGTTATGAAAGATGGCGGACTGAATACCTATTATATTTTTAATAGAAATAATGACGATGAAGATTCGGTTTGTGAATTATTCGAAGAAATATCAGGAAGAATCATGTGTGTGTTTACTTCTTATCCGGGAGTACAATTGTATACGGGAGATTATTTATACAGTGCGGAAATTGGGGAACATTCTAAGTTTTATGAACCTTTTGACGGTCTTTGTTTAGAATGCCAGTATTATCCGGATAGTCCCACTCATGCACATTTTCCAAATACAATATTCAAGGCAGAGCAGGTTTATAATGAAACGATTACTTATGCTTTTGATGTTGTGACTCTTGAAAATTAAAAATATTTATGCCACAGATTATAGGGATTAAAAAGATTTTTTTATGCCACGAATTTCACGAATTAGCACGAATTAATTAGTGAAAATTTGTGCAATTCGTGGCAAAATAACCTTTACAATCTCTGCGAAAATCTATGTTTTAAAATTGAACTATCACCTTTAAAAATTATATAATGAGAAAAATATTTATTCATCGAACTTTGAGCTTACTGATACCCGCCGTATTTTTTGTGCTGACAAGCGGTAAAGCTCAAAACAAAGACCTTTACCTGAAGTCTAAGGATAATTTAAATAAAATTACTTTGTCTTTAACCGAAGGCGGAAAGTTGTCGTATAAAGTTACGCGCAGAGATAAAACAATAATTCTGGATTCTCCGCTCGGTTTGAATCTTGAAAATAATGATTTTACTTCTGGTTTGTCAGTTGTAAACGTTTCGCCTATCGAAGAAAAGCGTGAAAAATATGAACTTAAAGTCGCCAATAATAAAGTTGCCGATCATATATTTAAAACTAAAAGCATAACATTTAAGAACAAACAAGGCGCTTTAATTACAATTGATTTAATTGCGGGAGAAGAAGGAGTTGCTTTTAGGTATAAGTTTGCGGAGAAAGAAGAGAAAACCAGAGTGGTTAAAAATGAAATTACAGGATTTCATATCGATCAAAATGCAAAAGGCTGGCTTCAGCCGTACAATAAAGCAGGAGATTATACTCCGGGTTATGAAGATTTTTATGTGAATGTAAAATCAGGAGATCCAATAAGCGGTGCGAGAAATGTTTCAGTTGGCTGGTGTATGCCGGCACTTTTTAATGTAAACGATACTAAAAATTGGGTTTTAATTGCAGAATCAGGAGCGGAAGGCGTATTTCCGGGTTGTCATTTACAGCCGGATTCTAATGGAGGAATGTATAAAATTGCTTTTGCAGAAAAAGATGAAAAATTCACTTTGCCTTTGCCGGACACAAATGCTTATCCTGAATCAAATTTACCCTGGACAATGCCTTGGAGAGTTATTTTGATTGGCGATAAAGCGGGAGATATATTATTGTCAACTTTGATTACGGATTTGGCTCCGGCCTCTAAAATTGAAGATACTTCATGGATTGTACCGGGAAAAGCAGCCTGGTCATGGTGGTCACATCCTGATGATTTTACACCAGAAATGTATAAAAAGTTTACTGATGTTTCGGCTTCCTTTGGTTTTAGATATACACTTTTTGATGCGGGTTGGGAAAAAGCGAATAAAGAAGGAAAAATTATTGATCATGCTTTATCTAAAGGAGTTCAGCCATTAGTTTGGGGATATTCGGCAGAATATTTTAATCCTGAAAAAAGGAAAAAGAGATTTAAGGAATTGGCCGACATGGGCGTAAAAGGTGTTAAAATAGATTTTTGGTGTTCAGACAGACAAGAGGTTATGAGCACGCTTCAATCGGTTTTTGAAGATGCAGCCAAAGAACATTTGCTTGTAAACCTGCACGGTACAACGGTTCCAAGAGGCTGGCATAGAACATGGCCGAACTTTGTAACGGCAGAAGCTATTTTAGGAACTGAAAGTTATTTCTATGAACCAAGATTTCCTGAAATGGCTGCACAGCAAAATACAGTTTTGCCTTTTACGAGAAACGTTGCGGGACCTGCAGATTATACACCGTTTGCGTTGACATTTAGAAAATATACGCGTTTAAATACGGCAGTGCATGAATTGGCAATGGCCATGATTTACACATCGGGAATTATTCATTTTGCCGATTCAGAAGAAGTTTTTAATTCGCTTCCAAATGAACTTAAAGATTTATTTAAAGAGATGCCGGCGACTTGGGATAAAACGGAAGCTATAATTGCAGAACCGGGAAAAACAATTGTTTTATCACGTAAAAAAGATAATCTGTCTTATATTATTGGAATAAATGGCACTAATGCAGTATCGCCAATTTTAATTGATTTAGCTAGATACGGTAAGGGATTTTCGAAATTCAGGGTTATTTCTGAAGGCACAGATCCGTTGATGGAATTTAAGATTTCAAATTATCCTATAACTTCAAAATGGAATTATAATTTAGCTCCAAAAGGAGGATTTATTATTCAGTTTATAAAATAGTTGAAGATTACAAAAGTAAAAAAGCCTTTAAACAGAAACGTTTAAAGGCTTTTTTTATTTCTATTGGCTGAAGGTTTTTAAGCTTTAATCTTTTTAGTTTTTTTCTTTCCTTTTTTCCACCAAATAATAAATCCGGTTATAGGAAGCGAAGCTCCAATCAAACTTACCAAACACCAGATTATTTTCCCTGTAAGACCAAAGAAAACTCCTGTGTGCAAATCATGATTACTGGCTTCATATACATCGGCAGCATTGTTATCTTTGTAAAGCTTTGTGCGAAGCATTTGCCCCGTTTTTCCGTCAAAGAAAAGCATGTTTTGATTTCTTGCCCAATCATTCGGATATGTCATTCTAACTCTCAATTCTCCCGTTTTTCTAATCGAAAATGAAACAGAAGTTGCTCCCGGATATTTCGAGTTGGCACTTTCGTATATGTTATTGTATCGAACCGGAATTGTGGTTGAATCAATTTTTTCTTTAGATAAAACTTCATCACCTTTTCTAAGTTTGCTTCCGGTTACTATACTAACCGATTTTTTAACCGTATCAAATTTAAAGTACGTTCCGGAAAAAGCGATTAAAAGCAAAACAATAGAAGCATAAAACCCTAAAACCTGATGCAAATCGTAATTGACTCTTTTAAAAGAACCGCTCCACTTTATTTTTAGTGATTGCTTTAGTAATCGTTTTTGATTCGGAAACCATAATACAAGTCCGGTAATCAGCATAATAATAAAAATCACTACTGACCAGCCTTGAATAAATTCTCCAACGTCTCCCAGTAATAAAGTACGGTGTATTTCAAGAACAATATTTAACCAGTCCGAACTTTGCTTGTTAATTAAGCTTCCGTCATACGGATTAAAATAATAGGTCTTTTTCTTTTTGGTAGAAATCTCAATGGCAGCATTAGGATCTTCTCTGTTTACTTTTAAAGCAGTAATTTTCTGTTTAGGTTCCAGTTTTTCATAATTTTCAATTATAGTTTTTAATCCTATAAATGATTTTTGCTGAACCGGAACATGCAGATATTCTTTGTTTGAAAAATCACGGATTTCTTCTTCAAAAACATAAAGAAATCCAGTAATGCTCACTATAAAAACAATGAGGCCCGATGCTAAACCGAGCCACAAATGTATTTGTTTTATTATCTTTTTAAAACCTTTGGTCATAACTTATTATAAAAGCCAAATGTAAATAATATCAGTCGAAATAAAGAACTGAAAATCTTAGAATTTAAAGGTAATATTTCCGGTAACCCTCGTTGGATTTTGAGCAGCTAAACGGTATGACCAGTATTTCTCGTTGGTTAAGTTATCCACTTTTAAACCTAATCTGTATTTTGGTCTGTCATAGAAAACAGAAGCATCTAAAACTGTGTATTCAGGGATTTGGAATTTAAAAGCAGCCGTATTAGTCTGGAAATATTTGCTTCCGTAAATTCCTCCAACACCAAATCCAAGACCAGATGCAGCACCTTGTGTTAATCTGTAACTTGCCCAAAGATTGGCAGTTGTTGGCGAACCTGCAGTTGTTGGTCGTAATCCGTTTGTACTAGGATTTGATTTTGATAATCTACTGTCGTTATACGTGTAACCAGCCACAATATTTAAACCTTTAATAGGGTTTGCAATAAGTTCAGCTTCAAAGCCTTTACTTAACTGTGTACCATCCTGAATTTGAAAATTAGCATGATCCGGATCATTACGGGTAATGTTAGTTACTTCAATATTATAATAACTCAAAGTAGCACTAATTTTACTAAAGTCGAATTTAAATCCTCCTTCTAACTGATTCGCATGGTTTGGTTTAAAAACATCTCCGTTAAAATCAGAACCGCCAACATTATTAAATCCGTTCATGTAATTTGAGAATACAGAAATTTTATCTTTAACAATTTGATAAACTGCTCCAAATCTTGGAGAAAATGCGGTTTGGTTGTAATTCCCTGTAGTGGTGTTAGTAGCCGGATAATACAATCCTTTATTAATATAACGGTCAGCTCTAAGACCAGCCATTACAATTAATCGATCAGTAATATTCAATACATCAGATATATATGCGCTGTATGTTCTTTCGTTGTTAGATGTATAATTTGTGTAAGTAGCTGCCGCAAATAATGGCTTTATTTTATCGATAGTAAAGTTATTATAAGCATCTCCCGGTGTTCTAAAATTGACAGCCGGCATATTTACCGTTGCATCATTACGCGTTGCACGTACGCTGTAGAAATCTAAACCTGCTACAACTCTGTTACGTAAGTTTCCAATTTTGAAATCACCATTAAAGTTTTGCTGAATATCTGTACCGTAATAAGGAAAATCCTGATTTGTAACTTGTTGTCTTAATGTTTCGTTACTCATAGCTGTCAACGCTACAGTATATCCTTCTGATGATGATCTTGTACGCGAAATAATTGTTTGTGACGTCCATTCCTCTGATATTTGATATTTTAACTGTGCAAATATATTATACTGCTGAGCGGTGTAATTTACAGTATTGTTAGCAAATGAAAGTTTATAAGGAATTTCCATTTCTTCAATGCTGTGTGCAGTAGCACCAGCTCCGGTAAAAGGAGCTAATCTCATTGGTGAAACTCCTTTTGATGCACTAAACTCAGCATCAATAAGTAAAGTAAGTCTTTCGTTTACCTGATAAGAAAAACTTGGAGCAATAAAAAAGCTTTTATTAAAACCTGCATCCTGAAAACTTCTTTCACTATGTAAAGCTGTATTAATTCTGAAAAGAGCAGTTTTATCATCATTAATCGGGGTATTGATATCGGCTGTAAAACGATTTAAATCCCAATCACCTGCAGAATACGATACTTCACCTTTAAAGAAATCAAAAGGTTTTTTTGTTACCCTGTTAAACAAACCTCCAAAAGATGAAATTGTACTTCCAAACAATGTTGCCGATGGTCCTTTGATAACTTCAATACGCTCTAAGTTAGAAGGATCAATTGAATTATAAGTAAAACTTCCAACTCCGTTTCTTACTAACTGAGGTGTTACAAATCCTCTCGAAATATTAGTTGATCTTCCCTGGTTTCTAACCTCAGAAATACCTGCACCAGGAATGTTTTTAAAAGCACTATTATAATCCGTGATTACTTGTTCTTTCATAAGTTCTTTACTTACAATGCTGTAAACCTGCGGATTTTCCATGTTTTTAAGTTTCATTTTAGAAACCTCTTCACTTTCTTTTCTTGCAAATCGGTTTCCTCCAGAACTTACAATAACTTCCTCTAATTTTTGTGAAGTATAAGCAAGTTCAAAATCAAGAGTTGGATTTGCATTATTTTGATCGACTAAAACAGAAGCCGGAGCAGACTCATAACCGTTTAGTTTTATTTCAACTAAATACGTTCCAAAAGGAATATTTTTTAGTAGATAAGTACCATCAGAATCTGTTGTGGTAGTTTTATTTAATTCTGAAATTTTTACCACAGCACCTTGTAAAGGATTTCCGTCTTTCAGAATTGCTTTACCTGAAATAGTTCCCAAAGCTGACTGGGAAAAAGCAGCTTCTGAACAAAAAAATACGATCAGGAATGCTAGAAACACTTTAGTTAAAACATTATTTTTAAGTGTTTTAGATGTTGTTTTCATGTGAAATTTTGTAATTTATTCTTATTTAGACTGATTACAAATATATAAATAGAAGTATAAATTCATATAGCAGGATTAAAATTTTCTTAAAATAATATTAAAAATATTTAGTGGAAAAAATCAGAATTGATAGTTTAAAATCTATAAAAGAAAAAACCTCATTTTATAATGAGCTTTTAATTTTTAAAAGCAAAAAAAGCATTACTGTTTTTTATAAAATAAAGTTGCTATTGCAAGAAGCGAACTGATTCCTCCAAAGAAATAAACAGACTGATAGTTATAGAAACCTGCAATAAGTCCCGCTGCCGGTCCGGCCAAGGCAAGTGAAAGATCAAAAAAAGCGGCGTAAGCGCCTAAAGCAGTTCCGCGCATTTGTGGCACTACTTTTTTAATTGCCAGTACGCCCAGTGATGGAAATATTAATGAAAATCCTATTCCGGTAAGAGAACAGCCTGCCAAAGCAATCAGTTTAGAAGGAGCAAATCCAATCAAAAACTGACCTGTGATTTCGATAACCAAAGATACTAGTGCCACTTTATAACCGCCAAATTTATCAGGGAAAGAAGAAAAAAGAACTCTTGTCAATATATAAAAGAATCCAAATGCCATGAAAGCCAATGACGGATTTCCCCAGTTTTTATCTAAAAACAACAGCGCAATAAATGATGATATACAGGCAAACCCAATCGCTGAAAATGCCAATGCCAGTCCTTGTTGTGAAATAAGCCCCACAACTTTGTAAAACGGAGATCTAACAAGAGAAAGATCTACAGGTAAAGAAGGCAGTTTAAGTGTAAAAAGCCAGCTCGCAGCAGAAAGCACACAGATTAAAATAAATACGATCGTTATGCCATAAGTACTTTTAAGCCATAAAGCCGCCGGAGCGCCAATTGCGATTCCTGCATACATGGCAATTCCGTTCCACGTCATCACTTTTCCCGATTGCTGTATTCCTGCCAGACCTATTCCCCAAGATAGAGCGCCAGTTATAGCAAGACTTTCAGAAGTTCCGTGTACAATTCTGGCTATTATCAATAAAATTATAGCAGCGAGAACATTATTAGAAAATAGAGAAGCTGTTATATAAATAACTCCTGAAATAATCATAAGTAGTATTCCCAGATGATTACTGTTTTTAGCTCCTTTTGTATCTGTTATTTTTCCGGAATATGCCCTTGTAAACAAAGTCGCAAATGACTGGAGTCCGATAACTGCGCCCACAATAAAATTGCTGAGGTTTAAATTTGTTTTTATAAAACCGGGCAATATGCCCAGAGTCATGCCAATAGTTAAGTAAATAGCAAACACCGATAGAATTATTGGTGTGATCATTTTAGTAAAATTGTTGGTTTGTACCATTGTAGATTTTTTATAATTATACAACGGCAAAGGTAGACGGGAAGGGCAGTGCAGGGCATAGCCGATTAATGGCTGTTATTGGACAATTAATGGTTTTGAATTTCTGAATTCAAGAGCAGTCATACCAGTATTCTTTTTAAAGAAGCGTGAAAAGTATTGATAATCTTCATAGCCTAACTCGTAAGCGATTTGTTTAACATCGAGTGTGGTGTAATAGAGCATGCGCTTGGCCTCGAGTAAAATTTCCTGATTGATCCAGTAACTTGCCGGAAAGCCCGTGATTTGTTTTGCAATTTCGTTAAGGTAAAGTGGTGAAATATTTAAAAGTGATGCATATTCCTGAACCTGTTTTACTTTTGTTTTGTTCTCGGCTATCAGCTGTTTAAATCTAACGACACTATTATATTTTTGCCCTTCCGGACGAATTATGGAATTTTGTGAATCTAAAATTTTTGAAGCTACCAAACCAGCAAGAGTTTCTATCATTGATCTTACGACAGAATCAAACAAGGGTTGATGCGTTTGTTCAAGCATTAATGCTAATAACGGAAGTATTTTAAAAACCATTTCACCACTCGTTACCGATGCAGATTGTTTTGCATTTAAATAGGTAATGAAAATGTCTCGATATTGAAGCGGAACTAAATCATTGTCTGCAAATACCAACCAGCCTTTGCATTGTTTTGCTTCAAGATAGCGATGCACTTGTCCGGGTGCTACGAAACCAACAGAGGGGCCAATCTGGGTTATTTCTTTAAAATCAAGTTCCCAAAGAAAATTTCCATTTTGCAGGATAACAAACATATAATGATCGTCCCTGTGTGCAGTATGGAGATATTCCCGAAGATTATCAAAGGAAGCAATATCGATACCCGGAGCGTTTAGCTCATCTTTATGTATTTCTATAGTTTCTTTTTTAGTCGGCATAATTCACCCAAAATTTTTATAAAACTACAAAATAATTCATATGCGGAAACTCAATTATAATCCTGATTCAGATTTCAACTGAAATCTGAATCAGGAAATACTATTTAAAACCAAACTGAATTTCTTCGATAGTTAGAGTTAATTTTGAGCGTTAAATTTTGCAATAGCTTCTGCTGTGACCGGCGTAAATAAATTGACAAGATTACCATCTGGATCACGAAATAAGAATGATTTATTTCCCCACGGCATTGTGGTAGGCTTTTGAACGATATTATTTTGAAGATAATTTTCTAATCTAATATAATCTTGTTCTACATCTTCTGATTTAAATTCTATAATCACACTGCTGTTTTGAGCTGGTTTTGCGACCTCATCACCGCCAAAGAAAAGTAAAGTTTTGGTACTTCCAATAGCTAATGTTGTGGTAGGTGTTTTAACCTCGGCAAAATCTGGAGTATAATGTACGGCGGTTATCCCCGTAACCTGCTCATAAAATTTTACTAGTTCTTCTAAACGGGCAGTAATAATGCGAATTGATACTAAATTCATATCTTATTTTTTTAAAGTTATAAGACAAAAGTAATTTCATGTTATGACAGCTGTTTGTCAGTAGACTTGAGTTTTTTTCGTATTTATTCTGAATAAAACAGTAAATAATAAGGATGAATAAAAACTCATCCTTATTGTATAAACTTTATTTATCAAAGAAAATTAAATGCTTTGTTGATCCGTTAAAGCGTTCAATTCCAGTATATCATTCTGATCAAGTGAAATTTCTTTCGCCCTGATGTTTTCTTCCAAATGATGTAGATTGGCTGTTCCAGGAATAAGCAGAATATTATCAGCGTGATGAAGCAGCCAGCTTAGTGCAAGCTGTCGCATAGTGACATTTTTACGATCGGCGATTTTTTGCAATTGCTCAGTCAAAGGCGTCATTCCGCCTCCAATAGGAAACCAAGGTATAAAAGCAATGCCCTGAGATTTACAATATTCTAATACAGGTTCCCACTGACGTTCTAATACACTGTATCGATTTTGTACCGAAACAACTTTGAAATATTTTTGTGCTTCTTTAATTTCATCAACCGATACTTCTGATAAACCAATATGCCTGATTTTTCCTTGTTCCTGAGCTTTAGCCAAAAATTCAAAACTTATTGGAGCAGGAACTTTAGGATCGATTCTATGCAGTTGGTATAGATCAATACGTTCCAGTTTCAACCTGCGCAGACTTCCGTCAAGTGCATCCTGAAGATGCTGCGGGCTGGCGTCGTTATTTATATCTGCCCACGGGCCAAAACGAACCAATCCGCCTTTAGTTCCAATAATCAGTTCTTGCTTATACGGGTGCAAAGCCTCGGTTATCAATTCTTCCGAAATGAAAGGGCCATATTGATCGGCAGTATCGATAAAATTCACTCCTAATTCTACAGCACGTTGGAGTACTTTGATAGAATTTTGTGGATCCTGCGGCATACCAAATAAATCAGGTGAGGTAATACGCATTGCTCCGTATCCCATTCGATTAATATTCAGGTCGCCGCCCAGCAAAAATGTAGATTTAATAGATGTGTCCATAATTTGATTTTTTATAGATACAAAGCTATTGAGGTATCTTGAATTTTAGTAAAGACTTTTCAAAGCATTATTTATACTTTTCAAATCTTTTTTCTAAAATCAGAAGGAGTAGTTCCTGCATATTTTTTAAAAAACCTCGTAAAGTAACTTTGATATTCAAAACCAAGACCAAAAGTGATTTCGGCTACACTATAATTCGTATAGCTTAGCAGTGACTTAGCTTCAGCAAATAAAAGTTCGTTGATATGTGCCGTTGTCGATTTACCGGTAGCCTTTCTTACCGCAGTATTGAGATGGTTAACATGTACTGAAAGACAGCTGGCAAAATCTGATGCAGTTTTCAATTTAATAGTCTGTAGAGGTAAATCAACAGGAAATTGTTTTCGGAGTAAACCAAAAAATGAAGCTACAATTCTCGAAGTGCCTTTATCAGCTCTGTCCTTCGTATTTCGCATTTTTAAAGCCTCATGAAATATTAAATTGAGATGACTGCGGAAAAGATTGTCTTTGTCATCATATTGAATATCAGAGTCTGCTCGAATACGCTTAAATAAAACAGATAAAAATTCTAGTTCCTCGTTATCCGGAAAATAAACAGGCGATGACTGTTCATTAAATAATTGGCTGGCTAATCCGTTGAGCTGTGCACTGGAATTAATAAACTTGTCATCAAATACACAAAAATATCCTTCTGTTTCGATTTCACGTTCTGGCACCACCCATGAATGAGGTACAAGCGGATTAAGCAGTACTAACGCAGGTTTGTCTACTTCTATAGGAGAAAGGTTCCCGTAATACAATTGGCATGGCGGCCAGCCTGTTGTTACCAGACTAATTTTATAGAAATCCCTGCGATTATAAGATTCCAGTGTACATTTATTTTCTCCAATCGCTGCTACCAGAAACTGACTCATATTTTATTTAGATATATCTTAATCATTTACAAATTTATACAATTCAATTATAATGAATAAGTTCTATGCCAAATTTTTAGATTAGTAATTCTTACTTCTCACGCTTGCCAGTAGATCATGCGGATATCCCAAAGTAATAGCACTCAGTTTGTCTAATTGTTGAATATGTTCGGTTGTTAATTCTATAGAAGAAGCTTTAAGTCCATCATTAAAATGCTCAATGGTACGCGCGCCTAATATTGGAAAAGCGCTTTTAGATTTTACCCAGGCAAAAGCCACTTGTCCGGGTGTTGAATCAATTTCTTCTGCAATAATAAAAAGTTGATCCAGTATTGCTTTTGATTTTTCATCTTCGTGGTAATCAGAAGTGCCAAGAGTTATTCGCCCTGTTTCTCCTTTTCTGTATTTTCCCGTTAATGTTCCGCCTGCTAAAGGTGAATACATCATAGTTCCTAAGCCAAATTGCTCTGCCATTGGTATAAATTCACGATCTGCAGTACGCTGTAATAGATTATATTCGATTTGTACAGCAGTCAGTTTGGTTAAAGCAGCTATTGCAGAAACCTTCCATGCAGGAAAATTAGTTAAACCAGTATAAAGCACTTTTCCACTTTTTACCAAATCTTCTAAACCTCTAATAATTTCGTCAAGCGGAGTAACGCCATCATCAAAATGCGGCATATAAATATCGATATAATCTGTTTTTAAGCGTTTCAGACTAGATTCTACAGCTTGTTTCATTGCTTTGCGATGATTTCCAAAATTGCTGATTTTAGGCGCAGCTTCATTACTTTGCGTGTATTTTGTACAAATGATAAAATTGCTGCGCTGGTGTTCTATAAATTTCCCAATCAGTTCTTCCGATTCTCCAAGTTGGTATCGGTCAGAAGTATCTATAAAATTCCCACCCGCATCTGCATAAGCCGTTAATATTTTATGAACTTCTTCTGGATTTGTTCCGTGTCCTTTGCGTGTTCCAAAACTCGCTGCGCCCAATATAATTTCGCTGGAATATAATCCCGTTCCTGTGCCGAATAATTTATATTTCATGATTTTTTTATTTTTTGTAAAATTACAGACTGCTTTTAAATCAGTCAAGTACGGCTAAATTTAGCCGTATAAGATTTATCATTTTTATATTTTACCTTTGATACCCAATTCGATTAATTATGTACAAAAAGAAGATTCCGGTAAATTTAGACTGTGGACTGCATTTGTTTATGGAGGTAATTCAGGGCAAGTGGAAAATCGCTTTAATCTGGTGTATTCATTCGGGTATAAAACGTCCCGGAGAACTCCAGCGCAAAATATCAAAAGCATCCAGAAGACTTCTTGATAACCAGTTAAGCGAACTTGTTAATCATGGTATTTTAACCAAAATTACATATGAAGAACGTCCTTTAAAGGTCGAATATGAGCTGACTTCTTTAGGGAAATCACTCATACCCGCAATTGAATACACAGCGCAGTGGGGCGAAGACCATCGTGAAGAATTAGAAAAATTAATTCAATCATAATAATACAAATCAAAAAGAGTTTGTAACTGATATTTAAATATTAGTTTAAAGAAGAAAATAAAAAGTTATGATAAACGACTATAAAAAACACGATCTATACGGCAAAACACTAATTCAAAAAATTGAATTAACGCCACCGTTTAATTTTGATTTTCCGGTTACGGAGCAGGCTTGTTTTTTATACGTGAAAGGAGGAGACGTTGAATATCAAATCGATGATGAACAAATAAGTGTTGCCACAAATTATTCGTTATTATTGAATTGTATAAATTCCGGGAAACAAATACACAATTCAAAGTCAAACAGTAATTGTGAAATTGTAATTGTTACGTTTTATCCGGAGATATTAAAAAAAATATACGACAGAGAACTTCCGTTATTGCTTCAAAAACCTAAGAACGTAATATCAAATAAATCAAGTGAAAAAATAAACAACGATTTTCTAATTCAGAAGTACATTGAAGGATTATTGTTTTATTTTGAAAATCCTTCTTTAATCAACGAAGATATTTTGGTTTTGAAAGTAAAGGAGATTATACTTTTGCTTTCTCAAACACAAAATTCAGAATCCATACAACTCATATTATCACAGCTTTTTTCTCCTACAACTTATACTTTCAAACAAATTATAGAAGCAAATCTGTTTTCACAACTCACAATTGAAGAACTGGCGCAGCAAAATAATTTAAGTGTTTCGTCATTCAAACGTGAATTTGCAAAAATATTCCACGATACACCAGCCAATTATATTAAAGTTAAAAAACTGGAGAAAGCTGCCGAATTACTGCAAGTTTCAGATCAGCGTATTACAGAAATAGCTTTTGACTGCGGTTTTAATGACTTGGCAAATTTCACCAAAAGTTTCACGAGCAAATACAACGTCAGCCCAACAAATTACCGCCAAAAACTAAATAACAAAGAGTAATTGTAAAACTCATTTTTATACTATTTAAGCATCTTTCATTTAGTTGAAGGATGCTTTTTTTGTGAACCAAATTGCCAAATAGTTGGACTAATTGACAAAACCATTCTCCTTGATCTATCGGAAGTTTGCTGTGTATTTTCAAACAAATTTAAATCATAAAAAATGGGATTATCAAGCTTAGGAATTTTTCACACAATTATAGGTGTTGCCGCAATTGTAGCGGCAGTAGTAGATTTTATCAAATACGGTAAAATCAATTTGAACACATTATCCGGTAAAATATATTTTTACGGAACAGTCGTAACCTCACTAACCTCGTTAGGAATCTCCAAACATGGCGGATTTAATCCGGGTCATGTCTTTGCTATTTTTATTATCGTTCTGGTATTAGCAGCCTATTTTCTGAATTCAAAAAGAAAAAACAGCGGAAGAGCTCGTTATTTTGAAAATTTCTGGCTGTCATTTAGTTTTTTTCTGTCACTTGTTCCAACCGTTAATGAAACTTTTACCAGAGTTCCGCTTGGGCATCCGCTGGCTAAGGATATTAAAGATCCTGTAATTGGGAATACGCTTCTTGTTTTATTACTGCTCTTTATTGCCGGTTCAATATTCCAGTTTAGAAAACAGAAGTTTATCAATAAAACAACAGGACTTTAAATCAGGAAACATACTATTTTAAATAACAAAGCCATGAAAATAAAAGCCTTTTTCATTTATATATTACTTTTCTCGTGCGCATTACAAGCACAAAACATGGTCAGTATGTCATCTGTACATCCTGCGGCAGACACCACAAGTGCAGGAAAAAGAGAGCTGGCAATTCGCTATCCGGCATTGAGACAGTTTGGTGTTTCTGCCAGCAGTTTTGGTTACAGTGATTTTGATTCAAAACTGGATGATCAAGATTTTGCAAACGGAAAAATAAAGACCGAACGTATCACCACTTTTTTCAATTCTCCGGCAATTCAATGGAGTGGAAATTCTCTTTCGGCAACGGTTTTTTATACGTATACCGCCATCGAACTTAAAGATATAACCAATCTTTCTGATTCTCAATTAATGCCTTTAACATCGAATAGAAATACGATAGATGTTGCGGTAAATTATTCCAGATCTGACCGTATTTTTAATCATCCCATTATATATTCATTGATAGCCAGAGGTATTTCTGATAATTTGAATTCTGTAAAGCGTTTTAATTTTAATGGAAGTTTCACGCTGCCCATAAAGAAAACAGAAAACTCTTCATTTTCTGTCGGACTTTTGGTGCTGATCGATCCTTCTTCGCCAATTCCGGTAGAACCCATTATAAATTATTATCATAAGT
Source organism: Flavobacterium sp. NLM (assembly GCF_002210235.1). Lineage (NCBI taxonomy): Bacteria > Pseudomonadati > Bacteroidota > Flavobacteriia > Flavobacteriales > Flavobacteriaceae > Flavobacterium > Flavobacterium sp. NLM. Next base: position 32,647 of record NZ_LIAC01000025.1, read on the forward strand.
TCCTTTCGTCAGGATTGGAACTTATTGTAGATATTCCAACAGGAATTAATCTTAAAAAAGAAGTGGCAAGAAATGCCTGGGTTATTCTCGGTTCCAACCAAAGTTCGTTCAGTACTTTTTATAATCGTCGTAATAATCTGCTCGATGGTAAAGTAAGTTACAATACAATTGAACTAAAAAGCGGTGCAGCATTCGAATATCTTTTTGCTAAAAATATTATGTTAAGCGTGGGAGGCGGTATCAACAATTATTTCTCTTCCAGATTATTTAAAGATGGCGAACATTACAGCAATGCTTCTTTTACGAGTGATAATACAAGTGCGGGTTATGTAAATGCCGGAATTTCTCTATTGTCTTTCTAACAAACAAAATAGCTGATAACAAAAGTCCTAAACTGAAAAGATTTAGGGCTTTTTTTTTGGACTAAATCGCCAAATAATTGGGCTTATTGACAAAATCCTTCTCTTAAGTATAACGCAATTTTGTAGTGTCAATAATGACAATCAAATTAAACAATAATAAAGTAATGAAACGTACAGCAAAAGCACAATGGACAGGAAGTGCAAAAGAAGGAAAAGGGGAATTAACAACTCAAAGCGGAATTTTAAACCAAACAAACTACAGTTTTAGAACTCGTTTTACAGGAGATGAAAAAGGTACAAATCCCGAAGAATTATTAGCGGCGGCACACGCAGGCTGTTTTACAATGGCAGTAAGTTTTGCCTTGACAGAAAAAGGCTTAACACCAACATTATTAAATACCGAAGCGACTTTAACAATGGAAGGTTTTGCTATTTCAGGAATTCATCTTTCGATTACAGGAAGTGTACCGGGAATTAGTGAAGAAGAATTTACAGCCGTAACAAAAGCAGCAGAACAGAATTGCTTAATATCAAAAGCTTTAAGTGTTCAGATTACTTCTGATGCGCAGCTTTTCGCTTAAATAAAATAATTTTTAAGCTGAACTAAATTACCAAATAATTGACCTTAATCGCAAAAGCATACTCTTTTTTGTATTGCAATTTTACAAGGTCAATAATGACACAATTTAAAATTTAAAATCATGATAACATCAAAAAAAATGAAAGGAATTGTAATGATGATAATTGCAGTTCTTTGTCTAACAGCTTCGAATATCTACGCACAGGAAACATTAAAAAAAGGAGATAAAGCTCCGGGATTTACTCTAAAAAATCAAGATGGCAAAGATTTTAAACTGGCAGATCATTTGGGAAAACAAAACATAGTGGTTTTTTTCTATCCAATGGATCAGAGCCCGGTTTGTACTGCCGAAGTATGCGCTTTTAGAGATGCTTACGCAAAATACAAAGACGCTAACGCTCTCGTTATTGGGATAAACAACGGCACAGTTGAAAGTCATAAAGCATTTCAATCTAAAGAAAAACTTCCTTTTGATTTGTTAAGCGATCCGGATAATAAAGTATTGAAATTGTTTGGAGTAAAAGAAGAAAATTTAGGCACTATGATCCTGAGCGGACGTGAAACGTTTGTGATTGGAAAAGATGGTGTTATTGCTTACAGCTTCAGAGATTTTATGAAAGGTGAAGATCATTCTAAAGAAGTACTCTCTTATCTTAAAAAATAATAACATTTCTTATTTTTTAAAGTGTCCGCTATTAAGCATCGCTGTTTCAAGGTTACTGACGGCATCGGTGCGAGGAGCGGCTAATCGTAAAATTTTATTCAAATGAAAAATTTAAAAAACGGTTCTGGTCTGTTATCATTTTGTTTTCTTCTTTTTTCAATATTTATTTCTTTGAATGCGGAGGCTCAGAAGAAAACAGGAAATGAAATAAATTTTGTTCCGAAGAATTATCAGCAAGCACTTACTATGGCTAAAGCAAGGCATAAAAATATTTTTGTAGATGCATACGCAGTATGGTGTGCGCCTTGTAAACAACTCCAAAAAACTACATTCAAAGATCAAAAGGCAGCTGCTTATTTCAATAAAAATTATATCAATTTCAGTATTGATGTAGAAAAAGAAGAAGGAACTACACTAGCCAAAACATGGGGAATTGAAGGTCTGCCGACACTTTTAATTTTGGATCAAAACGGAAAAATAATTGCTAATCATATTGGATATGTTGATGGAGCAGGATTGCTTGAATTTGCAAAAGAAGCCTCGGCTCAATAATCTAAGCTTTTGATTGAATCAGAAGATTTCAGATTTCTATCTGAATTAATAATAAAATTTATGAAAAAACACGTTCTGGCAATTTATGTCCTGATATTTTCCTCGCTTTCAGGATTTGCATTTCACACTTTTAAAAGTTCACGCAGTTCAACTCAAACAACAGCAGTTCAAACCGAAACGGCAACATTTGCTACAGGCTGTTTCTGGTGCGGAGAAGCTAAATTTTCACAGCTCAAAGGCGTATTAAAAGTTACGCCTGGTTATACCGGAGGTCTTACTGAAAATCCCAGTTATGAAGAAGTTTGTACCGGAACAACCGGACACGCTGAGGCTTTTTCTATTGTTTATGATCCGTCTTTAATTTCATATGATGAATTACTGGAAGCTTTTTTTCTTTCACATGACCCAACGCAGTTGAATCGTCAAGGCAATGATGTTGGTACACAATACCGTTCGGCGATTTTTTATCATAATGAAACTCAGAAACAAAGAGCCAAATATTGTATTGCGCAGCTTAGAGAGAAAAAAATCTACGAACGCAATATCGTGACCGAGGTAACACCTTTCACTAAATTTTATAATGCCGAAAGTTACCATCAGGAATATTATAAAAAGCATCCTAATCAGGGGTATTGCCGATATGTAATTCAGCCGGAACTGGAAAAATTCAGGGAAATATTTAAAAAGAAAATCAAATAGTGATCACTATGAAAAATATAGTATTAAGCTGTATAGCAGTTTTATTGACTGCCAGCGGTTATGCTCAAAATATGAAATCAGATAAAGGACATGAAAACAATCCTTACTATTCAACAACTGACACCTCAAAATTGACGGTTTCTGATGCCGAATGGAAAAAGGTATTACCGATTGATTTATATCTGGTGGCAAGAGAAAAAAATACCGAAAGACCTTTTACAGGAAAATATTGGAAAAGCAGCACTAAAGGAACTTATTATTGTGCAGCCTGCGGTAACGTACTTTTTAAATCTGATGCCAAATTCGCCAGCAGCTGCGGATGGCCGAGTTTTTATGAACCTCTTAGAAAAAACAGCGTTCGTTATCACGATGATAGCTCACACGGAATGAGTCGTACAGAAGTTCTTTGCGGACGATGCGATGCGCACTTGGGACATATTTTTGATGATGGTCCGGCGCCTACTTACAAACGATTCTGTATGAATTCTGTTTCGTTGGATTTTGAACCAGAAGGAGAATCAAAAAATAAATAATATGTATCAAAAATTTAAGGGTATTCTTGGAATACTTTTCATTTTGTTTTTTATAAATGTAAACGCGCAGATTCAGGAAAATCCTGTAAAATGGAAATCAAGCATTGAACAAGGTTCTGGCGATACTTTACATTTAAAATTTTCGGCTGTAATTAAAAAAGGCTGGCACATCAACAGCCAGTTTAATAAAATACAGGATGGTCCGCTTCCTACATCTTTTCATTTTGAAGAATCAGACCAATATGTTCTTGCAGGCCGAGTAATGGAACCCAAACCTCTCAACCGAATAGAGAAGGAGTTTAAGAATCAGACTTTGTATTATTTTGAAAATGAAGTCACTTTTATACAAAAGATAATTCCAAAAGTAAAAGGGAGCATAAAAATTAAAGGAACTTTTACTTATATGTCGTGTGGAAGTACGATGTGCCTTCCGCCGGAAACCGAAGAAATTAATTTAAAATACTTGCCTAAACAAAGTGCAGAAAATGCGCATTATGTACCGCCTGTAAAAGAAGCTAATTTATGGTGGATATTTCTGGGAGGATTTCTAGGCGGATTTTTAGCAATATTAACGCCTTGTGTGTTTTCTATGATTCCGCTTACGGTTAGTTATTTTACCAAAAACGGAGGAATAAAACGAGCCATTATTTATGCCGCATCCATTGTTGCAATATATGTTACACTTGGTTTAACTGTTACGCTGACTTTAGGACCAGATGCGCTGAATGCTTTGGCAAGTAACGGTATCGTAAATTTTATTTTCTTTTTGATTTTTGTTGTCTTTGCCATCTCATTTTTAGGTGCTTTTGAAATAACACTTCCAAGCAGCTGGCTTAACAAATCTGATGAAATGGCTGATAAAGGCGGATTGATCGGAATATTTTTTATGGCTTTCACATTGGCATTGGTTTCGTTTTCCTGCACAGGGCCAATTATAGGAAATCTTTTGGTTGAAGCTGCAATCAGCGGAAATATTGTTGGGCCAGCAATAGGAATGTTTGGGTTTTCATTTGCGCTGTCCATTCCGTTTCTGCTTTTTGCTGCTTTTCCGAGTATGCTTAAAAAACTGCCAAAATCGGGAAGCTGGCTTGGAAAGGTAAAAGTAATATTAGGCTTTTTAGAACTGGCTTTGGCGCTAAAATTTCTCTCAACTTTCGATCTTGTTTACGGATTAGGAATATTGAAGCGTGAACTTTTTATAGCCATTTGGATTGTTATTTTTACCTTATTTGGATTTTACATGCTGGGCAAGCTAAAGTTTGATGAATACGAAAACAATGCAAAAGTTTCAATTAGTGGTTTTGTATCTTCTATTTTGATATTCAGTTTTGTCGTTTATTTGATACCGGGGCTGTGGGGCGCCCCTTTGAAATTAGCCAGCGGATTTTTACCGCCGTCTTTTTACAAAGAATGGAATCAAAATAATGTTGCTTCTGTTTCTTCCAATGCAGAGAATGTGAAAGAAAAACACTCGCAGCCCTGTCCGCAAAATCTTAACTGTTTTCATGATTATGAAGAAGGACTGTCTTATGCGAAAAAAGTAAATAAACCTATCATACTTGATTTTACGGGTTGGAGTTGTGTGAACTGCCGCAAGATGGAAGATAATGTATGGAGTGATAAAGAAGTATGGGAAAAACTCAACAACAATTATGTATTGATTTCTCTTTATGTAGATGATACAACAGTACTTCCGGAAAAGGAGCAGTTTATTTCAAAAACTACCGGGAAAAAGATCAAAACAATTGGGAATAAATGGAGTAATTTTCAAACTGAAAAGTTCCAAACTAATTCACAGCCGTATTATGCTTTGATGGATACAAACGGAAATATGCTTTCTAAACCAGCAGCATACGAACCCGATGTCAAAAAATATGCAGCATTTTTGCAAAAAGGGATTGAGAATTTTTAAGTTATTTTGATAATACTTAATTGAGAAATTAATCTTTCAATTTAGACCAATAAAAAACCCTTAAACAGAAATGTTTAAGGGTTTTGATTTTTAGTTTATTCTAAAAGTATCATTAATTAATTTTAACCAAATGATTTTCAATAGCAGCTCTTTGAGACTCGTATTGAGCAGGAAGTTTTAAGTTTTTGCCTAATTCTTCTAAGCTTTCATCTACAGTAAATCCGGGATTATCTGTAGCAATTTCAAATAAAACGCCTCCCGGTTCTCTAAAATATAAAGAATGGAAATATTGTCTGTCGATCTGCGGTGTAATTGACAATCCGTAAGCTTCGATTTTTTCACGGAAGTGCATTAAAATTTCATCATTTTTTACTCGGAAAGCCACGTGGTGAACAGTTCCATTTGCGTTTAAACCGCGTTTTTCATCAGCCAATTCTACCAAGTCAACAATTGCAGCATTTTCTACAGCATCTGTAGCATAACGGTAACGGTTTACATCCTGATCGATTAATTTGTAACCAAATATTTCCGTTAAAATTGCAGCAGTTGGTTTAATGTCGTTTAAAGTCAAAGTAATGTTATGAAAACCTTTTGTAGCCACATCTGCTTTTACCTCATCCGTTTCCCAGGCTTTTCTGTTATCGTCTGTTTTAGATTCGATTAATTCTAATTTTAAACCATCCGGATCTAAGAAAGTAAGATATTTTTCTCCGAATTTTTCAGCTGGTTTATTATAAATTACATTGTATTGCTCGAAACGTTTCTGCCAAAAATCCAAGCTTCCTTTTGGAACAGAATATCCAATTTCTGTAGCCATTCCAGAACCTTTTCTTCCTTGCTGAATTCCTTCTCCCCAAGGGAAAAAAGTTAAGATTGTTCCGGCACTTCCCACTTCGTCACCAAAGTAAAAGTGATATGTTCCCGGATCATCAAAATTTACTGTTTTTTTAATAAAACGTAATCCTAAAATATTAGAGTAAAAATTGAAGTTTCTTTTTGCGTCACCTGCTATTGCAGTTATATGGTGTAAGCCTAAAATTTTATTTTCCATGGTATTATACTATTAAATTGTTATTGATTTCTTATACAAATTTACCTCCATTATCGCTCTGGATCGATTAACCTAGATTAAGAAATAAAAGCCTCTTTTATCATTTGTAAATTAATAACCAAATAACATTCCAAGTGTGTTATTTGTTTGTTTACTAGTGTTTTACTTGTGTTGTGGTTTTTTGTTTTTACGATATATCGTAATTTTATAAATGAAGCTGTTTTATTTAGAAAATCGATAAAAAATATAGTGAGGTTATTTCTTAGATTTCATAAATAAAAAAGCCGACAGAATGCCGGCAGTTTATAATTTTATAAATATTGATTTTCGAAGTTTGGGCTCCATATTTTTTGTTTTGTGTCCTTTTCCTGTAGTGTCTTCAACCAAGAGAATAGATCCTGTTTCAAATTTTCTTTTTTCTCCTAAAGAAGTTTCGATTTCTACACCGCCTTCCAATAAAACAATATATTGACGGTCTGGCGCATTGTGAAAATCATAGTCATAAGAAGGTTTGACTTCCCTAAAAACGATTGATTTTACAGGCTCATCATCAGATAAAAAACCAATATCGCCATTGTTTTTCAACGGAACTTCGAAGTCTTCAAAATGACTTTCGCCGTTGGTATCGCTGTAAACTCGCGTTATCGTAATCATTATTTTTTGTTGAAAATTAATGCATTTGCACAATCTACTTCGTCCTGACTTATGGTATGTCCCATATTTGGATAGATTTTTTTAGTAACGTCTGCGCCTAATTTTTGAAGAAGTGCTTCAGATTCATTTACTCTTTCAACAGGAACATGAAAATCAGGATCACTTGTTCCAATGAAAATTGGTGTATTCTCGAAATTTCCGGCATAATGATTCTCATATACTTTATCGCCAATAAGTCCGCCTGTAAAAGCGACAACGCCTCCGTATTTTGCAGCATTTCGGGCTGTAAATTCTAAAGCAAGACAAGCGCCCTGAGAAAATCCAAGAAAATAAATGTTCTCTTTTTCGATTCCGTTTTGCTGAATCGCCACCACAACCTGATGAATAGCTTCTAGTGATTTTGAAAAAGAAGGTTCATTTTCATTAAGTGGAGCCAAAAAAGAATACGGATACCAGGTTCTGTTTTCAGCCTGAGGCGCTACCAATGCAAAGTCATCAACTTTAAGATGTTTTGCAATTGAAAGAATATCATGAGCACTTGCACCACGTCCATGAATCATGATCAAAGCTTTTTTAGCTTCGTTTAAAGGAATACCATCGGTTAAAATTTCTGTATTCATAATGTTATATTTTTAAAATTATGAGGCTGATTAAAGTAAATTTTTTAGCCACAGATTATAAAGATTAGCACAGTTTGTTTGCCGCGAATTTCACAAATTTTCACGAATGTATTAAGCATATTTGAATTTGTGAAAATTTGTGAAATTCGTGGCAAAAAAACTATAAGGATTTGCTATTGTTTTAACACATAGATACATAGAATTTTAGTTTCTAAAAAGGTAAATAAAAGAAACTAGTTTCTAACACATAGAAGCTATGTGTATTTAAACAAGTGAAACGCCTTTTAAACGCAATAAAAAGCTATGTTTCTATGTGTTTAATAATTTAGAAATTATTTTTTCCAGATATCCTGATATTCATCCGGATGTCTTGTGAATTGCGCATGAACGTATGGACAAAGCGGTAAAACCATTAAATTATTGGTACGAACATAAGAGACCATTTCTTCTAAAAGTTTTTTGGCATAGCCTTTTCCTTCGGCTTCTGGTTCAACTCCTGTATGATAAACAGTCAATAAATCCGGTTTAATACTTACCGTCATTTCACCTTGTTTTTTGCCATCAACATAAAGATTAAAAGCGCCATGTTTTTTCTCGTCTAATTCTAGTTTTATCGTTTCCATATTGTTCTAGTTATAATTTGATGTTGTTAATTTCTTTTACAAACTTAGGCAATAAACACAAATCTGCTGATTAACCTAGATTAAGAAAAATTTCACTTCTCAGATTTAAAATAGATTCTATTTGTGTACTATTTATATTTCACTATCGGTGAATTCTTTTAGCGAAATATAGTTATTAGAATAATTTTTTCAAAGTACATTTATTTGATTATCAATAAATTAGTAAATTAGCATAGTGCTTGCTTTATCTGTTTCCATGATTAGATATAGGAAAGAAATCAGAATACTTGTAAAGTATTTGAAATCTTAATAAAATGATTGAAATCTGATCTTTAATAAGTGCCTTGCCCAGATTATACTGCTAATTTAGAAGTAAGGTACGTCATATTTTATAAACCTCAATTACTCATTAAATATAAATCTTATGACAAAATCAAAATCTATTATTCTGATACATGGAAACTTTGTAAACCAAACAAGTTGGGAAAAGTGGAAGGACCGATACGAACAAAAAGGCTATACCGTTTACACTCCGGCTAATCCCGGACACGATGGAATTCCTTCTGACTTAAGAAAACAAGTTCATCCAGATCTTACCAAAACAGGTTTTATAGATGTGGTTGATAATATTATTAAACTAATTGAAACCCTTCCCGAAAAACCATTAATAATTGGACATTCAATGGCCGGAATGGCGGCGATGAAATTATTAGAATTAGGTAAAGCAGCTACGGCAGTAAGTATTGATGGTGCTCCTCCAAAAAATGTATTTCCTCCTTTTGCAACATTAAAATCAGTTATACCGGCATTTGGTTTCTTTTCCTCCCAAAAATATTTTATGGGCAGCCGCGAATGGTATGACAAATGTTTTTTCAACACACTTCCTGAAAGAGACAGAGCAAATGCTTTTGAAAGTTTTGCCGTTCCGGAAAGTTATAAAGTAAGCCGTGAACTGGTATTGAATTCTTTTTCTAATATTGATTTCAGCAAACCTCATAATCCTATTTTATTTATTGGAGGCGGCAGTGATGCAATTTTTCCTTCATCACTTACAACCACTCTGGCCAGAAAATATAAAGACAGTAACAGCAAGGTTGATCTGAAGATTTTTCAGGGTAAAAGCCATTTTATATGTGGCGAGCCAGGCTGGGAAGCTGTAGCAGATTATATTTTAGAGTGGTACGAACAATTATAAACTTCGAAAATGCATACTAACAATTAAAACATAATACAATGAGCAAGATTACAGTAAAAGACGGAACAGAGATTTATTATAAAGATTGGGGTACTGGTACGCCTATTTTTTTTCATCATGGCTGGCCTTTATCAGCAGATGACTGGGATGCGCAAATGCTATTTTTCTTAGATAAGGGATTTAGGGTAATTGCACATGACAGAAGAGGACACGGAAGATCTACACAAACGTATTCCGGAAATGAAATGGATACTTACGCAGCAGACGTTGCAGAACTTACGGAGTTTTTAGATTTAAAAGATGCTATACATATCGGACACTCTACAGGTGGAGGTGAAGCGATTCATTATGCCGCAAAATATGGTAAAAACCGTGTGTCAAAAGTAATACTTATTAGCGCGGTGACGCCGTATATGATCAAAAATGAAGGAAATCCAGACGGAGTGCCTATAGAAGTTTTTGATGATATTCGTTTTAACACAGCCAATAACAGACAGCAGTTTTATCACGATATTACTTTTCCGTTTTATGGATATAATAGAGAAGGAGCAGATATTAAAAAAGGAATTCAGGATAATTGGTGGCGTCAGGGAATGAACGGCGGAATTAAAGCACATTATGACTGTATAAAAGCATTTTCTGAAACAGATTTTACCGAAGATCTAAAAAGTGTTGATTTTCCCGTACTTATATTGCATGGCGAAGATGATCAGATTGTGCCTTATAATGTAACTGCACTAAGAGCGATTAAACTGGTAAAAAACGGAAAAATAATTACTTATCCGGGACTATGCCACGGAATACCAACAACAGATGCTGACAGAGTGAATGCAGATATTCTTGATTTTATTAAAGCTTAAGTATTTTATTTAAAAAATTTCTATCTGAAAGAAGGAAAGATCTACAGATTTACAAATACAAATAAAGCAACGGCAGTAATAGGAGAGGAATAAGAATGTAATTCAAATAAAAAACCCTTAAACATTTCTGTTTAAGGGTTTTGCCTTTTTGTAGCGAGGACGGGAGTTGAACCCGTGACCTCAGGGTTATGAATCCTGCGCTCTAACCAACTGAGCTACCTCGCCTGGACTGCTATCATTGAATTCCTGATTGCGGGTGCAAAGATAGAAATAATATTAAAGCTTACAAGAATAAAATGAAGAAAAAAAAATATTTTTAAAAACGCATTGTTTTTGGACATATATTCTTATATTTCGAAAAAATTAAAAGTAGCACATGGATTCAAAAATACGTTACGAAATCGAGTTTCCGATCAATTCTTCGCCACAATTATTGTATCAATATATATCAACTCCGTCAGGATTATCAGAATGGTTTGCTGACAATGTTAATTCAAGAGGTGAATTTTTTACTTTCATCTGGAACGATTCGCAGGAAAAAGCACGTCTTGCATCTAAAAAAACTGGTGAAAAAGTAAAGTTTAAATGGGTTGATGAAAGCAGTAAGGATACTGAATACTTTTTTGAACTCCATATTTTAGTTGATGAATTAACTAAGGATGTATCATTAATGGTAGTCGATTTTGCAGAAAAAGAAGAAGTAGGTGAAGCTAAACAATTGTGGGAGAATCAAATCTCAGACCTAAAACATCTTATAGGATCTGTTTAGTAAAAGTCTATTTTATGCCTTATATTTGCCCTGAACAAAATTCAGGGTTTTTTTATGATCAATTTTAACGGAAACATTGCACAAGAAGAAAATATTCTAACTCAAAATCGTGCCTTTTTATACGGAGACGGCGTTTTTGAAACAGTAAAAATAATCAACAATAAAATCTTGTTTCTCGAAGATCATTATTTCAGGTTAATGGCTTCGATGCGTGTTGTTAGAATGGAAATCCCGATGAATTTTACAATGGAATATTTTGAAGAGCAGATTTTAAATCTTGTGCAGCAAAAAAATATTGCTTCATCGGCCAGAGCCAGAATAACTGTTTTTAGAAACGATGGAGGTTTGTATCTGCCAAAAACAAATGAAGTTTCTTTTTTAATTCATGCAACGTTGCTTGATAATACTTTATATGCTTTAAATACGGCCGAATACGAAGTTGATTTGTATAAAGACTTCTATATAACAAAACAATTATTATCGTCGATTAAAACGATTAATAAAATGATTAATGTTACCGGAAGTATTTTTGCCCATGAAAACGGACTGGCAAATTGTATTTTACTAAACGACACTAAAAATGTTGTTGAAGCTTTGCAGGGAAATTTATTTATGGTTTCGGGCAAAAAACTAATTACACCTCCAATTTCTGAAGGATGTTTAAACGGAATTATGCGTAAGCAGATTTTAGCTTTAGCGAAGAAAGTAGAAGGCATAGAAGTATTAGAAGAAATAATTTCGCCGTTTGATCTTCAAAAAGCAGACGAATTATTTCTAACAAATGTAATCATAGGAATACAACCGATAAGCAAATACCGAAAAAAAGAGTTTACAAGTAATCTGGCTCATTTATTAGTACAGAAACTAAATGAATCCATATCCGAAAATTAATTCAGATATGGGTTTTCAGGTGCATTTGACCAAATAACGTAATCACCGCCAAGTTCAATAATCTGCTCTTTCCAGAAATGGGTAGTAGATTTTCCAATAATTTTGTTTTTGTAATTATTGTCAGCAATGATCCAGGAGTTTCCCTGCATTTCGTTTTCAAGCTGATTTTCGTCCCAACCGGTATAACCTAAGAAAAAACGAATATTGTTCTTATTGATCGATCCGTCGTTAATTAAGTCTTTGGTTGATTCAAAATCTCCACCCCAATAAATTCCGTTAGAAATCTCGACACTATTCGGGATCAAGTCAGGAATATTATGAATGAAGTACAGATTGTCTTGTTCAACTGGGCCTCCGTTATATATTTTAAAGCTGGCTTCAATTTCAGGTATTAAATCATTAATAGTGTATTTTAATGGTTTATTAATGATAAAACCTATTGATCCTTCTTTGTTATGGTCTGCTAATAAAATTACCGATCTGTTAAAAGATAAATCTCCAATTATTGAAGGCTCGGCAATAAGCAGGTGTCCTTTTTTTAATTTTTCTGAAATCATACGGCTACAATTTTTATTAAATTTAATCATAAATTTTTTAAATTCACAAAAAAAATCGTTAAACCGCACAAAAAAACCCTCCATAAGGAGGGTCTTAATTATATTATTTAGTTTAGAGAACTTTCTTACTTAGTTCACTGCACCTTCTAATTCAGCTCCAGCTTTGAATTTTACTACATTTTTTGCAGCAATTTTGATAGTTTTTCCTGTTTGAGGATTTCTACCGTCTCTAGCAGCTCTCGCAGATACTGACCAAGATCCGAAACCTACTAATGAAATTCTTCCGCCTTTTTTCAAAGTAGTTCCTACGTTTCCTAAAAATGACTCTAAAGCTAATTTAGCCGCAGCTTTTGTAATTCCTGCATCAGCAGCGATAGCATCGATTAATTCTGATTTGTTCATAATAATTAGTTATTAATTGTTGGTTAAAAAAAATTGTTAATACACAAATTTAGTAGGAAATCCGTTGCGTGCAAGTGTTTTCTTTAATTTTAGCAATAATTGTTGATAACTTGTTTTTTTTGTTCATAAAGCGTGTTGTTCATCGATCAAAAACAGGTAGAAACCCCTGTTTTACTGACCTTAATAGACCTTTGCGCTATCAGAAAAAGTTATCCCATTTAACAATTCTGCTACTTGCATTCGTTTCTTACCAGGTAATTGCAGACTTAATAACTGAATAAAGCCCTCTTTTATTGCAATTTTGATTTCTTTTTTATTACTAATTAAAGTTCCAGCTTCATAAGAATGCGGCTCTAAAATCAGTTTGGCTTCATATATCTTTATATTTAATTCCTCATTTTTATCTTTCAAAAAACACCATGCTGCAGGATAAGGACTTAAGCCGCGAATTAGATTATTGATTTCATCTCCGGGTTTTGTCCAGTCAATTTTACAATTCTCCTTATTTAGTTTATAAGCTGTTTTGATATCGTTATTATCTTCCTGAATTGTAGTAGTAACATTTCCGTTTTCAATCACCTTTAAAGTATCAATAACAGTTGTACTTCCTAAATGCATTAATCGGTCGTGAAGTTGTCCGGCATTTTCTGTTGGTTCAATCGCGATTTCCGAATTCAAGATCATCGCTCCGGTATCGATTTTGTCATCGATAAAAAATGTTGTAACTCCGGTTTTGGTTTCTCCATTAATAATAGCCCAGTTTATAGGGGCAGCACCACGATAATTTGGTAATAAAGAAGCATGAAGATTAAATGTTCCTAAACCTGGCATTTCCCAAACTACTTTTGGTAACATTCTAAAAGCAACAACAATCTGTAAATTGGCATTCAAAGCTTTTAACTCAGCTAAAAAACTTTCATCTTTTAAATTGGTTGGCTGTAATAAAGTAAGATTGTTTTCCAGTGCATATTCCTTAACAGCCGAATATTTTATTTTTTGTCCGCGTCCAGCAGGTTTGTCTGCCGCTGTAATAACGCCAACAACTTCGTAATTGTTTTTAATAATGGTATCCAGAATGCCAACTGCAAATTCCGGAGTTCCCATAAATATAATTCGTAATTTTTCCATTATGATTTTAAAGCGTATTTATTATTGGCTAAAATAATGATATGATTGTTTTCCAGTAATTCCTGAAGAACTACAATAACATCTTTAGCATCTAATTTTATTTGATTCTGAATTTCGCGCGAAGTTAGTGCAGTTGCTTTTAATAAGTGAAGAATTTTATCAGCAATTGAATCCGCTTCGGTAATTTTTCCTTTTTGAGTAATACAGAAAGAACAAACGCCGCAATTCGATTTAGTTTCTTCTCCAAAATAATCCAAAACTAATCTGTTCTTGCATGTTTTGTCTTCCTTTATATAATAGAGAACACTTGAAAGCTGATCTCGTTTTAGTTTGTTCTGTTTTTCCAGATATTTAGCAACTCTGTTTATGGTTAAATCATCTTCGCGGACTTCATTAAATAAAATCGTTGCGTCATTGTTTTTCGATTTGTATTCAATGATATCTTTCTCTTTCAATTTTTCTAAAAGATCTGTAACCTGTTCTTCGGTATGATTTGATTTTTTAGCAATCAGCGAAAGATTAAGAGGTGTTTTCATTTCATGAATTCCCGGATACGTTCTTAAAATCGCCAGAATGATTTCTTCGTCATTTGGATTCAGGCTCATGTATCGAAGTACTTCTTTTGATTCGATTAAAAACTGCATGGAAACTTTTTCTGAAAATTCCTGAGACATTGTGATGATTCCCTGTTGATTCAAAAACTGCAAAGCATTATAGGTTTTTAAAGTTGGGAAGTCGTATTTATGACAAAAATGATTCATTTTAAAAGAATACGAATCGTCTAAACCTTCGCCATAAGCAATTTGAAAGTAATTACACAATTTAATGTACATCGTTTTCAGGAACGTTTTGTCAGGAAGAACACTTATAAACTGCTGTTCTGTTTGATTTGCATCTGAATTATTAAATAATAAAACCGAAAATGATTTTTCGCCATTTCGTCCTGCTCTTCCGGATTCCTGATAATAATTCTCTATGTTTTCGGGCAATTGGGTATGAATAACTGTTTTAACATTATCCTTGTCGATTCCCATTCCAAACGCATTGGTGGCTACAATAACCTGCGCCTGTTCGGACATCCACAATTGCATATTTCTATCTTTTTCCTGAGCCGAAAGTCCGCCGTGATAATACGTTGCTCTAAATCCCAACGATTGCAATTGCGTTGACATATTTAAACAAGATTTTCTGTTTCGGACATATATAATACATGGCTGCGGATTTTTCTTCAAAATCTGCTCCACGCGATACAATTTGTCTTCCACTTCAAAAACCATGTACGCAATATTCTTTCTTTCAAAAGACTGCTGAAAAAGTTTGGTATCTTTTAATCCCAATTCGGTTTTAATATCTTCAACAACTCGTGGAGTTGCAGTTGCGGTTAAAGCCAAAAACGGAATTTTAGGAAAGTATTTTTTAAGTTCTGAAATTTTTAAATAAGCCGGTCTAAAATCGTGGCCCCATTGCGAAACACAATGCGCTTCGTCAATAGCAATTAAATTTATAGGAAGATTTTTAATGCGTTCTAAAATCCAGTCAGACTGTAGACGCTCCGGAGAAAGATAAAGGAATTTATAATTTCCGAATTGGCAGTTGTCCAGTAAATCAATAATTTCTTCCGTATGAATTCCGCCAGTTAGCGCAATTGCTTTAATTTCTCTTTTTTGAAGATTCGCTACCTGATCTTTCATCAGTGCAATTAAAGGAGAAACTACCAGACAAATTCCTTCTTGCATCATCGCCGGAACCTGAAAACAAATCGATTTTCCGCCTCCGGTTGGCAGCAGTGCAAAAGTATCTTGCCCTTCTAAAACCGAATCAATAATTTCTTTTTGCAACGGTCGGAAACTTTGGTGTTTCCAGTATTTTAAAAGAATTTCCTGTGCGTCCTGCATGGCCTCTGTTTTAAAGTTAAAAATGTAGAAATCAGTTTCTAGTTTTACAACTTTAAAACCGGTTGCTAAATTTTGTCTAAGATATAAAGAATTCTGTTTTCAACCGTATCTTTCGGAACCTCAATTAAATCGTAACCGTATTTTTTGTACGTTTCAATTAAGTGTTTCTGAATCGTAAGTGCCTGTTCAAAATTTTCATATCGCTCTGTGTCGCTCTGATAAATTTCTTCCCAAGGCGGTAAAATAAAAGTTTTAGAATATTTATAATCCTCGCACGCTTTTACGAAATCTTCCGGATATTCATCGCCAATATAATCCATATAAGCCACAACATCAGGAATACCACGATCTATAAAAACGATAGTATCGGGTTCTTTTTGGGCATTTTCAAATTGCTGAATACGTCCTTCTAAAAGCATTTCGCTAAATAATAAAGGCTGCTCCAGAAACAATTGTTCAACGCCTCTTTTTTGGGCTTCGAGTGTAACTTCTCTGGAAATTTCAGGGTAACAACAATAGCCACGAGCGACTAATTCGTTTATAAGCGTAGATTTTCCTGTACCAGGACCGCCAATGAGAACTATGATTTGTTTTTGCACTATTCTAAAAATAAAGCGCAAATTTACCTAAACTTATTCGTATTTAAAAAGAATATTTATCAAGAGCGAATAATTTAGCATTTTTATAAAAAATAGGTTCGTTTTGCAAGAGGTAAATATTGTGGTAACTGGACTGAAGTCCAGCTCTACAATATGGATTGTTCCTTCGGAACTGAATTGTGAAAAGATTTGTGGGTTTGTTAAATATTGTGGTAACTGGACTGAAGTCCAGCTCTACAATATGGATTGTTCCTTCGGAACTGAATTGTGAAAAGAGTTTTGGGGTTCTTAAATATTGTGGTAACTGGACTGAAGTCCAGCTCTACAATATGGATCGTTCCTTCGGAACTAAATTGTGAAAAGATTTGTGGGTTTATTAAATATTGTGGTAACTAAAGTCCAGCTCTACATTATGGGGTGTTCCTTAAGAACTAATTCGTAAGAGAGCCATAGGCTCGCCAAATATTGTAGGGCTGGACTTTAGTCCAGTTTATAATGTTGATTATTTTGGCGTGATTAAATTTTTTAATCACAAAACAAATATTTCCCAAAACCTTTTCCTTTTTTAGAAGGAACAATCAAATGCGATTCAAATTTCTTTCCTTTTAAAACATCATTCACAAAATCCAGAACATATTGTTGGCCGTCATGAAAAAGATAACCGGAGAATTCATGTCCGCCGCCGCAGAAGGTAATCAGTTCAACATCTTTATGTAAATCCTGCATGTGATTGTAAACCGCATATGAACCAAATAAAATTAACCAGCCCGAAGCATTTGTCGGGCAAGAACGATGTGAGCCAGCACTGTACGGAACCGTCTCGTCATTACTGCCATGTGCCAATAACATCGGAATTGCTTTTTCTTTTGTAATCAAATTGATATCCTGAATAGCGCCCGAACCTCCGATAAATCCGGTATATTTAAAGTTCTCCGGCAAATTGCTTTTGTACAAATTCATTAATTTATAATCCCAAAACGAAGCATGAAAACCAATTTCTGCCCCGGCACTAATTCCCGAAATAAAGATTTTAGAAGAATCAAGATTGTATTTATCAGCATTTTCGATTAAAAAAGAAGTGGCCTGCCACATATCGCTCACGCCAATTTGAATCGCTTTTATCTTTTCCGTTAAAGTCCCCTTGCAGCCAAAATCTTTTCCTTTCATATATAAACTGTACGAAATGCTGGCAACCGCATAACCGTTTTCGGCCATAAACATTCCGAAGTTTTTTTCGCTCTTACGTTCTCCGCCAGAAAATCCGCCGCCAAAAGCAAACATAATCAACGGGATTTTTTCGTTAGATTTTTTCTTTGGCAGATATAAATCTAAATCCAGTTTTAAAGTGTCGTTTTGGAAATAAGTTAAAGTTTTGACTTCTTGTGCCTGAATATTGTTGAATATAAATGCTATAAAAAATAAAAGGATTTTTTTCATTATAATGGGTTTTAATCTCGTAAAGTCGCAGATTCGCAAAGTATTTCAAATATAAAGGTTTGCCACGAATTACACGAATTTTCACGAATTTTAATTTTAAAATTAATGAAAAGCCAGCAAAATTGAGCAAGATATTCACACCAATATAATTAGTGTAAATTAGTGAAATTCGTGGCAAAAAATCTACAGCTTCTCCAATGAAAAAAATCTAAAATCTAAAATCTGAAATCTGAAATCAAAACCGTATATTTGCGTTTATTTTTAATTACGAATGGAGAACGATAAAGAAAAAAATACCGCCGAATTTTTCGAAAGATTAAAAGTCGAATTAGACAACGCAAATACTTGGCCAGCAGAATATTTGTACAAATTCATTGTGCCTTCTGTAGGCGATAATGTTGAACGTGTTGAAAAAGCTTTTGACAGAATGGGCGCGGTTATTAAAACAACAAAATCAAAAACCGGTAAATTTACCAGTGTTTCTGTAGATGTTACCATGAACAGCTCTGATGAGGTGATTGGTAAATACAAAGAAGTATCTACAATAGAAGGTATAGTTTCATTATAAACTTATGGTCGAAAAATATAAAAAAGAAGTCGCAAATGACGTTGTGTATAATTTAGAATACAATTCTGAAAGACAACGTTTGATTATTCCGGAGTATGGTCGTCATTTACAAAAACTGATCGATCAGGCTACTGCAATCGAAGATGATGAAACACGCAACAAAGCCGCGAAATATATCATTCAGGTTATGGGAAGCTTAAATCCGCATTTGCGTGACGTGCCGGATTTTCAGCATAAATTATGGG
Source organism: Flavobacterium sp. NLM (assembly GCF_002210235.1). Taxonomy (NCBI): domain Bacteria; kingdom Pseudomonadati; phylum Bacteroidota; class Flavobacteriia; order Flavobacteriales; family Flavobacteriaceae; genus Flavobacterium; species Flavobacterium sp. NLM. The sequence goes on from NZ_LIAC01000025.1 coordinate 51,443, forward strand.
ATCAGCTTTTTATTATGTCTGATTTTAAATTGAATGTTGAGTCTCCGTACCCAATTCCTTCAAGAGATGTACTGCAGTTAAAACCAGATGTTTTACAATACCCACAGAATTTTCCAAAATACAGATTTTACGGAAACAATATCAAATATATGATTGATGTTGCCAATAAATGGGAAGACGGCGAAATGAAAAATGCATTGGTTATGGTAATTGCCAACCACATGAAAAAATCATTTTTGAGCTGGAACAAAGACACAGTAAAAGACGATGTTATTTTTGAACACTTATATGAATTGTCCGGAGGAAAAATAAACTTGCTGCACAGTACAGAAGAACTGTTGAATACAACAGATTTAATGCGTACAAACAAACGTGTGTCAAACAAAATTGCACCTGCAGGACAGCCTAAAATTCAAAACAACAAAAACAATAATAAAGGCGGTAAACCTAAAACTTTTCAAAAAAACAATAATCAAAAATAGAAGAAGTTGCTAAGATACTAAGCAGCTAAGGTGCTAAGATTTTAGCTCAGCCTTAGAACCTTAGAATCTGAGAACCTTAGAACCTTAAAAAAAATCTATGGGAATTTTTAAAATCGAAGGAGGAACTCCTTTAAAAGGAGAAATCACTCCGCAAGGAGCAAAAAATGAGGCATTACAAATTTTATGTGCCGTGCTTCTAACAGGAGAGAAAGTAAGAATTAATAACATTCCTGATATTATAGACATCAATAAATTAATCACTTTATTGGGTAATTTAGGTGTAAAAATCCAACGCAATGAACCGGGTTCGATTACGTTTCAGGCCGATGAGGTTAATGTTGGATATTTAGAAACAGAAGCTTTCAAAAAAGAAGGTGGAGCGCTTCGTGGTTCTATTATGATTGTTGGGCCTCTTTTGGCACGTTTCGGAAAAGGATATATTCCAAAACCGGGAGGAGATAAAATTGGCCGTCGTAGATTAGATACTCACTTTGAAGGTTTTATTAACCTTGGAGCAAAATTCAGATACAACAGAGAAGATCACTTTTACGGAGTAGAATCTCCTGAAGAAGGATTACAAGGAACAGACATGCTTCTTGACGAAGCTTCTGTAACCGGAACGGCAAATATTGTAATGGCAGCCGTTTTAGCAAAAGGTAAAACTACAGTTTATAACGCGGCTTGCGAACCATACTTACAGCAATTATGCAAAATGTTGAACTCTATGGGAGCTAAAATCACTGGAGTTGGTTCTAACTTATTAACTATTGAAGGTGTTGAAAGCCTTGATGGATGTGAGCACAGAATCCTTCCTGATATGATCGAAATTGGTTCTTGGATTGGTCTTGCGGCTATGACAAAAAGCGAAATCACGATTAAAAATGTAAGCTGGGAAAATTTAGGTTTGATTCCAAATACATTTAGAAAATTAGGAATTACAATAGAAAAACGTAACGATGATATTTACATTCCGGCTCACAAAGACGGATATGAAGTAAAAACAGACATTGACGGATCAATCTTAACTATTGCCGATGCACCTTGGCCAGGATTTACACCTGACTTATTAAGTATCGTTTTAGTTGTGGCAACACAAGCAAAAGGAGATGTTTTGATCCACCAAAAAATGTTCGAAAGCCGTTTGTTTTTCGTAGATAAATTAATCGACATGGGAGCAAAAATCATGTTATGTGACCCGCATAGAGCTGTGGTTATGGGGCATAATTTTGAATCTCAATTAAAAGCAACTACAATGTCTTCTCCTGATATTCGTGCGGGAATTTCATTATTGATTGCGGCGCTTTCTGCTAAAGGAACAAGTACAATTCAAAATATCGAACAAATTGACCGTGGATACGAGCGTATCGACGAGCGTTTAAGAGCTATTGGAGCAAAAATTGTAAGAGCATAAAAATTATTTGCCACGAATTTGATTCTTCAAAGAATATCAAAAATAATTCGTGGCGAAAAAATAATTTTCTATAATGACAGATGAAAAAAAAGCTATAAAAGCTACTATTTTTAGTATAGTCGGAAACACCTGCTTGGCCTTGATAAAAGGTTTGGCAGGTTTTTTTGGCAATTCATACGCCTTGATTGCAGATGCAATCGAATCAACAGCAGACATATTTTCGTCCTGTTTGGTCTTATTCGGAATCAAATATTCTAATAAACCGGCAGATGAAAATCATCCTTACGGTCACGGCCGTGCAGAACCTTTAATTACCTTTTTGGTAGTTGGTTTTTTAATTACTTCGGCTACGATTATTGGGTACGAAAGTATTGCCAATATTCAATCGTCGCATGATTTACCAAAATCCTGGACATTATATGTTTTAGGGGCTATAATTCTTTGGAAAGAGTATTCGTATCGTTTAGTAATGAAACGAAGCAAGGAAACCAATAGTTCGTCTCTTGCCGCCGACGCCTGGCACCATCGTAGTGATGCTATAACTTCAGTTGCAGCATTTATCGGAATTTCGATTGCACTGATTATGGGAAAAGGTTACGAATCTGCAGATGACTGGGCAGCTCTTTTTGCTGCTTTTTTTATCCTATATAACTGTTATAAAATTTTCAGACCTGCACTTGGCGAAATCATGGATGAAAACATGAACGATGATTTAGTAGAAGAAATTCGTGTAAAATCACTGACAGTACCCGGAATCCTCGGAACCGAAAAATGTTTCATCAGAAAAGCCGGAATGCGTTATCACGTCGATCTTCACGCCATTGTTTCAGCTGAAATTTCGGTAAAAAAAGGACATGATTTATCTCATAAATTACAAGATACTTTAAAAGAAAAAATTCCGCAGTTAGGAAATGTTCTGATTCATATTGAACCAGATGATTATCATTGAGAAAGAGGTTCAAAGTTGCAAAGTTTCAAAGGTACAAAGGTTTTGTTGTGACGTAAATTCTTTGTTGTCTTAAACTTTGATAAAGATTGAAATAAAAAATCCGTTTATTCTTCAAGAGAGTAAGCGGATTTTTTTATGGGCGTTACCTTCGGCCGGGCTGTCCGCTGTATCTTTTTATTTTTAAAGAAAAAACAAAAAGGATGCCGCTTCCATCCCTAACGCAAACTCAGGTAATTAGAATTTTTATGGTTTAAATTATAAACACAGCTTGTCAGTTCGAGCGAAGTCGAGAACTTCGTAAAGTATTTACGCTGCAACAAAACCTTTGTTCCTTTGAACCTCTGCGCCTTTGAACCTTAATTCAAAACATTCAAAATCTTCAGCCCAAACACAACACCATTTTGCTGGATTCCACCTTGGTAAGAATGCACGTAATCAATTCTAAATAACTTAAATTTCCCGAAACCTAGATTATCTAAACCAACTGTAAATTCGGTATATGGTTTACGATCCGGAATTGCCAGCGAATGAAAACCAAGATTCATCGTTGATTTTAAAAGATTCAAAAGCGGAATTTTATTCGTTACAAATCCCATATCATTGTGTTCTAGATGAATTTCAAAATAACTGTCATTTGTACTATTGTCATAATACGACATTAAGTTGAAAACATTCAAATAACGATCGCTAGTGCCAATGTGAGTTTGGTTTCCGTTGAAATGCCTGTAATCTATAAAAGAAATATTTTCGGCATTAAAGAATTTACCCGCTCTAAAATTCATTCCCAAAAGGCCTTTGTTGTTTAATTTTAAATCATATTGAACAGAAGCGCCAATTCTTTCAAACTCGTATTTTTTTTCGCTTGCGGCAAATGCCTTTTCAAAAGCTAAAAATACGGTTGGATATTTTTCATCTTTAAAATTATACCTTCCGTCAGGTCTTGAAATATATTTGTTTCCAAAATTAATTTTGGCCGTCAAATTAGCCTTCATTAAATGATGCTGATCAAAAGCAGGCGTATTGAAATCATTCGGTGCAAGCGGATTATTTGACGAATAAATATCATCTCTTTTAAAGAACGAATAATCGGTAGTATTAAAAAGAGGTTTTCTTTGCTCGTAAGCTATTCTTGCATTTAAGTTTAATCCGTTTGCGACATCTTGTGCATAGTTAATTTGGGCAAATTCCAAATTGTACAACTTCATGTAATTGTCTTTAAAAAACAACGAGCTTACAGAATTGATCAATTTGCTAATAGGCTCAGCGCTATTAAATTGTTCTGTTTTTGTTCCTCCCGAAGCTGAAATTGTCGCGTAATTAATCGTATTAAATCGGTGGCTGAATTCGCCAATAACACGCAGACGTTCATCAGAAAAACCATAATTGAAATCTGTACTTATGGAAGTGCTTTTTCCTTTTTCTTCATTCCATTTTTTAAATGAAAATCCAGTTCCCAGATTAAATCCCTGAACCGTATTAAAACTTAAAGAAGTTGGACTTAGCAAACCGTCAAATTTAAAAGAGTATTTCTTAAACGTATTTTTATAATCGTAACCGCCAAGGATATCTAAAATCTTAAACTTATTATCTTTTGCATCAATAGAATCGGTATATTTTTTAGATTTTCTGATAACTTGTAAGCTGTCTTTTTTGGTGTAATCTGCACTTTCTTCGAGCGTTAACGGAATAGGACGAATTTCATTCCAAAACGAATCATCTTTTTTATTGGCATTCAAATCAAAAGCTACGATTTCGTTTCCAAAAGTTTTCTTGGCAAACGATTCAGGAAATTCATAATTGGAATAAATATAATTAAACTGACCCGAAAATTTTATACCAAATCCACCCGCATTAAACGAAAGCGTCTGTGCATTTTTTGACCAGATTTTGTTTTTTGCATTGTAACTAAAGCTTTGTTTTAAATTCATGACTTCAGTAAATTCATTTTTCATTCGGTAGCCTTTAATGTCGAAATCAACGGCATAAATGGCAAAACTGTCATCAACAATGTAAATATAACCTTCAAAAACAGGTTCTTTATCTCGCTTTGGGATTACTTTAATTTTGTATATCTGCTGTTTATTATCATCATAAAAACTTCCTTCCAGTTTGTATTTATAATAGCTGAAAGCGTTATTAGCAATAGGAGAGATGAGGTTTACATCAAATTCTAATGTATTGTCGTAGAAATCATAAGTTGATAAAGCAGCAGTATTATAGCTGAAACCTTTATTGTTTCCGGAGATTTTAGAGGCGATAATAGTTTCCTTTAATTTATCTGGTTTTTGATAAGAAACTTTCGAAATAGTTTCTGATAAATATAAAATCCCAGTTCCGGTCGAATCTAAATTAGAAGATAAATCCGGGCCAAGATCTACTTTTTGGCCTAATATTTTTTTAGGTAAATCTTTTACTTTTAAAATTCCTTTCGAATAAAAATCGGCAGTAAAACGCGCTGTTTTTTCAGAGTTTTCTTTTCTGTTTGCAATCGCATTTTTAATGATGGCATTTGCTGGATTGTTTTTAGGATCAATAACTACTTCGTTTAATGCAAAACTTTCTTCCTGCATTTTAACATCTAAATTTACTGTTTTTGAATCTCCCGAAACCGTAATTTTTTGAGTTTTAAATCCCAGATATTGAAAAACGATTCTGTTTTTACCAATTTCTTTTACCTGCAATTGATATTGTCCTTGTTCATTTGAAGTAGTTCCACGATAGGTATTCTCTTCAAAAATAGAAACAAACGGCAGCGGATTTCCTTTCTCATCGGTTATAGTTCCTTTGATTTGGGCAAAATTGGAAATCGAAAAAAATAAAAAGGCGAATAAAATATAGTTTTTCATGAAAGTAGTTTCTCTCACAAAAATAAAAGAAGTTGAAAATGAGCTTATTAATAATTTGTTAAATTGTAATAAGGAAAATCAAAGTCGTTTGTCAGGCTGAGCAATTTTCCAACTGTCAGGCTGAGCGAAGTCGAAGCCCCTCGCACGCTATAAGCGCTTCGACTTCGCTCAGCGTGACAATATCTTATAAAAACGACTGAATCGCTAATTCGTAACTTTTTAATCCAAACCCTAAAATAACACCTTTTGCATTTCCAGACAAATACGACTGATGTCTGAAACTTTCACGCGCATAAGTATTAGAAATATGCACTTCGATAACAGGAGTTGTAACCGCTTTCATAGCGTCGCCTAAACCTATAGAAGTATGAGTGTAAGCTCCGGCGTTTAGAATAATTCCGTCAAATGAAAAACCAACATCCTGAATTTTTCCAATCAATTCTCCTTCAATATTACTTTGGTAATACGAAAGTTCAATGCTGGGAAATTTTTGTTTCAACGTTTCAAAGTAATCTTCAAAAGTCTGACTTCCGTAAACTTCGGGTTCACGTTTTCCTAAAAGATTCAAATTGGGTCCGTTGATAATGCAGATTTTCATATTTAAAATTGTTTATTGAAATATTGGTATTGCTATTGCAATTGAATTGTGTAAAAATAAAAAAACCGATCTAATTAATAGACCGGTTTTTATAAAAGTATGTGATATATTTTTAGAACATGAATCCAGCTGAGAGTTGAAATACAGAGTTTTTAAGATCGGCTTTAGATGAAACTTCAGTCAATCCAAATCCGTAACGACCTTGAATGAAGATTCCTTCAGTAATTTTTAATCCAAGTCCAGCATTGATAGCGAAGTCGAAAGTTTTAGGGTCTTGAGCATCGAATTCTTCTTTATTGCTTAATAAAAATGAAGCTTGAGGACCAACTTCTAAACTTAATGATTTAGTCATATATATTTTAGCCATCACAGGAATAGATAAGTATCCTAATTCGTTTTTAAATTCTCCTAATGCATTTTTATAGCTTGCACCTTGTGTTGAATACAACAATTCAGGCTGAATAGAAAATTTTTCTAATAGTTTTAATTCTGCAACTAAACCTGCGTGATAGCTCGTAATTCCATCCTTGCTATAGTCTATTCCGTCAAAACTCGCATCTCCGGTTTGATTTGCAAAGTTAACCCCTGCTTTAACTCCAATTTTTAATAATTGTGCCTGAATCGTAGCTGTTGTTGCAATGAACAATACAGCTGCTAAAAGTATTTTCTTCATAAAAAATGTTTTTAGTTTGGTATTTAAATGTTATTCTTTTAATTCAAAACTACATTATTTTGATTTTATTGTTTTATATACTGCATGATAAATTTATTAAAATTCTCACATTTTTTCAAATTCACCTTGTTGAAATGATTGTTTTTTGTACAAATGAACTGGAAATTAATAGGTTATTTGAAAATCCATTTTGTCTTATTTTAATACTTTAATTACTTTTCGGGGGTATTTTTTGGTAAGTATAATCTTAGTTTTGGATTGTAATTAAAAAAATAAAAACATGAAAAAAGTAATTTTAACTGCTATTGCAGTCTTAGGATTTGTATTTGCAAATGCGCAAACAACGGGTTTCTCTAAAGGAGATGTATTTGTTTCAGGAGCTTTCAATGTAGGTTCTCAAAAAACTGGGGATTTTAAATCAAGTGATTTTACTCTTGTCCCAAGTGCTGGTTATTTTGTGACTGAAAATATTGCAATTGGAGCAAAATTAGGTTTTAGTACATCGAAAGAAGGAGATGACAAAACTAATAACTTTACAGTAGGAGCTTTTGGTAGATACTATTTTACTCCAGCTTCTCAATTCTCAGTTTATGGTCAGGCTGGATTTGATTACATGAACTCAAAAGAAAAACCTAGTGATTTTAAATCAAACACAATTGGTGGGAACATTGGTTTAGGTATGAGCTATTTCTTGTCTAATCATTTTGCTATCGAAGCTACTTGGATTGGTTTAGGTTATTATGTTGACAACAACGGTGGTCATGGAGCAGAGAAAACTAATACTTTTGGTCTTGGAACAGATTTAAGAGATGTAAGTTTTGGAGTTGTTTACAAATTCTAAAAGAAAATATTTTTAGTTAGTTTTTTAAAAAGCTTCCTCATTTTTGAGGGAGCTTTTTTCTTTTCATTTAAAAATAAATTGATATAAACTATAAATAGTTTATCTACTTATTAGTCTTTTATTTGTTAAATTCCTAATTAATTTTTATGAAGTATAATTTTATATTTGGCAGATAAATTTCAAAAACAAATAAAAATGAAAAAAATTATGTTTACTGTTACCGCAGTAATGGCCTTTGCATTTTCAAATGCTCAAGAAGTTAAATTTGGAGTAAAAGCAGGTGTTAACTTAACTACATTAACAGGAGATATTGAAGAGGCGTCTTCAAAAGTTGGATTCCATGTTGGTGGATTTGCAGAAATTAAACTTTCTGATAAATTTTCTATTCAGCCAGAAGTTCTTTATTCAACTCAAGGAGCTAAAGAGAAAGGTGAATTTGAGTTTAATGGAGATGTTTATGACGTTGAAATGAACTATAAATTGGCTTACATTAATGTTCCAGTATTAGCAAAATATTATGTTGCTGAAAAATTTAGCCTTGAAGCTGGACCACAAATTGGTTTTCTTGTAAGTGCAAAAGGTAAAGCAACTGTTCTTGGTAACTCTGAAGAAGATGATATTAAAGATGGTTTTGAATCAATTGATTTTGGAGTTGATTTTGGTGCTGGTTACGATTTTACTGAAAATCTTTCTGTAGGACTTCGTTACAATCTTGGTTTGGCAAATTTAGCTAAAGATGCTGAAGATTATAAAATTAACAATAGTGTATTCTCATTATCTGTTGGATACAAATTCTAATAAAATATTCTTTTTAGTTTAAAAAGCTTTCTCATTTTTTGAGGGAGCTTTTTCTTTTCATTTAAAGGCAAATTCACCTTGTGTTAACAATTTGTATGCTTATTACTATTTTTTTTGTTAAATTCCAAATTAGTTTTTATGAAGAATATTTTTATATTTGATTATTAAATTTAACCAAAACAAATTAAGATGAAGAAAGTTATTTTAACAGCAATTGCTATTTTAGCATTTGGCTTCGCTAATGCACAGCAAACAAGATTTGGAGTAAAAGGAGGTCTAAGCCTTACAAATTTTTCTGGAGATGTAGATACTAATACAAAAGTAGGTTTTGTAGTTGGTGGTTTCGCAGAAATTAAAGTTATAGAGAGATTGTCTATTCAGCCAGAACTTTTGTTTTCTGCACAAGGAGCTAAATATGATTTTATTGGTAGTAATGATGACGGAGATCTTAAATTAAACTACATCAATATACCAGTTTTAGCAAAATTTTATATTACTAAACAATTTACCGTTGAAGGTGGTCCTCAAATAGGTTTCTTAGTTTCTGCTAAAGACGAAGGAGAAGATGTGAAGGATTTTTACAAATCGGCAGACTTCGGTTTCAATTTTGGAGCGGGATATAATTTTACAGATAACTTTTCTGTAGGTTTACGCTACACAGTTGGTTTGTCAGGAGTTGTTGATAGAGGGGATTATGATGATCTTGATGATTATTATGATAGTGCTAAAAATAGCGTTTTAGCGATAACTGCTGCATATAAATTCTAATCAGAATTTTTAAAATACTTAAAAACCTTCCAGAAATGGGAGGTTTTTTTATGCATGAAATTTAATATTAAAATGTTTTAACAACACTTATATTTTGATAAGTAAATATCTATATTTGGCTAAATTATTTTTAACCAAAAACAAAAAAATGAAAAAAGTTATCTTATCTGCAATTGCAGTTATGGCATTTGGTATGGCAAATGCACAAGACGTAAAATTTGGTCTTAAAGGAGGTTTAAACGTTTCTAATTTTTCTGGAGATACAGAAGGAATTGATTTTAAATCTCGATTCGGGTTTAACGCTGGAGGATTTGTAGAAATTAAATTCTCTGAAAAATTTGCCTTACAACCTGAAGTTTTATATTCTACACAAGGTGCAAAAGTTGACAATTTTAATCTGGATGTTGACGGAATAGGTACTGTTAATGCAGATGTTGCCTTTAACCTTGCTTATATAAATGTTCCTGTAATGTTTAAATATTTTGCTGCAGAAAAGTTCTCACTAGAGGCTGGTCCGCAAATTGGGTTTTTAGTTTCTGCAGAAACTAAGACAAAAGTAGACGGTTACGGAAGTAGTAAAGTTGACATTAAAGATAACTTTGAATCAATTGATTTTGGATTGAATTTAGGAGCTGGATATGATTTTACAGAAAACTTTTCTGCTGGTGTAAGATATAATTTAGGATTAGCTAATATTGCTAAAACTGAAGAAGGAGATGACTCGAAAGTTCATAACGGAGTTTTTTCATTATCTGTTGGATATAAATTCTAATTAGAATTCTAAAATATTCAAAAGCCTTCCAGAAATGGAAGGTTTTTTTATGCCCAAAAATGTTTTACTTTGTAAATATGAAATGGAACAATTATATAAAAGACTATCAATCGTATCTGCGAATAGAAAGAGGTTTGTCTAAAAATACAATTGAAAACTACAGCTTTGATATTGAGCGATTATGTCTTTTTTTAGAAACCAATCAAATTGATGTTTCGCCTATAAAAATTACAGATGAAACCATTCAGCAGTTTATATATTCGGTTTCAAAAGAAGTAAATCCGCGTTCGCAGGCGAGGATTATTTCTGGTTTGAAAAGTTTTTTTAATTATTTGGTTTTTGAAGATTATAGAAATGATAGTCCGCTAGAATTAATTGAAAGCCCAAAAACCGGACGAAAACTTCCCGATACATTATCCATAAAAGATATTGATGCACTTATCGCAGCCATTGATTTAAGCAGTAATGAAGGAGAACGAAATCGTGCCATTTTGGAAACATTGTATGGTTGCGGACTTCGGGTTTCGGAATTGGTTTCGCTCAAAATATCAGATTTATTTTTTGATGAAGGTTTTATAAAAATTACCGGAAAAGGAAATAAAGAACGTTTTGTGCCCATTGGAAAATTAACTAAAAAATACATCGAAATCTATCAGGACGAGATTAGGGTACATCTCAATATTAAAAAAGGCTGTGAAGATACTTTGTTTTTAAATCGCAGAGGAAACCAGTTAACGCGTGCCATGATTTTTACGATTATAAAAGATTTGGCGGTAAAAATCGGTTTAAATAAAAATATAAGCCCGCATACTTTACGTCATTCCTTTGCAACGCATTTACTGGAAAATGGCGCCGACTTAAGATCTATTCAATTAATGCTGGGACATGAATCTATTACAACAACAGAAATTTATGTACATCTGGACAGAAGTTTCCTGACAGAAGTAATGCATTCGTATCATCCGCGGAAGTAATTTTTTGGGAAGTGTCTGGTTTTTTTACGCCAAAAGTTATAACTTGGTATCACATTTGTATTCAAAGGGAAGTAAATTAAAAGGATTTTGAGGATTTTTTTAACTCAGATCCAGTAAGATATTATTTACTTAAATAGCGACATATGATTTTTGATTTGTACAGTAATGAAGACTGCATGGAAGTAAATAATTTTTACAGAAAATTATTTGCCGAAATGCCAGATTTGCTTTTTCAATTTGTTATAGATACTCATAATCATTATACTTTTCCTCTAGTCAGTAAATCAGTTGATGAAATTTTTGAACTTTCCTTCAAAGAATTTACAGACGATATTAAACACATTATTTACGAACGCGTTTTTGAACAGGACAGAGAAAAATTTTTTCAGTCCCTTGTAAAAGCACGTAAAGAAATTGTGCCTTGGGAATTAGAATTCAGGTCTGTTTTACCCAAAAAAGGACTGCGCTGGTTTAGGGTTTCTGCAAAAACAGAATTATCTTCTGATGGAAAAGTTAGTTTTTTTGGACATATTTCTGATATTACCGATTTAAAAGACAAAGAAGAAAAACTCCGTATTTCTGAAGAACGTTTCCAGTTTGCACTTGATGCATCAACAGTGGGAATCTGGGATTGGGATATGGTTACGAATAATGTTTTTTATTCTTCACTCTCCTTAAAAATCTTAGAATTAGAATCGGCAGATATTTTTGACGACCCGGAACGCTGGGATAAAATTGTGCATCCTGACGATCTTCCAAAATATTATTCAGACATTAAAGAACATTTTGATAATAAGATTCCGTATTATGAAAATTACCATCGTGTAATGACGTCAAGCGGTAATTATAAATGGATTCTGGATAGAGGTAAAGTCATAAAACGGGATGAAAACGGTAAACCATTACGCGTTATTGGAACGCACACAGACATTTCTCTTCAAAAGGAAAAAGAACTGGAGCTTTTAAAAACAATGAAATTGTACAGCGACCAAAATAGTCGGTTGTTAAACTTTTCGCATATTGTTTCGCATAATTTAAATACACAGGCAGGAAACATAAAATCGATTTTAGATTTTATTGATGAAGATGGAGATAAAGCAACTGTTGGTGAAATGCTGGAACATCTTCGTACGGTTTCAAATGATTTAAATGAAACGATTTCTAACTTAACGCAAATTGTAAAAACACAGAGCAATATTAATATTGCTGTTGAACCTTTGAAACTTTGTGAATATATCGAGAAAACTGTTGCGACTATAAAAGGATATGATAAACAAAAGAAAGTTACGATTGTAAATAATGTTCCGCAATATTTGACCATTAATTTTAATCCGGCTTATCTTGAAAGTGTTTTGCTCAATTTCACTACAAATGCTATAAAATATGCACATCCGGATCGGGACCCGCTTATTGTATTTGATTTTGGAATCGAGCCAGAAGGTTATAAATCTTTGAAAATTACAGATAACGGCTTAGGAATCGATTTAAAAGTCTATGGCGAATTATTATTCGGGATGTATAAAACGTTTCATAAACATGAAGAAGCACGTGGAATAGGTTTGTATATAACCAGAAATCAAATAGAAGCGATGAAAGGAACCGTTTCTGTAGAAAGTGAAGTTGGAGTAGGAACGAGCTTTAAAATCGTTTTTAACGATCTCTAAATAATAAAAAAGGCTGTCATTTGACAGCCTTTTTTTATTATATATAATTAAAAGAGAATTATTTAGCAATGTTAACCGCTCTTGTTTCTCTAATTACAGTAACTTTTACCTGACCCGGATAAGTCATTTCTGTTTGAATTTTTTGTGAAATCTCAAAAGATAGATTTGCAGCATTATCATCAGAAACCTTTTCGCTTTCTACAATAACACGTAATTCTCTACCAGCCTGAATTGCATAAGCATTTTTTACACCGCTAAATCCGTAAGCAACATCTTCAAGATCTTTCAAACGTTGAATGTAAGAGTCTAAAACCTGACGTCTTGCACCTGGTCTTGCGCCAGAAATAGCATCACAAACCTGAACGATTGGTGATAATAATGATTTCATTTCTATCTCGTCGTGGTGCGCTCCAATAGCATTGCAAACTTCTTCTTTCTCACCGTATTTCTCGGCCCACTGCATACCTAATAATGCGTGTGGTAAATCACTTTCTGTATCTGGAACTTTACCAATATCGTGAAGCAAACCTGCTCTTTTTGCCAGTTTTACATTCAAGCCTAATTCAGCTGCCATGATACCACAAAGTTTAGAAACTTCTCTAGAGTGTTGTAATAAGTTTTGTCCGTAAGAAGAACGGTATTTCATTCTACCCACAACTTTAATCAATTCCGGGTGTAAACCGTGAATTCCTAAGTCGATTACAGTACGTTTACCAACCTCGATAATTTCGTCATCGATTTGTTTAGCCGTTTTTGCAACAACCTCTTCAATTCTTGCAGGGTGAATACGTCCGTCAGTCACTAATTTGTGTAAAGACAAACGGGCAATTTCTCTACGAACCGGGTCAAAACAAGAAAGGATAATAGCTTCCGGTGTATCATCAACAATAATTTCAACTCCAGTTGCAGCTTCAAGAGCTCTAATGTTACGACCTTCACGGCCAATAATTCTTCCTTTTACATCATCAGATTCAATGTTGAATACAGAAACGCAGTTCTCAACTGCTTCTTCCGTTCCAACTCTTTGAATAGTGTTGATGATGATTTTTTTAGCTTCTTGCTGAGCTGTAAGTTTAGCTTCTTCAATGGTTTCCTGAATGTGAGACATAGCTTTGCTTTTAGCTTCGGCTTTTAAACCTTCCACTAATTGCTCTTTTGCTTCTTCTGCAGAAAGTCCTGAAATAACTTCAAGCTGCTGCAATTGACTTTTGTGTAATTTGTCAACTTCAGCTTGTTTTTTATCTAAAACTTCAATTTTGTTATTGTATTCTTCTGTTTTAGCTTCAAAATCGTCGTTTACTTTTTTAGCTTTAGAAAGCTCGTTAGAAATCTGAGATTCTTTATCACGTACGCGTTTTTCTACTTCGGCTACTTTTTTATCGCGTGCCAGAATAACTTGTTCGTGTTCCGATTTTAATTCGATAAAACGTTCTTTTGCCTGAAGGATTTTATCTTTTTTTATGTTTTCAGCTTCTAAATTAGCATCTTTTAAAATGGAAGCTGCTTCTTTTTTAGCATTTTTGATTAGGTTTGAAATATTGCTTTTCTCGATGATTTTAGCTATTGCAAAACCTGCCGCAATACCTACAATACCTGAAATAATGATCGTTATGATGTCCATGTTTGTTAGGGTTTATATATAAAAAAAGCCTACATTAATTGCTTGTATAAACTCGTAAAGACAAGTTTTGAGCTAACTCACTGTTCAAGTTTCCCGGTCAAAGCTGGGCATACTATAGTAGCGACGATTTGCTCATTCTAAATTGTTAGTGTTGAGTTTACCAATTGTGAACTAATGTAGGCAGTATCTTAGTTTATGTAAAGAACGTTTAATTTTCGAGATATTGATCTAAAAGCGAATTTAATCTTTTAATTCGTTCAATGGTTTCTTCGCCATCGATTGCGTTATCAATTTGTTTTTGTTCCACCTGCGATGCAAATTGCAATGCGCACATGGCTAATACATCTTGTTTATCGCGAACTGCGTAACTTTCTTCGAATTGCTTGATCATAGCATCAATTTTTTTTGAGGCGCTTCTAAGGCCTTCTTCCTGAGCGGGTTCAACCGTTAATGGGTAAACGCGGTCGGCAATTGATATTTTAATTCTAAGCTTTCCGTCCATGTTTCTAATCTGATAATTGCGCTATACAGTAATCAATTTCGCGAATTAATGAATTTATTTTAAGCTTTGTCTCTCTCTTGTTATTGTCGCTGCCAAGCAACGAATTGGCTATCTTAAGTGTTTCATATTGCTTTTTCAAAGCTTCCATTTCTTCAGATTGTTTCTGGATAATTTGCACCGCTTTGTCTAATTCTAATCGTAATTCCTGATTATT
Organism: Flavobacterium sp. NLM; assembly: GCF_002210235.1. Classification (NCBI taxonomy): domain Bacteria; kingdom Pseudomonadati; phylum Bacteroidota; class Flavobacteriia; order Flavobacteriales; family Flavobacteriaceae; genus Flavobacterium; species Flavobacterium sp. NLM. The sequence goes on from NZ_LIAC01000025.1 coordinate 66,556, forward strand.
TTTTTCCAGGCCTTTTGATTTTTCAAAAAGCTTCTCGACTTTATATTCAAGAGTATCAATTATTTCGGCAATTACACTCATTATAAATCCTATTCATTACTTAATCATACAAAGTTAGTATTCCTTTTTATTAATGCAATTTTTTCTCGATTTTTTTGCATTAAAAATAGACAAATAAATGAATTTCAATCAATTGTGTTTTTGTGAGATTTTCTTCGGTTTTTACCTGTTAATTTTTTATCTTAGCAAAAATGTTACCCATGAAATTTTCAATATTAGCTCTTTTCTTTTGCCCTTTTCTATTCGCTCAGACACAATATCCTAAAGATTATTTTCGTCCGCCGCTGGATATCCCTATGCAGCTTTCGGGGAATTTTGGTGAGTTAAGACCCAATCATTTTCATGCTGGTTTTGACTTAAAAACGAATCAAAGAGAAGGATTAAACGTGTATGCGATTGCTGACGGTTATGTGTCAAGGATTAAAATTTCGACTTTTGGAAACGGAAAATGTATTTACATTACGCATCCAAATGGATATACTTCTGTATACGGACATTTGCAGACAACCCTTGGGCCAATTCAGGACTATGTGAAAAAAACGCACTATAAAGAAAAGGCTTATGAAATTGAAATGTTACTAAAACCAGATGAACTTCCGGTTACAAAAGGACAATTAATCGCGCTTTCGGGAAATACCGGATCTTCAGAAGGGCCGCATCTTCATTTTGAAATTCGTGATACCAAAACTGAGTTTGTCATCAACCCAATTTTCTTTGGCTTTGACCAAAATATTAAAGATACCAAGAAGCCAACATTGTCGAGTTTATACGTTTATCCGTTAGATAATGCAACAGTTAACCAGTCAAAACAGCCGTTACTTGTAAACATGACGCTTCAAAAAGACGGAACTTATCTTGCTTCGAAAGTAAAAACAAACGGAAAAATTGGTTTTGGAATTAATGCCTCAGATACTGATGATGTTTCTTTTAATAAAAATGGGGTTTTTAATGTTTCAACATTCTTAAACGGAAACCAGAATTATAATTATCAATTCAATACCTATTCTTTTGATGAAATGCGTTATATCAACGCTTTTATCGATTATCCGCGATATAAAAAGACGAGCCAGCGCGTGCAGAAACTTTTCATGAAAACGCCGTTTGCATTAAGTATTATCAAAACAGATTCACTGAGAGGAATAATTTCGGCAGTGCCAAATCTGACTTCTAATTATAGAATTGAAGTTTCAGATTATTTCGGAAATCAAAATTCAATAACAGTTCCAATTGAATATGATTTGGAAACACCGCTTGTTCCAGCAGAACCAGTAACTTCAAAATATTTTGTTCGTTACAACAAAGATTCCAATTTTGAGAAAGATAATATGTCTGTTTTCTTTCCTGCCGGAACTTTTTACGAAGATTTTAATTTAAATTTTGATGTAAAAAACAACAAAATTTATATTCATGATGATACCGTTCCGGTGCATTCTAATTTTACAATTACGATAAAAGATACCGTTTATCCGGAATCTTTAAAGGATAAACTTTATATAGGAAAAGGTACAAGCTATAACGGAACTCTTAGAAAAGGCGACATTTTCACGGCCAAAGCAAAAATATTAGGAACATATGGTTTGGTTCTCGATACCATTGCTCCGGTTATAAAAATCACAAAACCTGTTGAAGGAAAATGGATCAGCGATCAGAAAAAAATTGAGTTTACAATTGGTGATTCTCTATCTGGAATAAAGTCGTACAATGGATATTTAAACGGAAGCTGGGTTTTATTTGAATATGAAAATAAAAACAGAAAAATTACACATACTTTTGATGATCAATATTTGACAGAAGGAGAAAACTTTTTAAAAATGGAAGTAGTTGATAATGTAGGAAATTCTACTATCTTTGAAACTCATTTTTTTAGAAGTCAACAAAAATAAAACCCAAATCTTTGAATAAAAACAGGTTAATATTCGCTTTGCTTTTCTTGTGCATTACTTGTATCTCATTTGCTCAAAATGCTCATGTAAAAGGTATTATTTTAGATAATGAAAATCATCCTGTTTCGAATGTCAATATAACTTCGGGTAAAAACAATACACAATCTGATGCAAATGGTTTTTTTGAAATTGATGTAATTTCGAATAAAAAGGCCTCCATTGTTTTTACACACATCTCGTTAAAAATGATCAGCCTTACGGTTACTTTAAAACCAAATGAAGTTTTTGTTTTTAATCCTGTAATGAATAATTCTCAAGAACAAATGGGAGAAGTTTTTGTTTCTTCCCGAAATAAAAAACGAGTTCAGGGAATTACAACTATAGAAACTGCCACTATAAAAAAGATTCCGGGAGCAAATGCCGGTATCGAAAATATTCTAAAAACACTTCCCGGTGTGAATTCAAATAATGAACTAAGCACACAATATGCCGTTAGAGGCGGAAATTATGACGAAAATTTAGTTTATGTAAATGAAGTCGAAGTTTACCGTCCGTTTTTAATTCGTTCAGGTCAGCAAGAGGGACTGAGTTTTACCAATACAGATTTGGTTCAAAACGTAGATTTCTCAGCCGGAGGATTTCAGGCAAAATTTGGAGATAAATTATCATCCGTTTTAGATATTACGTATAGAAAACCAACTCAGTTTGGAGCTTCGTTTGAAGCAAGTTTTTTAGGAGGAAGCGCTTCTGTAGATTTAGTTTCGAAAAATAAAAAATGGTCAGCCGTGACCGGAGTTCGTTATCGTAATAATAGTTTGTTGGTAAACAGCCAAGATACGCAGACGAATTATACTCCAACTTTTGCTGATATTCAAACCAATATAAATTATGATATTTCTGAAAAATGGCAGATTAGCTTTTTAGGAAATATTTCGCAGAATAAATATTTGTATCAGCCTTTAACCCGCGAAACCAAATTTGGAACCATCGATCAGCCAATGGCTTTGGCGGTTTATTATGAAGGTCAGGAAAAAGATCAGTACGATACTTATTTTGGAGCTTTTAAAACAACTTATAAAGTTTCGCCTTCGCTGACTTTAAAGTTTATCGGTTCGTTGTTTCATACTACAGAAAAAGAACATTTTGATATTTTAGCGCAATATCGTTTAGGAAATGTGAATGCCGAAAATCCAACAGATGCATCCTCAATTGATTTTACGCGTGGAATTGGTTCGCAATTAAATCACGCCCGAAATGATTTAGATGCGTTAATTGCCAATATGGAAATTAAAGGTTCTAAAGAATGGCAGGAAAGTCAGCTTGAATTTGGATTGAAATATACACGAGAATCTATTCGTGACAGAGTTGTAGAGTGGGAAATGATCGATTCTGCAGGATTTTCTATCAATCCGCCGTTGGTGATTCTGCCAGAAAACAATCAGCCATATTCGCCTTATACAGGTCCGCTTTTGCCTTATCAGGATATTCGCGCTGTAAATTTTAATACAATCAATAGATTTTCCGGTTATGCACAATGGAACAAACAGTCAGAATTGGGTACAAGCCAGATTTGGTATCATATTGGAGCACGTTTTCAAAGCTGGAATGTTACTGGAGCCATAGAAGAAGGAAAAAATCAGTTTGTAGTAAGTCCGCGTGCGCAGTTTGCTATAAAACCGGATTGGGATCGTGATATGGTTTTCAGGATTTCAGGAGGATTATACCATCAACCGCCATTTTATAGAGAACTTCGTGATTTGGACGGAGTTGTAAATCCAAATGTAAAAGCGCAGGAAGCAGTTCATGTTGTGTTAGGAAATGATTATAATTTTAAAATGTGGAATCGCCCTTTTAAATGGGTAACGGAACTTTATTATAAATCCCTTTCGGATGTAAATGTGTATTCAATTGATAATGTCCGTATTCGATATGTGGCCAATAACAATGCTAAAGCTTATGCACAAGGTTTAGATTTTAGATTAAACGGAGAATTTGTACCGGGAACAGAATCTTGGGTGAGTTTTGGATATTTAAAAACAGAAGAAAACTACGAAAACAAAGGTTATATCGCTCGTCCGACAGATCAGCGTTTAAAGTTTGCGATGTTGTTTCAGGATTATATGCCGAATATTCCAAGTGTAAAAGTTTATCTTAATGTAGTTTACAATACTGGTTTACCAGGCGGCGCGCCAGCATATTCAGACCCTTATTTATATCAAAACAGATTAAATGATTATAGAAGGGCTGATATTGGTTTTGCTAAAGTTTTTGTAGACAGCAGCACGCAGAGTTCGAAAACAAGCTGGTTAAAAAACTTCAAAGAATTAGCTGTTGGATTGGAAATTTTCAATCTTTTCAATAATCAAAATGCTATTACAAATACCTGGGTTCGCGATGTGTATTCTAAAAACCAGTACGCGATTCCAAATTATATGACTTCAAGGGTTTTTAATATAAAACTGAATGCGAGACTATGATCGCAAAACGTGAAAAAAGAAAGAAGATTTTTTACGTTCCGGGAATGATTTCTTTGGTTTTAATTCCTTTGTTTTGTTTTTATCATTTTTATAAAGTCGATGCCTTTAAGGTTTATGGAGCAATAGATTTATCATTGCCAAATAAAGGAGATTTTGAAAAGTATAAAGTCGAGACTCTAAGGAAATATAAAGTTTATAAGTTTAGTGGTAATGAATTTGAGGATAAGAAGAAGCTTAATGAAATGAGGTTTTATCTTAGAAAATTAAGAAAAGAGAAAGATACTATAAACGGAATTAAATTGCAGTATAATTCAAAAACAAATTACGATACTTTTATTAGAACTCTTGATATTTTGACAATAGAAAAAGCTCCGACCTGGGGAATATTTGATGATGATATATATGTAATTGCCAATAGTAATACACCAAAAAAGACCAAAAAGGATACTATTGAATATCATAGAATGAATTGTGGTACAGGAGAATTAATGAGGCAGCAGGCGTATTGGGAACAGAAAAACAGAAAAGAAGAAGAAGCACGTGCTTTTCAGGTTACTTTTTTTGCTCAGAAATGGCAGTTAATCTTCTGTGGCTATTTCGGACTTATTCTTCTTAACATCTTTACACTAGTAAAATTCAATAAAAACCAAAATTACAATCAAAAATAGTATATTTGATAATTGAATATAATTTGTCGATGAAAAAGTACTTTAAATATATAGCCTTAGCAATTGTTGGAACATTAATTAGCTGTCGTGAAGAAGTTAAAAAGCCAAAAGTAAGTTACGATGTGTCAAATAAAGTAAGTGTTACAAAAACAGATTCGACTCAGATTGAAGTTGCTGATCTGCCTATTCAAATGGAAGGAACAGATTATCTGATTCATCCGGTTGGGGATTTAAGGGTTTTTGAAAGAGGCTCAAAAGCACGTTATGGATCTTCAAGCGTAAACGATGTAAGTTTTACAATCTCTAACTTAGGCGAATATGAGATTACAGGATATTTACAAAACCTGAAATTTCAAAAAACAGATTCAGATTCGATTCATGCTTTATCAGATAAACCTGTTTTAATTTTAACAGCAACGTATTTAAAAACCGTTGCAGATAAAACTAAAAATAAAGTTATGGTGTATACACTAACAGATTCTGATACCAACAAAGACGGAAAAATTGATACCAGTGATATTAAAACTTTATATTTAAGTGATATCAGCGGAGAAAACTTTACAAAAGTCTCAGCAGATCTTCAGGAATTAGTTGACTGGAATTTAATTGAATCTAAAAACCGTTTGTATTTTAGAACTATTGAAGATACCAACCAAAACGGTCAATTTGATAAAAACGATGTTTTACACTATAATTATATCGACTTAGCTTCTAAAAAATGGGAAGTGAAGAGCTACAAGCCCATCTAAAGGGTTTAGCCACAGATTACACAGATTAAAGTGATTTTTTTTCGCCACTAATTACACAAATTTCCACAAATTAAATTGAATTAAAATTCGTGGAAATTTGTGTAATTAGTGGCGGACTTTTTTAATTCTTTTCATCTGTGTAATCTGTGGCAAAAAAACTTAGAATCTTAGCATCTCAGAACCTTAGAGCCTTTATATCAATATATCGCTTTCTAAGTCAGATTTTTCGATTTCAAAACCAAATTCGAGACGTTCAACCAATTCGATTACCAGTTTTTTATACCAGTTCTCAGATTTCGGGTGAATGTATATTTTTTCAATCAATTGATTGATGTCAACATTGATTTTTATTCCGTCATTTAGTTTGATGCCGCTTTTTGAAGTATCGGTAAGAATACGAACTTCACGCTCGTATTGAAAACTTTTTCTTTTGAATAAAAAAGGGAAGAACAAATCCTCAAACGGAATATATTCTTTTTTATAATCGATATAGTTTACTTCGCCAATATACTGATCAAAATTATTCTCAGGCTTTAAAGCTTTTTGCAATCTGCCAATTGTAGACTGAATTGCTAAACCTTCGCTGTTTTGAGTAAATATCTGCCACATGGCAAACGATTCATATTCGTTAATATGCCAGCTGCTTACGGCAACCTGTTCGCGATGCGTTTTATAATAATTTAAAAAGTCGGGATTATCAACGGCGAGCTTTTTAATTTCTTCATAAGTCGGTTCGCTAAAAGTACCCTCATATTGATCTTCAAATTTATCAGACCGCGACATGAAAAGTTTTTTAGAAAGCAATAAATCAAGAAATTTAGATAAGTCAAGATATTTCCAAACAATAGTATCAGGATCTTCTGGTAGTTTGATGTTGGGATTGTTAAGATACATTTTCCATAAGAATTAAATGATTTTAACCCGTTGGGTGTAATTATTTTTAACACATAGAAACATAGAATTATTGAACATAAGAAAGGCGTTTCACTTGCATTAACAACACATAGCTATGTGTGAGAAACAAGTTTCTTTTTGATTTACTTTTTTTAAAACATAAAATCTATGTCTCTATGTGTTTAATTATTATTTTTTATGGACTACGCCCAACGGTTTGATTTTAATCTTTACTACCTAAAGTTATAAAATAAAACACAGATTAAAGAAATTAAACTGAGTTTTAATATTTCCTTAATCTGTGTAGATTATTTGGTTATGATTGTATGTCTTACGATTCAAAAGACTGCATAGTAACCAGTTTATTATAAGTTCCGTTAAGTGCGATTAATTGGTCATGAGTTCCCTGTTCAACGATTTTTCCTTTTTGCATAACCACAATAACATCTGCTTTTTGAATAGTCGAAAGTCGGTGAGCGATCACAATCGAAGTTCTGTTCTGCATCATGTTTTCAAGCGCAACCTGAACAAATTTTTCGCTTTCGGTATCTAATGCCGATGTTGCTTCATCCAGAATCATAATCGGTGGATTTTTCAATACCGCTCTCGCAATAGATAAACGTTGTTTTTGCCCGCCTGAAAGTTTATTTCCACTGTCGCCAATGTTGGTATAAATTCCTAAAGGCAATTCTTTTACAAACTCATATGCATTGGCAATTTTAAGCGCATCGATAATTTCATCATCTGTAGCGTCTAATTTTCCTAATGCAATATTTGCTTTGATTGTATCATTAAATAAAATACTGTCCTGTGTAACCAATCCCATTAAACTGCGAAGCGAATGCAGGTTCATATCTTTTATATTAATCCCATCAATAGAAATTGAACCTTCGTTTACGTCATAAAAACGGGTCAATAAATTCGCAATAGTACTTTTTCCACTTCCGGATTGTCCAACTAGAGCAACAGTTTGTCCTTTATTAATATTAAGAGAAAAATCTTTTAAGACATTTTCATCTTCATATTTAAAGTTGATATTTTGAACACTGATATTGCTTTCAAAAGTTGTTTTTTCGATTGCGTTTTCTTTTGAAACAATTGTGTTTTCCTGATCTAAAATTTCCAATACACGTTCTGCGGCAGCATTTCCTCTTTTTACACCATATGAAGCTTTAGAAATGGCTTTTGCCGGAGTCAGAATGTTATAGGCCAATCCCATGTAAGCAATAAATGAAGCACCTTCTAAAGTTTTATCAATTAAAACCATTTGTCCTCCGTACCAAAGTAATATAGCAATAACCGTTATTCCCATAAATTCACTGGCAGGCGAAGCCAGGTTTTGACGGTTTCCAATGCTGTTTGATAAATTGAAAAAACGCTCTGTAGAATTTTTGAAAACATTATTAAAATAATTTTCGGCATTATATCCTTTTACCACTTTTAATCCGCCAATAGTTTCCTCAATAGTAGATAAGAAAGTACCTTGTTCTTCCTGAGCTTTTGTAGATTGTTTTTTAAGCTGTTTACCAATTAAAGAAATAATGTAACCTGAAACCGGAATAAATATAAAAACGAACAACGTTAGCTTAGCGCTTATAATCAGCATTGCTATTATCGTAAATATAATTGTCAAAGGTTCCTTAACAATAAGCTCTAAAATTGCTAAAAAAGAGGTTTGTACTTCATTTACATCGCCGGCAATTCGGGAAATAACATCTCCTTTTCTTTTTTCAGAATAAAATGCCAAAGGCAGCTCCAGTGTTTTTTTGTATAATGCATTTCGCATATCTCTTAAAACCCCATTTCTTAAAAAGTTAATAAAAAACATAGCCAGATAATCTGCTAAATTTTTTAATAAGAAGATCGAGATAATTATTCCAACCATTACCGAAAGTATAAAACCCGGATTGTTTGGATCGTTATTTTTTGTGATATAATAGTTTAGATAACTTTCTCCATATTCTTTTATATGTGTGATTCCTTCATAAACAGGCATGGTTGTAAGTTTCTTGCTTTTACCAAATAAAACCTGCAGCATTGGAATCAACGCCATAAATGAAAGTGTGCTGAAAAGAGCATACAAAACATTGAAAAAGATGTTTAAGAACGCATATTTTTTATACGGATATATAAAAGGAACTATTTTTTTGAAATTACTCATTTATTTTGAATATTATTTTTTCTGCTGTGGTATTGCTCTTTCGAGTTTTAGCAATATTTTTTTTTGGTTATAATTAATTTGTTGGGGGAATTTTTACTGCACAAAATTAATCCAATTGATTTGTTTTCAATTTTTTTTTAGTTTTTTTTATTAAAAAACTCTGATTTACATTTGTTCTAAATGTAAATCAGAGTTCTAAATATCAAAATTTAATTAGCTGCGCAGAGATTTCCTGCGCAGCTATAATAGGTATTTAAAGAGCTTATCACTCGTTTTTTTATTTCAATTGCATGTCTGCAATGATATTCTGTATTTTTCCGTCTAAGAAACTTTCTGCAGCATCAAAATCCAAAACTGATTCTAATTCAGCATTAACACTGATGTAGAATTTAATTTTAGGTTCAGTCCCACTTGGTCTTGCACAAATTTTAGATCCATCTTCTGTATAATAAATCAATACATTCGATTTTGGAATATCCATTGTAGACACTTCATTTGTCAATAAATTCAATGCTGTTGATGATTGGTAATCTTCCACCATAATTACACGCTGACCGTTGATTTCTTTTAAAGGATTTTCACGTAAATCAATCATCATCTGGTTAATTTCCTGTAAACCTTCCATTCCTTTTTTAGTCAGTGAAACTAAAAATTCTTTGTAGAAACCATTCTCAACATAAAGTTGTAAAAGTTCTTTATAAACAGAGCTTCCGGCAGCTTTTGCTTGGGCAGCAACTTCGCATATTAATAAAGTAGCAGCAACGGCATCTTTATCTCTAACTGCGTCGCCAACCATAAAACCAAAACTTTCCTCGCCACCGCCAATAAACTGAAGTTCAGGAAAATCTTTGATCATTTTAGCGATCCATTTAAATCCTGTTAAGCCAACTTTGCATTCAACACCGTAGCTTGTAGCAAGTTCCATCATCATTGGAGTTGACACAATAGTTGAACCTACAAATTGTTTTCCGTTAATTTTTCCGGCCTTTTTCCATTGTTTTAAAAGGAAAGAAGTCATCAAAATCATGGTTTGATTTCCGTTAAGCAAAATCATTTTACCGTCGTTGTTTCTAACCGCAACACCTAAACGGTCGCAATCAGGATCTGTACCCACAACGATATCAGAATTTGTTTTATCTGCCAGGGCCAAAGCCATTGTTAAAGCTTCAGGTTCTTCTGGGTTCGGAGATTTTACAGTTGGAAAATCCCCGTCCGGAACCGCTTGCTCTGGTACAATGTGAACATTTTTATAACCAGCCTGCGATAAAACATCTGGAATAGATTTTATAGAAGTTCCGTGCAATGAAGTAAAAACAATATGCAGATTGTCTTTGGCTTCAGCCGCAGTATTAAAACTTGCGTTCTCTATAGATGATTTTATAAACGCTTTATCGATATCAGTATCAATATATTGAATCAGGCTTTCGTTTGCGTTGAATTTAATTTTATCGTAGTCTAAATTTTCGATTACGTTAATAATTTCGCCATCTTGCGGAGGAACAATTTGTCCGCCATCTTCCCAGTATACTTTATAACCATTATACTCTGGCGGGTTATGCGAAGCCGTAAGAACAATTCCGCATTGACATCCCAGATATTTAAGTGCAAAAGACAATTCCGGAGTAGGTCTTAAATCTGAGAATAAATAAACCTGAATTCCGTTTGCCGAGAAAACATCAGCAACAACTTTTGCCAAAGTGTTACTGTTATGTCGACAGTCGTAAGCAATAACGACCTTTAAAGGCTGATTTGGAAAAACTTTATGTAAATAGTCAGATAAACCCTGAGTATTTTTTCCAAGTGTATATTTATTAATTCTATTGTTTCCTACGCCCATAACGCCGCGCATACCGCCGGTTCCAAATTCAAGGTTTTTATAAAAACTTTCCTCAAGTTCCTTTGGCGAAGTTGTCATTAATTCTTTTACAGCGGCTTGCGTTTCCTGATCAAAAGTTGGTGTTAGCCATTCATTTACAGCGTTTAAAATATTAGGTGCTATGTTCATGTAAATTTTCTTTTATGTTTTAAATAAAGATAGTTTTTCTTGAAAAGTTAATTTGACTCAAAAAGATTTTTTTTCCCGATTTGTGTCAAAAATTCACTTCTCGTGCTACTTTATATCTTGCTTCGTTGCTTTTAGTTCTCAAAATGATTTCACCTAAAAATCCAGCTAAGAAAAGCTGAGTTCCCAGAATCATTGTTGTTAATGCTATGTAAAACCACGGATTATTAGTTACCAGGCTGTATTTTACTCCGCTATACATATGGTATAGTTTTGAAACTCCAATATATCCGGCAGATAAAAATCCGATAATAAACATAATTGAACCCATTGCGCCAAACAAGTGCATAGGTCTTTTTCCGAATCTTGATAAAAACCAAATCGTAATTAAATCAAGGAACCCGTTAATAAAGCGTTCCATTCCAAATTTGGTTTCGCCGTATTTACGAGCCTGGTGAATCACTACTTTTTCTCCAATTTTACCAAAACCGGCATTTTTTGCCAAAACAGGAATGTATCGGTGCATTTCTCCTGAAACTTCGATGTTTTTTACAACGGCATTTTTATAAGCTTTTAACCCACAGTTAAAATCGTTTAACTCCACTCCAGAAGTTTTTCTGGCAGCCCAGTTAAATAATTTTGAAGGTAAATTTTTAGCCACAACAGAGTCGTAGCGTTTCTTTTTCCATCCCGAAACCAAATCGAATCGCTCTTTGGTAATCATTTCATATAATTCTGGAATCTCATCCGGACTGTCCTGTAAATCGGCATCCATAGTAATGATAACATCACCTTTTGCTTTTGCAAAACCAGCATGCAAAGCCTGCGATTTTCCAAAATTCTTCATGAAACGAATTCCTTTTACATTTGGATTTTCGTTAGAAAAACTTTCAATAATATTCCAAGAATCATCCGTACTTCCATCATCTACAAAAATGATTTCATAAGAGTAATTATTAGACTGCATCACTTTAATAATCCATGAGTAGAGTTCTTGAAGCGATTCCTCCTCGTTTAGAAGTGGTATAAGTATAGATAGATTCATTTATAATTTTTATTCTTGTGTAGATTTGCTTTTAAAAAATGCTGCTAAAATTAATCCTAAAATTGAGTAGCCAACAATACTAAAAACCAATGCTTTTAATTGTTCCGTTGTTGAGAAAGGACTGTTTTCTTTCATTTTAGCCAAAGCTTCGTTTATGGCAGAAGCCGGAGTTCCAAATTTTTGTAACGTCTCCGCCATATATTTAATAAGTAATTGGTTTACTGTTTCTTTTGCTTCCGGATCAATTACATTAAATAATATGACGCTAAAAAGAGTAGAAATTGCAAGAGCAGTTATTGTAGCTATAAAAAATGTGGTAAAGGCATCTTTAAAAGAGAAAAAACCAATCTCTTTTTTTGTTTTTGTAAGTAATAAAATACCAACTACTAAATAAATAACAAATGACAGACCGCCAATCCAGCCAGAAACAAATAATTTTAGATCAATAGCATATATACTTGCCGTAATTAACGCCAGAATAACACCTAAGGCAATTCCGTATGTAACTCCATTCTTTTTTATAACTTCATTAATCATATTTCTATATGTTTTAAAATTAATCCACAAATATAGCAATTCCCAATATAATCGAGGAGAAAAAAAGCTTTTTGAATTTAACTAAAAAAAAGTACGCTAACTATTTGTTTATTAAAAAAGAATTGTAAATTTGCAAACTCAAAATTAATTAAAATTTTAAACAAAAAAGAGCATTGTTTGTTTACACCTTTTTCTAACCATGAAAAAGCTTCAAAATGAAAATGTTCTAAACAATAAATAAAAAGTAAAGATGAAAAAAGGAATTCACCCAGAAAATTACAGATTAGTTGCATTTAAAGACATGTCAAATGACGAAGTTTTTATCACTAAATCTACTGCAGATACAAAAGAAACAATTGAAGTTGACGGAGTTGAGTATCCAGTTGTAAAAATGGAGATTTCTAGAACATCTCACCCTTTTTATACTGGTAAATCTAAACTTATCGATACTGCAGGACGTATTGATAAATTCAAAACTAAATATGCAAAACACGCTAAAAAATAATAGCTGTTTAAATTATATAAGAAGCCTTCCAATTTGGAAGGCTTTTTTTATGGGTATTTTTTGTTAGCCACGATTCGACCAAAGTGAATATTGCCTGTGGTTTCAACCACAGGGTGCGGAGGGATAAGGATTGTAAAAATATTGCGTTCCAGCGGTTGAAACCGCTGGCTATGTTTTTCATATTGTTGAGATTGTTTATCCCAAATGGAGAAGATTTGGCTAAAGCCGTCGCAATGATGATTAAGTCACCAACATCTAAAGATGTTGGCAATTGTTTATTCAGGAAACATTTTTTCAATTGCCTTCAGATTTATCTGAAGGTTATAAAATCAAAATGTATCAGGCTTTAGCCAAATAACTGTAATCTAAATCAATTAAAATTAAGAGAATATAAAAATTCGTGAATTCGTGGCTATCAGAAAAAACATATATTAATGAAACACATAAATATTTGTAACTTTGGCCTCGGTAACCAAACAAATTTTAACACATTAAATTAATTTTATGAATTACATTCTTTTTGACGGTCCCGTCCGGAATGCTCTCTTACCTTTTACTTTTACCAGACCCGTGGCTGATATTTTAATCGGAATTATGACGATTCGCCAAAAGTGGGAAACTCGTTTAGGATCGACTATAACAACAATTACAGAAGATTACCTTTCTACTAAATTCCCAATGGTAGAAATGGAAGAAAACGTAATGATAAATGCTGCGTATTTGCCAAATGATACGCTTGCTGAATTAGTTTCTGACTTAAAACCCAATCAGGCGATTTTTAAAGGAGAAGATGTAATTGCTTTTTTTACAACAGAAAATCAGGAAGAAGTTGATTTTGATTCGTATGAAATCATTCAATATAATGATGAATGTTTGACAGTAGAGCACACTTGGGATATTTTCTCAAAAAATGACGCTGCCATTCGTGCCGACTTTGCTTATTTGACTGAAGACAGAAAATCACAGCCAATTCCTAAAAGTGTAAATACAATTGCACCTGAAAATATTTTTATTGAAGAAGGAGCAAAATTAGAGTTTGTAACCCTAAATGCATCAAACGGGCCTATATATATAGGTAAGAACACCGAGATCATGGAAGGAACCGTTATTCGCGGACCTTTTGCCTTGTGCGAAAATGCACAGGTAAAACTAAATGCAAAAGTTTACGGAGCAACAACCGTTGGTCCCGGATCGAGAATAGGAGGAGAAGTTAAAAATTCTGTCCTGTTTGCTAATTCAAATAAAGGGCATGACGGATTTCTTGGAGATTCTGTTTTAGGGGAATGGTGTAATATAGGTGCTGATAGTAATAATTCAAACCTAAAAAATAACTACGAGGAAGTAAAATTGTGGAGTTACGAAACGGAAGGTTTTGCTAAAACAGGACTTCAGTTTTGCGGTTTAATGATGGGAGATCACAGTAAATGCGGAATCAACACGATGTTTAATACCGGAACTGTTGTTGGAGTAAGTGCCAATATTTTTGGATCTGGTTTTCCTAGAAATTTTGTTCCGAGTTTCTCTTGGGGTGGTGCAGCAGGTTTTACAACGTATATTACCAAAAAAGCTTTCGAAACTGCAAAATTGGTAATGAGCAGAAGAAACATAGAATTTGACGAAACCGAAGCTTCGATCCTAGAACACATTTTTGAAGAAACCAAAAAATGGAGAAAAGATTAATTTAATTAGATAATTAGTCAATTTGATAATGAGATAATTTTGTAACCCGATAGGTTTTAAAACCTGTCGGGTTATATTTTTCACATATTAACCAAACAAAAGCCCAGCCAAACAATAAGAGCCAAAGGCTCTCGTATAAGTTCCGAAGGAACGAATTATATTGTAGGGCTGGACTTCAGTCCAGTTTAGAGCAGAAATTTGACGAAACAGAGAAAATTTTTGCAGCCCGATAGGGATTTTAAAAAAAATCTGGGGGTTTTATTTTTTTTTCTTTACATATTAAACTGGACTAAAGTCCAGCCCTACAATATAATTCGTTCCTTCGGAACTTAAAGAGCCTTCGGCTCGATCTATATTGTAGAGCTGGACTTTAGTCCAGTTGAAAAAATAATTCGTGAAAATTCGTGTAATTGCTTCGCCTGTTCGCTGTCGCTCGGGTCGTGGCAAAAAAAAGAAAATTCTCTAATCACCACATTCCCAAAATTATCTAATTATCAAATTGCACATTTTCTAATTGCCTAATTATCTAATTAATCTATCTTTGCAGCACGAAAAAAATGGGTAGTCAGATAAACGATTAACCGATAAAACAAATTCACAGAAGATAATGATTACAGTTAACGATATTTCGGTTCAGTTTGGTGGAACTACACTTTTTAGCGATGTCTCTTTTGCTATCAATGAAAATGATAAAATTGCCCTTATGGGTAAAAATGGTGCGGGAAAATCGACACTTTTAAAAATTATTGCAGGACAAAGCAAACCTTCTACCGGAAGTATTTCTACGCCAAAAGATGCCGTTGTAGCATATCTGCCTCAGCATTTATTGACAAAAGACGGTTCGACTGTAATGGAAGAAGCATCAAAAGCTTTTGGTGAAATTTTTAAAATGAAAGCCGAAATTGACGAAATCAACGAGCAGTTAACCGTTCGTACCGATTACGAAAGTGACGAATACATGAAATTGATCGAAAGAGTTTCGGACTTAAGCGAGAAATATTATGCAATTGAAGAAGTAAATTACGAAGCCGAAGTTGAGAAAATCTTAGTAGGTTTAGGTTTCGAGCGCGAAGATTTTACAAGACAGACTTCTGAATTTTCAGGAGGATGGAGAATGCGTATCGAACTGGCAAAAATCTTATTGCAAAAACCAGACTTGATTTTACTGGATGAGCCAACCAACCACATGGATATTGAAAGTATTCAATGGTTAGAAGAGTTTTTAGTGAATTCAGCAAAAGCAGTTGTAGTAATTTCACACGATAGAGCGTTTGTAGATAATATTACAAACCGTACGATCGAAGTAACAATGGGAAGAATTTACGATTACAAAGCAAAATATTCTCATTATTTAGAATTAAGAAAAGACCGTCGTATTCACCAGCAGAAAGCCTACGACGAACAGCAAAAAATGATTGCTGATAACAGAGCCTTTATCGACCGTTTTAAAGGAACATTCTCAAAAACAGATGCCGTTCAATCTCGTGTAAAAATGCTGGAGAAACTAGAAATTGTTCAGGTAGACGAAGTAGATACATCAGCATTACGCTTAAAATTCCCGCCGGCAGCACGTTCTGGACAATATCCGGTTATTGTAAAAGAAATGGCAAAATCATATGGAGATCATGTGGTTTTTAAAGATGCTAATATCGTAATCGAACGCGGACAGAAAGTAGCTTTTGTTGGAAAAAACGGAGAAGGAAAATCGACCATGATCAAAGCGATTATGAAAGAAATTGGCGTTGACTCAGGAAGCGTTGAAATTGGACATAATGCACAAATTGGATATTTTGCACAAAACCAGGCTTCATTATTAGATGAAAATGCAACCATTTTTGAAACAATCGATGCCATTGCAGTTGGAGATATCCGTACACAGATCAAAAATATTCTGGGAGCATTTATGTTTCAGGGCGATGATATTACCAAAAAAGTAAAAGTACTTTCAGGAGGAGAAAAAACACGTTTGGCAATGATCAAATTATTGTTAGAACCCGTTAACTTATTAATTCTGGATGAGCCTTCAAATCACCTGGACATGAAAACAAAAGACATTATTAAAGATGCTTTACGTGATTTTGACGGAACATTAATTTTAGTTTCACACGACCGTGATTTCCTTGACGGACTAGCAACTAAAGTATTCGAATTTGGAAACAAACGAGTAAAAGAACACTTTGAAGATGTTGCAGGATTCCTTGCCCACAAAAAAATGGACTCAATGAGAGAGATCGAGAAATAAGTTAAAATTTACGATATACAAAGAGCACAAGCTAACCCTTGTGCTTTTTTTATGCAGTAAATAGTTAAAAATCCTAAAGGTTTATAATAATTTGAAACCTGATTTTAATCAGGTTTTAAGTTGATCTATAAAATTAAATTTATTGTATGAATAAACTTATAAAGTTTGTTTCGTTACAAAATTTTAATTTTTTTATTATGAATCAATTCAATCAATATTTAGGCTTTAAGGCCTTTATTTTACTACTATTATTTCCGTTTTTATCAAATGGGCAGACTTCAGAATCAAATTCGCAGGGAGAAATTAAATATCCGCAATTTAAATTTCAGGGACTTTTTCAGGCACGCTATTTAAGCGGATTTACTGACGGAATTGATGCGACAACAGGACTTCATCATTCAGATAGAAAAGCGGTTGAAAATACATTTGACATAAAAAGAATGCGTTTGGGAGTTACAACCAAACTTGGTGAACGCTTTGATGTTGTGGTTCTGGCTAATTTAGCAGACTTTAAATCAGATCCGAAAGGAAAAGTTTTGGAAAATGCATTTGCCAGATACACTTTTAATAAAAATATTGGTTTTTTAGTTGGTCAGTTTAGGCCGGCATTTGGAATTGAGGAATTAAATCCTGCTGATATCCTTAAATCATTTGATTACTCTAATCAATACACTGAATTTGGAAATAACGGCTGGACAAGTTTTCAAATAGGGGCGTCTATGTTTGGGAGTTTTGATTTAGGAAAACTTCCTGTTACTTATGCAGTTTCTACAGTTAATGGAAACGGAAAAGATCAGGTTTCTGATAAAGATAATGGTAAACAATACTCTTCGCGCCTGGGTTTTGAATTAGACAAAAAACACAATGTAAATTTAGGGCTCAACGGCGGAATTGGTGAAGTATATAATAATAAAGTTTTTGCAGTTGGATTAGATCTTACTGCCGACTTTAAATTAGCAGATAAATTAATACTTCAAACACAATTAGAGGCAAAACAAGGGATTAATCACTACTTATATTATTCTTTAGCTGCTGATTCAAGAACGGCCAATCTCAATGAATATCAAATGCGGGGTGCTTACTTTTTGCCAAACTTGAGATATGAAATTAAATATCAAAAATTGACTGCAATAGAATTTTCATGCCGATACGAATATTTTGACAGGAATTTCAAATTAGATTCAAACGCAAGGCAGACTTATACGCCAATGGCAGGTTTGGAATTTGGAAAGGGCTATACAGGACGTATTGAAATGGGAATGCAGCTGGATACTTACAAACACAATATCGCTAATACTACAGCATATGATAACAACTTGTTTATCATACAGTTTCAAGGCAGATTTTTTTAAAAGCCTAAAAATTAAATAACAGCATTATGAAAGAAATAAATATAAAAAACTCACTTATTACACTTGTCATAGGTTTGATCATTTGGTTTGTTCCTGCTCCAAAAGGACTTTCGCCAGAAGCCTGGCACTTGTTTGCGATTTTTATCTCAACGATTATTGGAATTATTTTAAAAGCAGCGCCAATGGGTACAATGTGCATGATTGCAGTAGCAGTTACCGCTTTTACCCGGGTTTTAGCACCAGAAAGTGCCGGAGATTCTATTACACTTGCCTTGGGAGGTTTTGGAAATAAAGTGATTTGGCTTATCGGAATCTCATTTTTTATTGCCCGCGGTTTTATAAAAACGGGTTTAGGAAACAGAATTGCTTTTTTATTCATTAAAATATTTGGAAAAAGTTCCCTTGGATTAGCGTACGGTTTAGGGTTGGCAGATTTAGTTTTGGCACCCGTTGTACCAAGTAATACAGCCAGAGGCGGTGGAATAATTTATCCAATCATGAAAGCAATGTCTATGAACTTTGATTCAGACCCTGACAAACCGGAAACCCGCAGGAAATTAGGAGCTTTCTTAACCTTAAGCAGTTACAATGTTAATTTAATTGCTTCGTCAATGTTTTTAACAGGAACGGCCAGTAATCCAATGTGCCAAAAATTTGCCGAAAATTTAGGAATCCATATTTCGTGGACATCGTGGGCGATTGCAGGTTTAGTTCCGGGTTTGACAGCATTTTTTGTAATTCCATTTTTGCTTTACAAAATTTATCCGCCAGAACTAAAGAAAACAGGCGATGCCCCAAAAGTAGCAACCCAAAAACTTAAAGAAATGGGTGCTATTTCAAAAAACGAATGGTTAATGCTTCTAACATTTGTTATTTTATTATTTCTATGGATGACAGGTGACCTTTTTTCAATAGATGCAACCACAACAGCTTTTATAGGATTGATAGTTTTACTGCTGACTTCTGTTTTAACCTGGGAAGACGTAAAAGGAGAAAAAGGAGCATGGGATACAATTGTTTGGTTTGCAGTTTTAGTAATGATGGCAAGTTCGCTGGACAAACTAGGCTTTATTGGCTGGTTTAGTGAGATAGTAAAAAGCCATATGCTTGGTATGAGCTGGCAGATAGCATTTGTAATTATTATTGCCGTATATTTCTTTAGTCACTATATTTTTGCCAGCGCAACGGCTCACGTAGCGGCTATGTATGCAGCATTACTGGCTGTTGGGATTTCATTAGGAGTTCCGGGATTGTTCCTGGCTTTTATGTTAGGATTTGTAGGTTCATTATATGGAACACTAACACATTATGGTCACGGGCCGGCACCGGTTTATTTTGGAAGCGGGTATGTCGATTTAAAAAACTGGTGGATAAAAGGCCTTATTACAGGACTCGCTATGCTTATAATTTATTTGGTTATAGGCGGATTATGGTTGAATGTATTAGGATATATTAATTAAATAATACTAAAAATAGTTTACAAGGCGTAAGATTTTCTTACGCTTTTTTTATTTGTTAAAATTTATTATCAGTATTTTAATGCAATAATTTTTACAAGGGATTAATATTTTTCCTACTTTCGTAAGATATTTCCAGTTACATATTATTTTTGGCTGTTTTTAAAAACAGTAAGCGAAGTCTAATTTTTTATTTTTAGGAGCGTATGAACAAACCTTTACTAATAAGAATTGCTTTTGTCTTTTTTTTAATACCGCTTTTCATGAACGCACAAACTGCCGAAACCCAAAAGGCAGTTGATTCTGAAGATGGTGTTAAGTACCCCCAATTTCAATTTAAAGGACTTTTTCAGGCACGATACCTCGAAAGTTTTGGAGATAATGTAGACGTTATGGGCGTTCACCATTCTACAGGTGACGTTACCCAGAGTTCCTTTGATATTAAAAGAATGCGTGTTGGACTAAACACAAAATTAAGTGAAGCCACAGAAGTCGTAATTCTGGTAAACCTTGCCGATTTTAAATCAGATACAAAAGGTAAAGTTCTCGAAAATGCCTATGCAAAATATACCTTCAATAAATACATTGCCGTTTTAGGAGGGCAGTTTCGGCCGGCTTTTGGTATTGAAGAATTAGTTCCGGTTGATATTATAAAATCATTTGATTTCTCCAATCAATATTATGAATTTGGAAAAAATGGCTGGACAAGTTTTCAAATCGGAGCATCTGCAACCGGAAACTTTGATCTTGGCAAAATACCTGTAAACTATTCTGTTTCGGTTTTAAACGGAAACGGGAAAAATCAGGAAAAAGACAACGATAACGGAAAACAATATTCATCGAGATTAGTTTTCGAATTATCAAAAAAACATAAAATTAATCTCGGTTTAAACGGTGGTATCGGTAAATATTCTAAAGAAAAAGTATTTGCCTTTGGAGCAGATGTTACCAGCGATTTTAGGCTTACAGACCGTTTTACCTTTGATTTGCAAATAGAATACAAACGAGGAACAAATCACAACTTATATTTTTCTTTACCAGTTGATACCAGAACAGCTGATGTTGCCGATTATCAAATGCGAGGCATTTATTTCCTGCCCAATGTGCGATATCAAATCGATTATAAAAAATTAACCTCTTTAGAAGTATCCTGTCGTTATGAAAGATTTGACCCTAGTTTTAAAATAGATTCAAATGTAAGACAGACTTATACCCCTATGATAAGTCTTGAATTTGGAAAAAACTATACAGGACGTATAGAAATGGGATTTGAGATAGATCATTTTGACCGAAATATCCCGGATACATCGACCTATAATGACAATTTATTTTTGATTCAGTTTCAGTGCAGGCTGTAGTTTAATTTAATTTCAAAACCATGAAAGAAGTACAAATTCCTCAAACCCTGATTACACTTGCAGTTGGAGCAGCAATTTGGTTTATTCCTGCGCCAAACGGAGTTGTACCCGAAGCCTGGCATTTGTTTGCCATATTTGTAGCGACCATTTTAGGAATTATTCTAAAAGCCGCCCCAATGGGAACCATGTGTATGGTTGCCATTGCCTTAACCGCTTTTACACAGGTTTTAGCACCAGGCGATCCGGGAAAATCAATTACGCTGGCATTAAAAGGATTTGGAGACAAAGTAATCTGGCTTATTGGAATTTCATTTTTTATAGCCCGCGGATTTATAAAAACAGGATTAGGAAACAGAATTGCTTTTCTGTTTATTCGATTATTCGGGAAAAGCTCGCTTGGATTAGCGTATGGTTTAGGTCTTGCCGATTTGGTTTTGGCACCAGCCGTACCAAGTAATACCGCTCGCGGCGGAGGAATTATTTATCCCATAATGAAATCAATGGCAATGAGTTTTGGTTCTTTGCCCGAAGAACCCGAAACACATCGAAAACTAGGATCCTATTTAACATTGAATTGTTATAATATGAATTTAATAGCATCCTCCATGTTTCTAACCGGAACGGCGAGTAACCCAATGTGCCAGAAGTTTGCCCTTAATCTCGGCATAAAAATAACCTGGATGTCCTGGGCAGCAGCGGCAATCGTACCGGGATTGTGTGCCTTTTTTGTGATTCCGTTTGTGCTGTATAAAATATATCCGCCGGAACTTAAAAAAACCGGAGACGCACCGCAAATAGCTTCTCAAAAATTAAAAGAAATGGGACCAATCACCAGAAACGAATGGATGATGCTGCTGACTTTCTTTATCTTATTATTTCTTTGGATGACAGGCGATTTATTTTCTATTGATGCTACCACAACCGCCTTTATTGGGCTGGTAATTTTATTGCTTACATCCGTTTTGACCTGGGACGATGTAAAAGCCGAAAAAGGAGCATGGGATACCATTGTATGGTTTTCGGTATTAGTAATGATGGCAAGTTCACTAAACGAATTAGGATTTATCAGCTGGTTTAGTAATTTGATAAAAGCAGAAATTGGCGGATTAAGCTGGCAGATGGCTTTTCCTATTATTATATTAGTATACTTTTTCAGCCATTATCTCTTTGCAAGTGCAACCGCGCACGTGGCGGCAATGTATGCAGCACTTTTGGGTGTTGGGGTTTCGCTGGGAATTCCGGGATTGCTTCTCGCTTTTATGCTTGGTTTTGTGGGATCAATTTACGGAACGTTAACGCATTACGGACATGGTCCGGCTCCCGTTTTCTTTGGGAGCGGATATGTCGATTTAAAAAGCTGGTGGGTCAAAGGTTTAATAACCGGACTTATAATGCTTTTTATTTATATGGCAATTGGCGGATTATGGCTTTGGGTAATTGGCGATTTTTAAATCCTGATTCCCGGCGGCAGTAAATCTTTGTATTTTGGATTTTTTTTGAAAAAGGCCGCAATTTTTGGGTGAATGGGCACAACTCTAAATTTTTTCTCTGTACTTAATTCCAAAATGCTTTTAAGTAAATTGTCGAGTACAGGCTGGTTTTCAAAATTTTCCGGCGTATTGATTTTGGTTAAAAAAATCTTTTTTTCCTGAAAAGAATACTCAACGCTTAGTAATCCTTCAGGGACCACGGTTTCAAATTGTCTTGCAAAAGTGTTGTCTTTGATTTCCATAGTTTCGGTAGGTTCCATATTTGTCATGTTTTGGGGTAGGTTAAAAAATATTAGAAAAAGAACGAAAAATATAGTCAGCTAAAATCTTTTTAAAAGATCTTTAGCAGTGAATGATTTGGAATGCAAAGGTAATCATTTGATTCTCAATATGAAATTATTTTTTGAGGATCGGGTGCATTGCAAAATCGTTTATTTTTACAACTCAAATTGTTTTAATATGCAATTATGGTGTGCGATTTGCTGTAGTTATTATTAAAAAAAGTAAATTTAGCTTGAAATTAAGAGCTGTAGTTGTAATTCCATTTTAAACAAATGAGCAAAATTCCCGTATATTTTATGCCCGGTCTGGCGGCTAGCCCTGCTATATTTGAAAGAATCAAATTAGACGAAACTGTTTTTGAAACCTGTTTATTAGAATGGGAAATACCGCATCCAAAAGAAGCCTTATCTGATTATGCGCTCCGAATTTCAAAAAATATCAAGCACGAAAACCCTGTGTTAATTGGCGTTTCTTTTGGAGGAATTTTAGTGCAGGAAATTGCAAAACACGTTCAGGCAAGAAAAGTAATCATTATTTCGAGTGTAAGAAGTAATATCGAATTTCCAAGAAGAATGAAAATAGGCAAGACTACAAAAGCCTATAAATTGATTCCTATGAAGCTGATTTTGAATATCGAAAGTCTGGCGAAATACTCTTTTGGAGAAAAAATCAACAAACGAATTAAATTATACGAAAAGTTTTTAGCCGTTCGGGATCTTAATTATTTACAATGGGCTGTAGAATCAGTCATTTTATGGAACAGAAACGAAGTCGACGACAATGTAATTCATATTCACGGCGATCAGGACGAAGTTTTCCCTATAAAATATATCAACAGCTGTATAGTAGTAAAAGGCGGAACCCATATTATGATTCTCAATAAATACAAATGGCTCAATGAAAATTTGCCTTCTATTATATTAGAATCTTAAATTCCAATATAAAAAATCCAAATTCCAATTCTTTATAATCGCAATCTTTGTCACCCTGAGCGAAGTCGAAAGATCACACAAGAAACTCCACAAAGTAATTCCACGCATTCTTTGTCATCCTGACGAAGGAAGGATCACACAAGTAACTCCGCAAAGCAATTCGACAAAGAAAATCACCAATCTTTGTCGATCAGCGAGTGCGATCCTTCGTTCCTCAGGATGACAAACGATGCTCTTGTCACCCTGAGCGAAGTCGAAGGGCGCAAAGTAGCTCCGCAAAGAAATTCGACAATAATCTTCACCACAATCTTGTCATCTCGACGAAGGAGAGATCTCCGCAAGAAGCTCCGTAAACTAAATCGCCAATCTTTGTAGAGTTACTTGCGCAGATTTCTCCCTACGGTCGAAATGACAAACGGTGTGGTTATACAATTTGCCGCACAATCTTGTCATCCCGAGGAACGAGGGATCTGCACAAGTAACTCTACAAAGCATATCGCCAATCTTTATCGATCCACTTGCGCAGATTTCTCCCTACGGTCGAAATGACAAACGGTATGGTTATATAATCTTCACCCCAATCTTGTCATCTCGACGAAGGAGAGATATCCGCAAGAAACTCCACAAAATAACTCCACGCATTCTTGTCATCCTGACGGAGGAAGGATCGCACAAGTGACTCCATAAAGCATATCGCCAATCTTTGTCGATCAGCGAGTGCGATCCTTCGTTCCTCAGTATGACAAACGGTGCTCTTGTCACCCTGAGCGAAGTCGAAGGGCGCAAAGTAACTCCACAAAGAAATTCGGCAATAAAATTCCCTCAATCTTGTCATCCTGACGGAGGAAGGATCGCACAAGTAACTCCGCAAAGTAATTCCACAAAGAAAATCGCCAATCTTGTCATCTCGACGAAGGAGAGATCTCCGCAAGAAACTCCGTAAAGCATATCACCAATCTTTGTCGATCAGCGAGTGTGATCCTTCGTCCCTCAGGATGACAAACGGTGCTCTTGTCACCCTGAGCGAAGTCGAAGGGCGCAAAGTAGCTCCATAAAGCATATCGCCAATCTTTGTCGATCAGCGAATGCGATCCTTCGTTCCTCATGATGACAAAAAATGCGTTGAAATGACAAAGCGATTCTATAAATAAACCTCAAATGTTAAAAAATCACACAAAAAACCTACAAAACTTTAACACTTAAAAAAAACTTTTTTTTTCAACAATTTTAAATTTTATACAATTTATAAGAAAAAACGACTGAAATTAATTATAAATAAGTTTATAATTAGCGACAAAAAACAGAAAAAATTATTCTAACCGAATTACCCCCGTTACAATCGCTATAGAAAGCAATTTTGACTTCGGAATTTCAAATGAATTATAATCTTTATTATCGCTTACGATAGTAACAAAATCATCATTTTCTGATTTGCAGATGCGCTTTACTAAAATACCTTGTTCCGTATTTATAACATAAACTTTATTCCATTGAAAAAACGTATCCAGCGACAAATGCTTGCAGGCCACTATGTCACCGTTATTATACTTAGGATACATCGAGCTGCCAATTACAGTAATTAAATAATCTGAACCCTGAAATGTGGGGATTAAAAATTTCGCGGCATTTAACTCTATACTTCTTTTATTGCCGGCATTATACTCAATCATGGCCTCTGCAGAAATAAGGGGCAGCGTTTGATTTTTGATCGAAGCATCTGTAAAAAAGTCATTTACAGATGTATTATAATTTTCATCATTATAACCTTTGTTATAATTGGAATCATTTTCTAAAACATTTCCAATTCCGGTTTTAATCCATTCTTTATTTATTTGGGTATTTAAAGCACATAATCTGTCCACAAAATCAGCTGGAAGGTTAACTTTTCCGTTTATTACCTGCGAAAACGACGATTTATTAGAGTATCCTAACAACTTTCCAACTCCCTCCTGATTCTTTGCGACACCTAAACTTATCAGTGTCTTTAACACAATTTTAACCCTTTGTAATTCAGTCATTTATATCCCAATTGTAGGAAATTTTACATTTTTGTTGTTTAATTATAAACTAGTTTATATCTTTGCCTCAATTTTTAAAAGAAATTTGACAATGGATAAAAGTAAGACAAAAATTTACAAATCCTATGATTCGAATATTTTAGAGGCATTGTTTGTAAAGTATGGTGTCTCAAAATATTATATACGTCAAAGCATAAGCGGATCTGTTCAAGGGATTACTCCAGACAGCATAAAAAAAGATTATGCCACTATGGAAAAAGCAAGCAAGGAAATTGTGATGCTTCTCATTCAAAAAACAATGGGCTAGGAAAAATTAATATTTGACAACAATATTGAAATTATCCCCGCCCTCTTATCAGCCATAAACTCCCCAAGTTTTATAAGCCTGCTATAATAAAAATTCGTTTACACAGTAAAACGAAAAACTTTTCATCATTATAAGCCGTATTGAATACCATCAATAGCGCCTATTTTTTTTACAAAATACCACGAATACCACAAAAAAATATATACGCATATCCCAAAAGGATATCGACTAGGCATGCCTTTTACTTTCTTGTTTTGCAGGAATAACAGGTAAGGTGTGCCGATTTAAATAATTAAACAATTTAAAAAATGAAAAAAAATCTATTTTGTATGTGGCTGGCATTATTAGCCATATTATTTACGGTAAACATGGAAGCCCAGATGACCATTGGGGGTAAAAAAGAGCCAGAAGCCTTTTCCGTTTTGGAACTTCTGAACAAGGGCGGACTACGACTGCCTCAAATGACAACGGCACAGCGTAATGATTTTGCCGTAAAAGGTAAAGTTGCAGGTGAAGGCCTTACTATTTATAATATTGATACCAAATGTGTGGAGTATTGGAATGCTACACGCTGGGTAAGTTTATGTGAGGGAACATCACAAACTAAAATAAGTCCGACACCTTGTGTAAATGTGGCTGCAGATGGTACAGGATGTGATCAGACCTTTACTGTTGATGATGTTGACTGTCCTAACGGACCTTTTAATATTGCTATTGTCGCAGGCGGTGAGTATGCTTCATTAAGCGATGTAGATAATACAAACGGAAAATTTAAAATTAACTTTTTCTCAAACGAAACAGTAAATATCCATACGGTATTAGTACGCGTAACGAGTACTTGTACCAGTTTGTTTAAGGAATTTTTATTCTCTCAAAATGGGGTAGACTGTACTTCTATGTCGTATACTGTACCAAGTATATCACCATCAAGCACGGCTTTGACTTTATGCACAGGCGGTGCGGTATATTTATCGGTTCCTGCCACTACAGCAAACCTTGATAAATTAATCTGGACGCGTAATGGCGCTGAAATTCCAGGTACTCGTGGTACTTCTTATATTATAGCAACACAAAAAGGGGAGTATAATATTTCTATGGGAGCTGTTGGATGTAACACAAGTGATTCAAACAAACGCACCATTACAGAATCTGGTTCTGTAACGCCGGTTACGCTTTCGGCACTGGCATCTAATAATGGAGTAATCTGCGGTACAGGAAAAGTAACACTTTCGGTATCAGGAAACGGCAGTACTTCAGTTGTTTGGTTTCATAATGGTAAAGAAGAAAAAACAGGAGACTCAATAGATATTAGCGGTGACAGTAGCGTGGGAGAATGGTTTGCTGCAACTAAAGATGGGACTTGTTATTCTAAACCTTCAAACAGTATTCAGATAACAAAAAGTGAAACTGCCTCAACACAGTTATCTCTTCCTGCCACTGATGTACTGGTAAACGGTGTTCAATTAAGTGCCTTTACAGCATTTTGTGCGGGAGGAAGTTTAGATTTAAACATTACCAATAAAATAAGCGGTGTTACTTATACATGGTATAACGGTAATGATGTAATAACTACAAATCCTTATATTGTTCCAACATCTCAAACTACGATGTCACTTCGTGTGGTAGCAACAGATAACAGCGGGGCTAAATGTCCTGCCGAACAGAACAAATTAGAGGCGGCTGTAACACAAGGAAGCACTCCTGCTAAACCAACTGTCACTTCAGTTAGTACACTGTGTAATGGGGCAGCAACTTTAACGATTTCTGAAAGCGGAACTTATATCTGGTATAAAAATGGTGCTGTATTAACAGGAGAAACAGGTAAAGAGCTTAACATAAATTCTGAAGGCACTTATGGCGCCGCTATAAAAAATGCAACAGGCTGTATCAGCCCAATGACCGAGGTAAAAATTTCAGGAAACTCAAGCGAACCTAATGTTTCGTGGGATCCTAATGTTAATCGTCCTGCTACGGCAACTTTTGGTTCGTCAGTTACGCTTACCGTGAATGATTCATACAATTCTACTTTTAGCTGGACTCTGGATGGTGTTAAACTTTCTTATACAGGAAAAACGGCAACAATAGCTCTTCCAACAAGTGGAACTCCAAGCCAAATAGCAAAAATTGCAGTAACGGCGAAAAATGAATGCGGTGAAAAAACAATAACCCACGAAATAACAATGAATAGTGCATGTCCTACTCCTGTTATTAATTCAATATCGGCATCGGCGCAGACTATAATAGCAAAAACAAATGTTACAATAAACATTTCGACAAAAGATATAAATACACCAACCTATCAGTGGTTTCAAAATACGACTGACAGCACTACAGGAGGTACTCCGGTAGGAACCGGGGTTTCGTATAGTACAAATCAACTTACAACAGGAACGTATTACTTTTACTGTACTGTAACAAATGGCTGTAATGGAACACCATCAGCAACATCACTAACAACAAAGGTTACGGTAAATGATAGCCCGGCTGATATGCAGCCAGGAGGCGGAACCCTAAGCGGAAAAACTTGTTTTGATGTTGTGCAGATAAATAACGGTACTGATTGTGGTACATTAGTATCACGTGCGTCACAAAAAGCAAATTTTGCCAACACCTATACTTATACTTTTACACCAAGCGGTACAATAACAGATTTTCATTTTGATTACATAGAAAATGTGGGTGTGGGGAAAATTGTTGAGTCCTTTACCGATAATGGGAACTACACCGTAACAGTAAAATACAAGACTGCATTAAGCGGACCGCAACCAGAAGGTGCAGCAGGTCTAAATGCTGCAAATGCATACTCTGTAAGTATATATGCTGTTTTTAAAGATGGAACAGGTGCACAAAAATCTGTAAAACTAACAGCACAAATAAAAGACTGTATGTGCTGTGGTGCTATGGTAAGTGCTACAGAATGGAGAGCCTTTATGTGCCATAATTTAGGTGTTGATCAAACTTTAGATCCGTTTACACCTACTACGTCTTTATTTGGAACTTATTATACATATGCTAATATAGCTAACGCCTATGTTAATGGTAAAAAAAGCACAGTACCTGGTGCTGATCCTTGTCCTGACGGTTATCGTGTACCGCTTCATGCTGAATGGGTTGGGGTAGTAGCATCCAATACACCGACGCTTAACGCTAATGGACCGGGAGGTGTGATGATTGGTGATAATTTAATGCTGCCTATGGCAGGATATAAGATATCTAATTCTCCTTATCTAAATAACATGAGATACAGAGGTTTTGGTCTGAGTGGTAGTGCTGAATCTATTATTTATACTGTCGGCAAGGATACTGGCTTAAAAACAGCTTTTATGGTTCTAGGAGCGACAGCTCCAATCCGTTGTATAGCTATACCAGATAATGAAAGATAATATCTCGAAAAGTTATAAAAACTTAAAAGATAATTATTGCTTTCGGGACAAATAAAGTTTTAGTTGAGCTATGTATAATTGTTTAACGACAAACTTAAAAATAAGATTGCCCCAAAAGGCTGCGACGCTTTTCATTTCCTGCTTATGGCAGGAATGAGAAGCGTTTCGGTATTTAGTAAATTTTATAATTAAGAATAAAAATCACAAAAGAAATATGAAAAAAATAATCACAGGGTTTGTTGTCCTCAGCTTTTTAGCTGCAAAGGCGCAAACTATAAATGTTAATTTTTCTCATTATGGAGGAAAGCAGTATGTGTATATGCTTGAAAAAGGCGGTAAAAAAGATACCATCGCCACAGGCAAACTAGATACAGAAGGTAAAGCGGTACTCACTATTCCCGCAGCCAAAAAAGGCTATACCGGGATTTCGCATTTTGCCCTTACAGAAGGCGGAGGAATGGATTTTATTGTAAACAACGAGAATTTCTCTGTTTCCTGCCTTGAAGAACAGCCCAATTTTGAAAACACAAAATATACAGGTTCCCCTGAAAATGAGTTTTTAAATCAAAAAATAAAGCAGCAAAAAGCAATTCTGGACAAAGTTGGTTTTGTGCAGTACGGTCTTAATTTATATAAAAAAGAAGAACCTATGCATGCTGCTTTTCAAAAAGAAAACGAAAACCTGCAGCAGCAGTTTACCGCACTTAGAAACGAAACAGCAAAAAGTACTTTATATGCGGCACGTTTTATAGAAATATACCGTTTTTTAATGGGCATAGGCAGCAGTTTTAACCAGACAGAAGAAGAAAAAGCAAAAGAGTTAAACCTTTTTGTAAAAGAAAAACTCGATATGCAGGCGCTTTACAACAGTGGTTTCTGGAACCAAACCATAGAAGGCTGGGCAGATTTACAGCAAAGGGTAATTAAAGACGATGCCGTTTTACTGGAAGACACCAAACAAATCCTCTCACGTATAAAAAGCAAAGAAATTTATACTGCCTTTACAGAAAAAATCGTGGCTGTGTTTACCAAAGCAGGAAAAGATGATCTGGTAACGGCAATTAGTGAATATGCCGCAAAATCAGGAAAATTAGAAAAACCGAGCAAGAAATTAGGAAATACTATTAATGCTCCGGTTGTTGGTGCAAAAGCGCCAGTATTAGAAACTCCGTCGGGCAAAAAAACAATCAATAAAAAAACCTTGTTATTCTTTTACGAATCGGGCTGTAATAACTGCGAGAACGAAATTCACCAGTTGCTAGGCAATTACCAAATTGTAAAAGACAAAGGTTACGAAGTAATAAGCGTAGCCGCAGACATGACCAAAAATACCGGAGACGGCCACGATCACGCCTTTCCGTGGGCAGCACAATTATGCGATTACAAAGGTTTCGCAGGCCCAAACTTCCAAACCTACGCCATAATAGGAACCCCAACTTTTTTTACGATAGATGAAAAAGGTATAATCACAGGGAAATATGCGAGGTT
This sequence comes from Flavobacterium sp. NLM, assembly GCF_002210235.1. Classification (NCBI taxonomy): domain Bacteria; kingdom Pseudomonadati; phylum Bacteroidota; class Flavobacteriia; order Flavobacteriales; family Flavobacteriaceae; genus Flavobacterium; species Flavobacterium sp. NLM. Next base: position 97,526 of record NZ_LIAC01000025.1, read on the forward strand.
AATCGATACGGGGATACTTAATTAATGGTTAATTATTAATTGTTGATTGTTAATTGTGAATCTTTTTGTCATTTCGACCGAAGGGAGAAATCGCACGCGGGATTCGACAAAGATTGGTTAATCACTTTGTAGAGTTACTAGTGCGATTTCTCCCTTCGGTCGAAATGACAAACGGCGTGATTAATACTATCGGTGTCACCCTGAGCGAAGTCGAAGGGCGCAAAGTAGCTCCGCAATAAAACTCAGACCCAACAGGTTTTAAAAACCAGTCGGGTCTCTTTGCGTAAAAAAGGTACGATTACACAACCTTTACCCAATCTTGTCATCCCGAGGAACGAGGGATCTGCGCAAGTAACTCCACAAACTAAATCGCCAATCTTTGTCGAGCTTCTTGCG
>NZ_LIAC01000026.1:0-49072 GCF_002210235.1 Flavobacterium sp. NLM
TAGCAAAAAATAGCATAATTCGCACCTTTGTCCCGTAGGGACTATACTGCATCCGCTTCTTTATTGGCCAATTGCCCGCAGGCAGCGTCAATATCTTTTCCGCGGCTGCGACGCATCTACCGATCTGTAACTCCTAACGGAGTATATCTCGGAGAGATTAAATATCGATAGCAAAAAATAGCATAATTCGCACCTTTGTCCCGTAGGGACTATACTGCATCCGCTTCTTTATTGGCCAATTGCCCGCAGGCAGCGTCAATATCTTTTCCGCGGCTGCGACGTACTTTTACCACAACTCCAATATTTTCTAACGCTTTTATATAAGCTAAAATAGATTCTTCTGAAGCTTGTTGAAATTCACCGTCATCAATTGGATTGTATTCAATTAAATTGACTTTACACGGCACATATTTACAGAATTTCACTAATGCATCAACCGAAGCTTTATCATCGTTGATTCCTTTCCAAACTACATATTCGTATGAAATTTTGCTTTTGGTTTTTCTGTACCAATATTCTAATGCTTCTCGTAAATCTTTCAAAGGAAAATTTTTACTGAAAGGCATAATCTTCGCGCGAATTTCATCAATTGCCGAATGAAGTGAAACTGCCAGTTTGAATTTCACATCATCATCGGCCATTTTCTTGATCATCTTCGGAATTCCTGATGTCGAAAGCATAATACGCTTTGGCGACATTCCTAATCCTTCTGGCGATGTAACCATATCAATTGCTTTAATGACATTATTATAATTCATTAAAGGTTCGCCCATTCCCATAAAAACAATATTCGAAAGAGGATGATTGTGATACAAACGGCTTTCTTTATCAATTGCTAAAATCTGATCGTAGATTTCTCCCGGTTCCAGATTTCGCATTCTTTTTAAACGTGCAGTTGCGCAGAAATTACAATCTAAACTACACCCAACCTGACTTGAAACACAAGCTGTTGTTCTGGTTTCTGTTGGAATTAAAACAGATTCTACTACTAATCCGTCGTGCAGGCGAACGGCATTTTTTACTGTTCCGTCGCTGCTTCTCTGCATGGTATCAACCTTAATATGATTGATAACAAAATTTTCTTCAAGCATAGAACGTGTTGTTTTGGCAACATTCGTCATATCCTCAAAACTGTGTGCTCCTTTGCTCCAAAGCCATTCATATACTTGATTTCCACGAAAAGCTTTGTCATTATTTGCGACAAAAAAATCTCGTAACTGATCTTTTGATAAGGCTCTTATGTCTTTTTTCTCGATTTGCATGCTGCAAAGTTAATCACTTTTGTTCTTTTTTTCGATTTTTAGATGCATTCTTCGTTTATCCTTTCTTGAATTTTATGCAAAATCCCAACTCAATTTAGCTGTTAAACTCTTACTATAATGATTTAATTAAAGTTTGGGCATGATTTTTATCATTTAATTTCGATTGTCTGCTTGATAATTTTGATCTAAGAAATAAGGTCAGTTCACAACCACTTACAGAAACTTTCCTGATTAAAATTAACAAATACCTATCAAGATGAAAACAATTAAATCAATCCTATTAACAGCAATTTTCACAACAATATCAATACAGCTAAACGCGCAAAGAACTTATACGGTTGTAGATACTAAATCAACTTTTGAAGTTGCCGGAACTTCTACAGTTCACGATTGGACCATGAGATCTACAGAAGGAACTGGTATCGCCAACTTAACGATAAAAGATTCTAAACTTACAGCTATAAACAGCCTAACTATTACCTTATTAGCAGAAAGTTTAAAAAGCAGTAAAACAAGCATGGATCAGGTGGCTTATGAAGCCTTAGATACTGAAACACATAAAACTATTGAATACGTTTTAAAATCTGCTGAAAAAATAAATGAATCAACCTGGATTCTAACCGGGACTTATACTATTGCCGGTGTAAGCAAAGAATACAAAACTCAGATAAAAATAACGGCTGATAATGAAACTTTTATTCTACAGGGTTCTAACCAAATTACTTTTGGCGATTTTGAAATGACGCCTCCAAAAGCGGCTCTTGGTGTTGTTAAAACAGGTAAAGATTTAACTGTGATTTTCAACATCATGTTAAGCCAGATAAATCAGATTTCTGATCTGTAAACGACAATTACATTCTTGAAAATTTAATTTTTGATAAAACCCCGAATCACATTTTTGGGTTATAAATATGCTTTGCAAAAAAATGAAAACGTTGTAGTTTTTAAATACCATTTTAATAAAATTTTAACAATGATTTTTATCATGTATCTCGGTAAAATATAGGAAGATCTTTGATACAAGTTAAAACAGCATTCTTAGTACTAAAGAAAATCGGACGATTTGTTAACTTATTTTTCACAATAAAAACATGACAAAAATGAAAACCAATAAAATAGAATTATTCGCATTTGTAATTGCCCTTTTCGGAATTACTTCAATTGCTACAGCACAAAAATCATATTCTTTAGATGACAAAGCTGCATTTTCAGTTGCAGGAACTTCAACATTGCACGATTGGGAAATGAAGTCGGCTTCAGGAACCGGAACAGCAAACTTTTCAATAGCAAATTCAAAACTTACTGAAATAGAATCCCTATCGGTTACTCTATTGGCAGAAAGTGTGAAAAGCGAGAAAAAAAGCATGGATAAAGTGGCTTACGAAGCTTTAAAAACAGATAAAAACAAAAACATCAAATATGTTTTAAAATCTGCCGAAAAAGTAAATGAAACCACTTGGGAATTGACCGGAACTTACACCATTGCAGGAGTTAGTAAAGTTTATAAAACGACTGTAAAAACAACTGTTACAAAAGATGGTTTAAACATGCAGGGGTCTAACAAAATCACTTTTGCGGAGTTTGGAATGAAAGCGCCAACTGCCATGCTTGGAACTATTAGAACAGGACAGGATTTAACCATAAAATTCAATTTAAACTTTAATTTATAAACGCCATGAAAAAAATTTATATCCTATGTATAACATTAGTCAGCACGTTTGCTGTTAATGCTCAGGTAAGTTTTGGCCATATTCAAAACCAGATTCCACGAAGCCAAAAAGGTATTAATCAATTTGATGTAAAAAAAGATACTGTTGCTTATAAAGGATTAAGTGTCGATATGGGAGCCGCTTTTGCACTTCAATTTCAAGCTTTAAACTCGTTTAACGATCAAAAAAACTTAGCCACGGCGCCAGGTTACAGATTAAATAACTTAGAGAATAATTTCAATTTACCAAATGCAAATTTCACGATTGGGGCTCAATTATATGATGGTGTACGTGTAAACTTAGATGTATATCTGGCTTCCAGACACCACAACGAAACTTGGGTAAAAGGTGGTTATTTGCAAATTGACAAACTTGATTTCATTAAAAAAGATTTCCTTGCTGATTTCATGCAGTATACAACGATCAAAATTGGTCAAATGGAAAACAACTACGGTGATGCACATTTTAGAAGATCTGATAACGGAAATGCGTTTATGAATCCGTTTGTTGGGAATAATATAATGGATGCATTCATTACAGAAATGGGAGCTGAAGTTTATTATAACAGATCAGGCTTTGTAAGCATGATTGGAATAACAAATTCTAAATTAAATCAAAATGTTCAGGAAGTTGTAGCGGCAAATCCTACAGCAGCAAAACCGGATAATAATACAACCATAAGCCCTTCTATTCTTGCAAAATTAGGCTGGGATAAACAAATCAACGACGATTTGAGAATTAGATTAACAGGTTCTTATTATCATACAGCAAATTCTAGCGGAAATTTATATTCTTCTGATAGAGCAGGAAGCCGTTTTTATGGCGTAATGAGTCATTCTGAATATAACATTTATACGCCAAATCCTCTTAATCCTGCAGAGCCTTTTGCAACTCCTATTGCAAACAATTTCGATCCAACTGCCAATAAAGACACTGGAAGGTTTAATCCGGGATACGGAAACTGGGCAACATCATATATGATAAACCCATTTATCAAATATAGAGGTCTTGAGTTTTTTGGAACGTTAGAATTTACTTCTGGAGGAGATTACAAAGGAACAGATGACACTCGTAAAGTAAATCAATATGTTGGTGATTTAGTTTATCGTTTTGGAGAGAATGAAAGATTTTATGTGGGTGGAAAATACAATTTAGTTGACGGAAAATTAGCTAATGCAAATGCTAAAGCAATTCAAATAAACAGGTTTGAGGCTGCTGCAGGATGGTTTATGACCAGAAACGTTTTGGCAAAATTAGAATATGTAGATCAAAACTATAAAAACTTCGCTCAATTTAACGGAGCAACTCCAAACGATCTTTTCGGCGGAAGCTTTAAAGGACTTATGTTCGAAGCAGTAATTTCATTTTGATAAAATGTACAAAAGATTTATTTTTTTAATTATGGGTTTAGCGGCTTTCTTTTTATCAGGAAGTGCTAAACCCACTTTTTTAACAGAAGAGACAACCTTAGTAATAAACAAAATTAAAATAGAAATTACAGGAGCATCAACTGTTGGTAAATACAATTGTTCTAATACTTTTTCAATAAAAGATACGGTTTATATAAATTCAGCTAAAAAAGAAGCTTTTAATACCGAAATCAAAATGTCAAACTTTGACTGCGGCAATAAAATAATGACGAAAGATTTACAGGGAACCGTAAAAGTGAAACAATTTCCAAATAGTACGGTTTGCATTACAGATGTAAAACCAAATGGTAAAAATTACAAATGCAGATTAACCTTTTATATCACCGATAAAACTTTAAAATACAAAGATTTCATTCTGTATAATTCTGATGATAAAATTCAGGGAACGCTAAATTTAAAATTTTCTGATATTGATTTAGAACCGCCCGTAAAAATGGCCGGATTAATTAAAGTAAAAGATGATATTGTGATAAATTTCAGCCTTTACAAAAACTAAAGCTTACTTTTAAAAAGCTTCAGCAAAAAAATTTCTTCAACTTTTCAAAACTGCAAAAATTTGGCACAAGAATTGTCTTGCACTCAAAAGAAAAGTAATCTTACAAAGCGCGCCATAATTTTAAAATTTGTATTTTTATTATTCCACTTTATAACCTTTTAAATTTTATAACCTAAAAAGACAATTTATTATGAAAAAACATTTTTTAAGTTTAGCTGTTGTTGCATTATTAGCTTTGGGATTACAATCTTGCGAGAAGAAAGAACCTAAACCTGCAGATGAAGAATTAACTCTTGGAAACAAAGTTGACTCCTTAACAACAGATATTGAAGAAGTGAAAGACAGCGCTGTAAGCAAAACAGAAGAGGCTGCTGCAAAAGCTAAAGATGCTACTCAAAATGCTGTACAAGATGTAAAAGATGGAGCTAAAAAAGCAGCATCTGATGTTGAAAGTGCAGCTAAGAAAACAGCAACTGATGTAAAAGACGCTACGAAAAAAGGAGCTGAAAAAGTTGAAAATGCTGCAAAAGCTGCAAAAGACGGAACTGTGAAAACAGCTAAAGATGTAAATGAAGCTTTGAAAAAATAATTTTCAAATTAAAACTAAAAACAGAAAGCCATTCGCCTAAACGAATGGTTTTTTTATGCAAAATAGTCAGCGGATATTTTTTGTATTTTTGCATTCAATTACAACAACTACAAGATGCATTTTATATCACAAGAATTAGAAGATTATATCGAGCAGCATTCTGAAAACGAACCAGAATTATTAGCGAAACTTAATAAAGAAACCTACCAAAAAATACTTTTACCGAGAATGTTAAGCGGTCATTTTCAAGGCCGTGTTTTAAGTATGCTTTCTAAATTAATTCGTCCCGTAAATATTCTTGAAATCGGGACTTATACGGGTTATGCTGCGCTTTGTTTATGCGAAGGAATGCAGGAAAACGGACAATTGCATACTATTGATATTAAAGAAGAATTAGTCGATTTTCAGAGAAAGTATTTTGATGCCTCACCTTGGGGAAATCAAATTTTTCAGCATTTAGGCGAAGCCATAGATGTTATCCCAACTCTAGACGTAAAATTTGATTTGGTATTTATTGATGCTGATAAGGAAAATTACCTCAATTATTGGGAAATGATTGTTCCAAAGATGAATAAAGGAGGTATTATTTTATCTGATAATGTTTTGTGGAGCGGAAAAATCCTAGAACCGGTTCACCCAAATGACGTAAGCACAAAAGTACTTTTAGAATATAATCTACATTTAAAAAATGATCCAAGAGTGGAAACGGTTTTATTGCCAATTCGCGATGGATTGACCGTTTCAAGAGTATTATAAAAAATCAATAGCCTCCAGCTTTAGCTGGAGAAACCTATTTAAGAAAAGTCAAGGGCTTTAGCCAAATTAAACACTAGTAGATAATTTGGCTAAAGCCCTTTATTCAATTCTATTTTACCTCCAGCTAAATCTGGAGGCAATTCAACAAGCACCTAATCATGAATTACAGCACCGAAATAAACTTTGAAGGTTTTGCAATAATAAACAATGTTTATACTGAAAATGAAATTGAAAAGCTGATTTCATTAATTGAAAATGTAACCGAAAATGATTCTGAAAATGCTACTTTTAGAAAATCTCAGGATTTATTTGCGATCAGACAATTTCATAAAGAAGTACCTGAAACCTTAGCTTTTATTTTCAATCAAAATTTAAAAGATATTATTGAATCTAATTTTGGAAAAGGATATTTCATTACCAAATCAATTTACTTTGATAAACCTGAAAAATCAAATTGGTTTGTGGCTTATCATCAGGATTTAACTATTTCTGTAGATAAAAAAATTGAAGCCGAAAATTTTGAAAACTGGACTGTAAAACAAAATCAGTTTGCGGTTCAGCCGCCAAAAGAAATTTTAGAAGATAATTTTACGATTAGAATTCATATTGATACCACTACAAAAGACAATGGTGCTTTAAAAGTCATTAATAATTCGCATTCAAAAGGAATTTTAAGAATCGAAAATCTGGATTTTGAAAACGAAACAGAAACAATCTGCGAAGTTGAAAAAGGCGGAATCATGATTATGAAAACTTTATTATTTCACGCTTGAAACAAAACCACAAATAACGAAAGAAGAAGAGTTATTCATATTGAATTCAGCAAACAAGAACTTCCTGACGGATTAGATTGGAGTGAAAGAAAAATTCTTGAAAATAATTAAAACGATTTCATAAGTATTGTAAAATAAAAAATTCAATAGCCTCCAGCTTTAGCTGGAGATAATAAAACCTAAAAAAGAAAAAGGCTTTAGCCAATACCTAGTGTATTTTGGCTAAAGCCTTCTTAATTTTATCAATAGAATCTCCAGCTAAAGCTGGAGGCAATTTATCTAAACTTTATATGAAAAACTTAGAAGCTTAGTATCTTAGAAACTCACAACCTTAGATTATCCCGGAAAATATTGCGGTTTCAACCTTCTGTAAGCTAAAAAGATTAAGAATCCGAAAAGAGCTCCAAAGAAATACCCTGTTAGAATATCACCCGGATAATGTAATCCCAAATAAATTCGGCTATAAGCAAAAATTAAAGGCCATAAGAATAACAAACCAAAATATTTGAAATGACGTTTTAAAACCAAATATAAAAAGGTTGCAACAGCCATTGTGTTTGCAGCATGTCCTGAGAAAAAGCTAAAAGATTTTCTAACCTGAACCACTCTGATAATTGTATTGACATCAGGATCATTACAAGGGCGCAAACGCTGAAAAGTATGTTTAAACAAATTACAAGTCTGATCTGTAAAAGCGATTAAAATTGCGACAAAAAGTAATATATACAAGGTTTGCTTTCCCCCTACTTTTCTATAAATAAGATAAAACAACAGCAAAAAGAATGGTGTCCAATTCAACTGTTCGGTAATAATCAGCCAGAATTTATCATATTTTTCAGAACCTAAACCGTTTAGATATACCAATAAATTGACATCTAATTCTTTTATTTTTTCAAGCATATTATCTTTGGCGTTTTATAGGTCCTGAAAGTGATTCAATATCTTCTTTTACCTGGTCAATTTCTGTGGCAGTTTCACCTAACAGATTACTGGATAAATTAGTAGTATCGCCTAACAAATTAGATTTTGCATCATTAATCTGTGCGTTAATATTACCCGTAATATCAGTCAAAGATTTCGTGTCAAGACCATTGGCCTCTGCACCTTTTTGAATTTCACTTTTTATATCGTTGGTTGCATTTTTTAACTGCGCCATTGCTTTACCCATAGTGCGGGCAATTTCCGGCACCTTATCAGAACCAAAAAGCATTAGTACTATAAACAGTATGAAAACTAATTCTCCTCCTCCTATACCAAACATATCTTTTATTTTTGTTGTGCCACAAAGATATTAAATTTTGAAGCGCACAGTTTTAAAATTTACTTAAAAAAAAAGACTCTTTTCAGAGTCTTTTTCGTTTGTTCTTAGTCAAATTTTGATTTTTGCTCAACCTTTGGCCATGAATTATTTGTTACATCGATATCTGCCGTAAGTAATTTTGGATCTATCTGAATGCTTTTTACAGGTTTTGTAGTCGCATAAACTTTTTTAGCTGTATGATTACTTTTTCTCCAGATTTGAGCTGGATATTGGTAATTATCTTTTGTACCATCTTCATAAGTAATTTCAACAAGAATTGGCATAATCATTCCGCCCGGTTTGTTGAATTCAACTTCATAAAAATATTTAGGCGATTTAATGCTTGCTTTTTCCTCTGCACTAAAAGTCTGATTTACATAATCAGCCAATGGTTTTACATCTTCTAATTTCAAAGCTTTTTTGCTTGAAGCACTAACTTCTGGATTATCTCCCGAAACTAAGTAAACAAAAGGGCCTTTTTCAAATCCAAAACGGCCTTTTCTCACTTTTACATCTTTAATGTCAGCAGTTGGAGTTTCAGAAACATAATATTGTTTTACATCTTTAATTCCAATATCTACAAAATCAGTTGAATAAAACCAGCCTCTAAAAAACCAATCTAAATCTACTGCAGATGCATCTTCCATTGTTCTAAAGAAATCCTCTGGAGTTGGGTGTTTAAATTTCCATCTGTTTGCGTATGTTTTAAACGCATAATCAAACAATTCTCTTCCCATAACTACTTCTCTTAAAATATTAAGACCTGTAGCCGGTTTTCCGTAAGCGTTGTTTCCAAATTGGTGAATCGTTTCAGAGTTAGACATAATTGGCTCTAAAAACTTCTGATCACCGCTCATATAAGGAACAATATTTTTTGCAGGTCCGCGTCTTGAAGGGAAAGTTGGATCTAATTCCTGTTCAGCTAAATATTCTAAAAATGAATTTAAACCTTCATCCATCCAAGTCCATTGACGCTCGTCAGAGTTTACGATCATTGGGAAAAAAGTGTGTCCAACTTCATGAATAATAACACCAATCATTCCGTTTTTAACCTCTTTAGTCGTAACACCGTTTTCATCAGGACGACCAAAATTCCAGCAAATCATTGGATATTCCATTCCCTGATCTTCTGCCGAAACAGAAACCGCTTTAGGATAAGGATAATCAAAAGTATGAGATGAATAACTTTTTAAAGTATGTGCAACTGTAAGTGTTGAAGTTTCTCCCCAAAGCGGGTTTGCTTCTTTTGGATAAACAGATTCTGCCATAACAGTTTTGTTTCCAATTTTTACAGCCATTGCATCGTAAATGAATTTTCTTGAAGAAGCAATTCCAAAATCACGAACATTTTTAGCGCTGAATTTCCATGTTTTTTTCTTTTCAGAAAAACCTTTTTCAGCCGCTTCAGCTTCAGCCTGAGTTACAATAACAACAGGTTTATCAAATGATTTTTGAGCCTGCTCGTAACGTTTAACTTGTTCTGCAGTAAAAACTTCGCTTCTGTTTGTTAACTCTCCTGTTGCATCAATAACGTGATCTGCAGGAACTGTAATATTTACATCAAAGTTTCCGAAAGGAAGAGCAAACTCTCCGCTTCCCCAAAACTGCATATTCTGCCATCCTTCAACATCGTTGTAAACTGCCATTCTAGGATAGAATTGCGCAATTACATATAATTTATTACCATCTTTTTCGAAAAATTCATAACCAGAACGTCCGCCTTCTTTTCTGTAATTGTTGATGTTATACCACCATTTTATAGAAAATGAAATTTTTTCTCCCGGTTTTAAAGGCGCAGCCAAATTGATACGCATCATTGTCTCGTTGATTGTATAAGACATTGGAGTTCCTTTTGCGTCTTTTACCTGTTCGATATTAAAACCGCGCTCTAAATCTTTTTTCAAATATTTAGATGAAAAACCATCAAGAGCTAAAACCTGATTGATTTTTTCTCCTTCAGCTAAAGAAGTCTGTCCATTTGCTCTCGCTTGATTTTGATCTAACTGAACCCATAAATACTCTAAAGTATCTGGTGAATTGTTAGAATATGTGATTGTTTCTGCACCGGTTAATTTTGAATTTTTATCATCTAATTCAACATCAATTTTATAATCTGCCTGCTGTTGGTAATAAGCAGGGCCCGGCGCTCCAGATGCTGTACGAAACATGTTTGGTGTTGCCAGCAAATCGTACATCTGGCTGAACTTATTAGTGTCGTAACTGCCTTTCTGCTTAGGTGTCGCAGCTTTTTCCTGAGCAACTAACATTGCAGGAAAAATTAATAATAATGAAAGCTTTTTCATAAAAGTCTAATGGTAATTTTTGTCAGGGTGTGAAAATAACAATTAAAATATTAATTTAACATATTAATTAATACTTTAACAATTCTTTCCTTGAAGATTCTGTAAAGAGGACACTTCTTTTAGTACCAAATGCTGAAATATGTGTAATATTCTGCTGTTCAGAACTCCAGTCCACAAGTAGAGTATTTGAAATTTCGATCGATTTAAATTTATCGATATCTTTTATTCGCGAATAACAAATTAAAACATCACCGCTTTCTACTTCTTTTGACAAAAAAGTAATTGGTTTTGATTGTCCGTTTATCTTAATAGTGAAATTTTCAGCAAGATATTTTTTTAATAAATCGACATCTGCGGAAGTTTCTTTTTCTGTTCCTACGAAAGTTTTTTTATGGTACTTTTTCTCCAGTGCATTATTCAAATCATCCACAAAAATGCGGGATGTAATTTGAATCATTTTTTTCTCTGCCGCATATTCAACCTGAAAAACACCTACATAAAATTTATGAAAACCAAAGGAAGAAAGCGACAGAAACAATATCCCGATTAAGGGATAAACCAATATTTTTTTCATTATTGAGAGGCATTCACTTTTTTAAATTCAGCATTTTTGTTGATTAAGAAATCGATCAACTCAAATTTTTGATCTTCATTAAGATGTCTTTTGGATTCTGGATCATTAGAACAAAACATCAAAAACAAATCAACTTCGTCTTTTTTCAAACCTAAAGTTTTAGTAAAAAAATCAGGTTTAAAATTGGCTTTAGAATATTCTACAAAGGCAATATCTGTGATTTCTTCTTCTTTTACATCATTTTTAGAAAGAAGTTTTTTAACATCTTTAAAAATTCTAACGAAATCCATTCCGTATTTTATGGTTTGATCAGAATACATTACCGTATTTTTCGCAGTCGAGAGTTTATCATCTTCAAACTGCATATCAACATATTTCTGCGAGTTCTTATCTAACGATTGTACTTTTAAATCCTTACGAACCACCACTTCTTTTAATTCATTACTTACCAAATCTAAAGGAACAGAAAAAAGTATTTGCGCACAGTCTTTTTCAGTCAAAACAATTTTTTTAGACTGAAAAGCCAAACCGGTAAAAACTAAAGTGTCTTTTGGCTGGGCCAAAATATCAAACAATCCGCCCGGACCAATAAAAGTTCTGGATTTTGCATTAATATTCATAACATAACCACTTTCTATAGCAAGTGATTTGTTTGTAACCTGACCGTGCAGCGACCTTCTTAAGCCATTTTGCCCAAGCATTATTTGACAAAATAAGCAAACAACGAATACTCCTAGTTTATTTTTCATTTTCAAGAATTATTAGATATTTTCGAGCTAACTCTGTTATTAAAAACATACTCATTGTTTTATTCTTTGTATTCAAAGATACGGCAAATTCGGCATCATCCACACAATATAATTGAAATCCTTTGATATCATCTGCCGGAATTTTTAATCTTTCGGTATAATAATTTTCATCAAAAAGATACTCAATTTTTCTGAAAAGCATCTCTTTTTTTTCCACATTTACCTCTTTTTTTAACATTGCGGTACGTCCGGAAATTTTATTGAGGATTTTATCTATAGAAGTTGAAGTTGCCGTATAGACTTTTCTTTCTGCAGGCGTATATGTTTTTTGGCCGTGCGGAACAATTCCTAAATTTTCAGTCGTAATTCCATGATTGTCATTTACCTTGACTTCTTTCAACTCAATTTCTTTTGCTGTCATTTTAATCACGAGCAGAGTTAAAGTTAAATCTTCAGCAGAAATTCGACGTTTTAAAGGTTCTAGATTCACTGCCGAAAAAACCAAAACATCGCCTTCTTTAACTGCAATAGAAAATCTTCCGTCGGCATCAGAAATAGTCGAGACTTGTGTAGTGTTATTTATAATATTCACTCCGTCAACCGAAGTAGTTTTTTCGAAGATTTGTCCTAAAATTTCTTTAGAAGGTGCATTTTGCCCAAAACCAATTTGAACAAAAAATAGAATTAAAATTATATGTAGGGTATTATTTAACTTCACTCGCAATTATTTCTTTATACTTTACCGCTAATTCGCCTAGCAAAAATTCGGTCGAAGTTTTATTTTTAGAGTTCAAAATATTCGTAAACTGTTTATTATCGACAGCGTAATATTCAAAACCTTTTACATATTCTGCCGGAATTTTTAAACGATCCACAAAATGTTCCAACGTAAACATTTTCTCTAAAAGTCTCATAAAAAATTCTTTCTGCTCCACTTCCACTTCTTTTTTCAGCATTGCTGTTCGGCCTGAAAAAAAGTTAAAAAGAGGATCTGCAGAAATTGATCCGCCTACCATTCCTGTAGCACTTGCTGTAGCATCTAAAGCTGTAGCGGTACGTAATTTTCTTTCGGCTTCTGTATATGATTTTTGTCCTGCGGGAACAATTCCCAGAGAAACAGCATTTATATTATCGTATCTTTTTACAATAACTTCCTGTAATTGATGCACAACTAAATTCATCTTCACAGTAAAATTCAAATCGGTAAAATTTTCGCAGGCAAGAGAAACCCTATTTTCCTTAAACTGAATTGACGAAAAAATCAACACATCATCTGGTTTTGCCATAATAGAAAAGGCCCCTGATGCATTTGTAGTCGTCATAACCTCAGTTTGAGAATTAACAACATACACTCCTTCCAAATCATTTGTATTCGCCGTAATTTTCCCGTTTATAATCGTACGTTCCTGATTTTGAGACCAGGAATTCTGACTTATAACGGCAACTAAAAAAAATACAATATTCTTTGTCAAAGTGAAAATATTAGGGAATTATTAAAAAGGTAAAAATATCCTAATGTCTTCCAAATTTAGTATTAATGAGTTGGTAAAAATATGTTAATTAAACTCCAATATCTCAATTATATTAGACAGACTTTTTTTAATATCTTTATCAAATAGAATTTGAGTTTAGAATTATGAAAAGCATTATCATCGCCAGCACATCTACCCTGCACGGCGGCAGTTATTTAGATTATTTACTACCTGCGTTACAATTACATTTTAAAAACTGTACCACTATTTTATTTATCCCGTACGCACGTCCTGGCGGAATATCTCACGAAGAATACACCAAAAAAGCAGCAGAAGTTTTTGCTTCTATAAATATTAAACTTCAGGGAATTCATGAATTTGAAAGTCCCGAAAAAGCTATACAAAATGCTGAAGGCTTTTTTACGGGCGGCGGAAACACTTTTTTGCTTGTTTCACAGCTTTATAAAAACAATATTATGCAATTGCTTGCAGAAAAAGTTAAAAGCGGAACTCCTTATTTAGGAACCAGTGCCGGAAGTAATATTTGCGGTTTATCAATGCAGACAACGAATGATATGCCGATTATTTATCCGCCGAGTTTTCAAACTCTAGGATTGATTCCGTTTAATTTAAATCCGCATTATTTAGATCCAGATACAAATTCGCAGCATATGGGCGAAACTCGTGAAACCAGAATTAAAGAATTTCATGCTTTTAATGCCATTCCGGTTTTAGGTTTAAGAGAAGGAAGCTGGCTGGAAGTAAAAGGAGATAAAATAACTTTGAAAGGTTCTTTAAAAGCAAGACTCTTCAAACAAAACCAAACTCCGGAAGAACTCGAACCAGAAAGCGATTTAAGCAGTTTAAAATAAAGTTTTTCACCATATAAGTTATATAAGTTCATTTAAATAAGGCATAGCAAAAAAAACTTACTTTACTTATATAACTTATATGGTGGAAAAAATAAACAAAAAAGCCTCAAACAATGTTTGAGGCTTTTGAAGAGCGAAAGACGAGGCTCGAACTCGCGACAACCAGCTTGGAAGGCTGGAGCTCTACCAACTGAGCTACTTTCGCATTAACAGGGTGCAAATATAAATAATTAATTCTTTTTACAAAACAAAAATCAAAAATTATTTAAGTTTGATAAAAAAACCGAAACGATTAAATTTCGGTTTTTTAGAGCGAAAGACGAGGCTCGAACTCGCGACAACCAGCTTGGAAGGCTGGAGCTCTACCAACTGAGCTACTTTCGCATTGCTGGTGCAAATATAAAAATAAAGTTAAGTTCAAAACAAGCTTTTTGGCAAAAAAAATTAATTAAAATCAACATTTTCTTATAACCTATTTAAAATTAAAAAGTTATAAAATCAATTATTTTTAAAAAATCATGAATATTATTAAAGAAATCCCATCAAAAGAAACTTATATCGTTCGTCAGCCAGTACTAAGACAAGGCAAACCTATCGAAAGCTGCATCTTTGAGGGTGACGATTTAGACACTACACATCATTTCGGATTATTTAATAATGAAGATTTAATAGGAATTATTTCGTTATTCAATAAAATCAATCCTATATTTGCCGAAAAAAGTCAAGCTCAAATTCGAGGGATGGCAGTTTTAGAAACGCATCAGAAAAAAGGATTTGGAGAAGCCTTAGTTAAGCATTGTGAAACCTACTGCAATGACAACAAAGTCGATTTGATTTGGTTTAATGCTAGAACCGCCGCAGTTGGCTTTTACAGAAAAATGGGATACCAGCCCCTAGGTGAACCATTTGATATTAAAGATGTTGGCGAACATTATTTAATGTTTAAAAATTTATAAAATGAGGAAACTTTACTTTCTTTTATTGGTATTAAGTTTAATTAGCTGTAAAAAAGAGGCTCCTAAACCAGCTCCGGTTACAGTAAAAAAAGCACCACCAATTATACTTACTGATGAACGAAAAGTAGAAGTTGATACGGCACTTTTAAGTACTTTTAAGAGTGAAACGCTGAAACAATTTTATACTTCATCTGAAAATAAAACCGTTTGGGGAAACCTAAAAAAGAGGCAATACGTATTATCTCAGTTGGAAAAATCAGAAGAATTAGGGCTTAATCCAGAAGATTATAAAGCTGCGCAGCTGGAAAAATTTGAAAAAAGAATCAGCAGTCTAAACGATGCCGACCTCGCAACGTATGATATTTTACTGACTTATAACTTTGAGAAGTATTTAGAACATTTATATAAAGGAAAACTTGATCCTAAAAAATTGTATACCGATTGGGATTTAGACGAAAAAACATTTGATATTAACAGTGTTTTAATAAATGCTTTTAATAAAAACAAATTAGACAGCATTGTTGAAAATGTTCAGCCTAAATCTATCGTATACAAACAATTACTAAAGTCACTTGAAATTATTAATTCGTTTCCTGATGAAGATATTGCTACTATTGAATCTTTAAAGAAAATTACTTTAAATGATACCAATAATGCGGTAATCAACATTAAAAAGAAACTTTTATTCTGGAAAGACATGACTGGAAAAGACAGTCTTACGGATAAATATGATCAAAAGACTTTCGAATCAATCAAAAAATTTCAGGCAAGACATGGTTTAGCCGATGATGGCGTTATTGGACCGGGAACTATAAGCGCTTTAAATTATTCTAAAGAAAAAAGAAAACAGCAGATTATCGCCAATTTAGAACGCTGGAGATGGTATCCGAATGAATTTGCCGAAAATTATTTTCTGATCAATATTCCGGATTACAGCTTAAATGTTGTCGAAAATCAGGACACCACTTTGGTTCGAAATATTGTGGTAGGAACCAGTAAAAGAAAAACACCCATTATTACATCTGTTTTAAAAACGGTTGTTTTTAATCCAACATGGACTGTTCCGCCAACTATTTTAAAAGAAGATGTTGTTCCGGCAATGAAACGCAACCGAAATTATTTAGCAAAGAAAAACATAACAATTTACGACACATCAGGAAATGTTGTCGATCCGCATGCGTGGAACGAAAACAAACCTAACAATTACAGATATGTTCAAAGTCCGGGTTATAATAACTCATTAGGATTAATGAAGATTTTGTTTCCAAATCACCACAGTGTTTATTTACACGATACTAATCACAGAAATTATTTTGAGCGCAGTAATCGTTCACTAAGTTCTGGCTGCGTACGTGTTGAAAATCCGCTGGAATTGGCTGAACATATTTTAGATGATCCTGAAAGGTTTTCAAAAGTAAAGATAGATACGATAATTGCGTCTAAAAAAACCATGAGTTTTAAAATCACCAAAAAATATGCTTTATATCAATGGTATTGGACGGCTTGGAGCAAAAAAAATCAGCTCATTTTCAGAGCTGATATTTATAATCTTGATTCAGATTTGTATACTAAGTTAAGAAATTAACTTCTCTTCCATCGTAAAGCTTCTTGACGGATGGTAGATATACAAACATGATTTGTCTTTAATAGTCTGGATTATTTCGTCTGTCAATTCAACCGGAAGGGCTGGACAACCTTGGCTTCTGCCTAATCTTTTGTGATCTCTGATAAATGATTCAGAAACATAATCAGCTCCATGCATTACAACTCCTCTTTCGCGGGCGTTGTCGTTTAAACCTCTTTCAAGACCATCTAAACGTAACGAAGCTCCGTGTTTTCCTTGGTAGATTTCGCCTGTTGCATAAAAACCTAAACTACTTTTAAATGAAGAGTTTAAGTTAGAAAATGCCGAAGCAAATTCTTCTCCTGTATTTCTTCCGTGAGCCACTAAAGAGTTAAATAATACCGTATTTGTAGTCATATCAATTACCCAAAGACGTTTGGTGTTTGATGAAAGACTAAAATCAATTAAGGTTAGAATGTTTTTTTGAACAATTCCTCTTTCTTTCAATAGATAAAAACCTTTCACTGCTTCAGTAAAAGTTCTAAGTTCAGGAAGTTTACAATTGTTTGGATTTAATGTATTATAAACATTTTCAATTCTTGCTTCAACAGAAAGGTTTGTTTCAACTTTTGCAATACCTTTTGTTCTTACAGATTTCAATTCGGGAGTGTTTTTTGAATCTTTACCAAAAGATAATAGAAAAAACACCATCAGCGGATAAATTTTGTAAATCATTGAATTTCTTTAGGTTAATAATAAATTTGGGTAAGGCAAAAGTAGAAATTTTTGAAAATACACAAAATAAAACACTGTAAATCAGGCTTTTTTTGTTGAAAATTTAACATTATTAACATAAAAAGTATCTTTCTGTAAGATTTTTTCTCACGCAAAAAATCATAATATTTTGGGTGCTTTTCTTAAAAAAAGGTAAAAAAAGTGGAAATTTTGAAACTAAAACTGTAACAAGTGAAACAAAATGAAGTCTATTATTCTTAAATTAAAGTACTTTTACAATCATTTTTCGCTTAAAATTCCATGAACAAACTTGTTTTTCTAACGTTTCTTTTATCTACTTTTTTGTGTTTCAGTCAAAAAAAGGCATTGCAGGCGAAGTCTATTTCGCAAAACATTTCTATTGACGGAAAACTAGAGGAAAGCGCATGGGAAAATGCCGGAATTGCTTCAGACTTTATAACATTAGAACCTGATAACGGAAAAGCTGCTCCGGAGAATAAAAAATCTACTGTCAAAGTTTTATATGATAATGACGCCATTTATATTGGCGCTATGATGTATGATGATGAACCTGATAAAATTTTAAAAGAGATTTCGCAGCGTGATAATTTTGGAACTGCAGATATTTTTGGTGTCTTTATAAATGGTTTTAATGACGGCCAACAGGATTTTATGTTTTACGTCTCGGCAGCTGATGTTCAGGCAGATTGTATTATGACCGATTCAAATGGTGAAGATTATTCCTGGGATGCTGTTTGGATCAGCAAAGCTTCGATTACCGAAAACGGATGGGTTGTTGAAATAAAAATTCCATATTCTGCCTTACGTTTTTCACAGGAAAACAAACAAACCTGGGGAATTAATTTTTTTAGAGAAGTAAAACGTACCCGTTATAAATATACATGGAACTTTGTCGATAAAAAAATTGGAACTTTTACGCAGCAAGCCGGAACTTTAGAAGGAATTGAAAATATAAAACCTCCTACCCGATTATTTTTTATGCCTTATGCATCTTATTATTTGAATGCTGGAGAAGGACAAAAAACATACGGAACTGTAAAAGGCGGAATGGACATTAAATACGGAATCACGGACGCTTTTACTGTTGATGCTATTTTAATTCCGGATTTTGGACAGACCAAATACGACGATCAGATTTTGAATTTAGGTCCGTTTGAGCAGCAATTCAATGAAAACAGAGCTTTTTTTACCGAAGGAACTGATTTATTCAACAAAGGAAATATGTTTTATTCGAGGAGAATTGGCGGCAAACCTTCTGTTGAACCAGATTTAAAAGACAATGAAGAAGTTATTGAAACGGTACAAAACGTTAATCTTATTAATGCTTTAAAACTTTCGGGAAGAACTAAAAACGGTTTGGGAGTGGGAATTTTAAATGCGGTTACCGAAAAAACTTTTGCGACAATAAAAGATACTATTTCCGGCGAAACCAGACGTGAGGTTGTAGAACCGCTTACAAACTATAATGTTTTAGTTCTGGATCAGCGTTTTAGAAAAAATTCATCGGTTACGTTTATCAATACAAATGTTACTCGAAACGGTCATTATAAAGATGCCAATGTAACAGGTTTAGCGTGGGATTTAAATACTAAAGCCAATACTTACAGCTTGTTTGGAAATGTAAAATACAGTACTATAAATGATAAAGAAGATACAAACGGTGTTTTCTCAACTGTGGGATTTGCAGAAACAAGTGGTAAATACCGCTATAGTTTAGGTACCGATTTTGTTTCTAAAGATTTTGACCCGAATGATTTGGGAATTAATTTCTATACCAATTATTACAATTTTTACGGAAATGCGAATTACAGGATTCTAAACCCAACGAAGCTTTTTAATAGTTTTAGAATTGATTATGAAATGTATTCTGAATTCAATAAAGACTCCGGAAAAGTTCAGGCAAACCGAATTGAAGCCGAAGTAAATTTAAGTACCGTAAAAAATAATTATTACGGAGCAGGACTTTCTGTTTCTCCATTAGAATCTCATGATTATTACGAACCAAGAGCAGACAATCGATATGTTATAATTCCGAGAAAATTTGATTTTTGGGGAAGCATTTCGACAAATTACAACCATAAATTTGCTATCGATATTAATCCGTCATTATCTGTTGCTGATGAACCCGGAAGAGCCGCTTATGGCACCGACATTAGTCCGAGATATCGTTTTAATGATAAACTTTTACTGGTTTATACTTTTAGTTTTCTTAAAAGAAACAATAACAAAGGTTATATCGACGGTTATGACGACGACGATAATGAAAGCACTCCCGAAACTGTTGTTTTTGCTAATCGTGACGTTATCACATACGCCAATACTATATCAGGAAAATACGCCATTAACAGCACTATGACACTTAATTTAGCTGTTCGACAATATTGGTCTTCTGCAGAAAATAAAGATATTTTGAAGCTTGAAGCAGATGGAACTCTGGATCCGTATCCGCAATATACCGAAAACAAAAATTCAAGTTTTTATTCCTGGAATGCCGATTTATCTTATTCATGGTGGTTTGCGCCCGGAAGTCAGCTTTCGGCTTTATACAGAAATAATGCTTCTAATTTTGAACGTATTATCGATAAGGATTTCAAACACAACGTAACGAGTTTATTGACTAACGACGCCTTAAAACACATTTTTTCTGTTAGTGTAAAATATTTTATAGACTATAACGCTGTCAAAAATAAGGTTAGAAAAAGAGCTTAGCGTGAATTAATTTTAAAAAATAAAGAGTTCTATAATTAATTTAGTATTTTTTGTTACACTTCATTTTATTAAACATAAATGTAATAAAGCTTTCTCTCCAAATTTTAGAAATGGCTTATCTTTGTAAAAAACAAAAATGTAATGAACAAAAAAGTTATCCTTATGATTTTAGACGGTTGGGGAAAATCTCCTGACCCTAAAGTATCTGCAATAGACAATGCAAATGTTCCTTTTATAAATAGTCTTTACAAAAATTACCCAAGCGCTCAATTGCGTACTGACGGATTAAACGTAGGTTTACCTGAAGGTCAAATGGGAAATAGTGAAGTTGGGCACATGAACCTTGGTGCCGGAAGGATTGTATATCAGGATTTAGCAAAAATTAATTTAGCTGTAGCTCACAAAACACTTGCTAAAGAACAAGTGTTAATCGATGCTTTTACTTACGCTAAAAACAACAATAAAAAAGTACACTTTTTAGGATTAGTTTCTGATGGAGGTGTTCACTCTCATACTTCTCACTTACGTGGATTAATCGACGCTTCGCAAGAGTATGGTTTAGATCAGGTCTATATTCACGCTTTTACAGACGGACGTGACGTTGACCCGAAATCCGGAGCAAAGTACATTCATGATTTAGATGAATATATTAAAGATACTCCGGTAAAAATTGCTTCTATCGTTGGTCGTTATTATGCAATGGACCGTGATAAACGTTGGGAACGTGTAAAACTAGCTTACGATTTAGTAGTAAACGGAGTTGGAATTCCATCTACAAACGCTGTAGCAAGTGTTCTTGACAGTTATGCACACGATGTTACTGACGAATTTATCGAGCCGGTTGTAATTGTAAATGAAGAACAAAAACCTTTGGCAACTATTATTGAAGGCGATGTTGTCATCTTCTTTAACTTTAGAACAGACAGAGGACGTGAACTTACTGAAGCACTTTCTCAACATGATTTCCACGAGCAAAACATGCACAAGTTAAACTTGTATTATGTAACGCTTACGAACTACGACGAAACGTATCAAAACGTAAAAGTCGTTTACAATAAAGATAATATCACGGAAACGCTTGGTGAAGTTTTAGAAAAAGCGGGCAAAAAACAAATTCGTATTGCTGAAACGGAGAAATATCCACACGTAACTTTCTTCTTTTCAGGCGGAAGAGAAACTCCTTTTGAAGGTGAATCAAGAATTTTGAGAAATTCTCCAAAAGTTGCAACTTACGATTTACAGCCAGAAATGAGTGCTTACGAACTTGCTGATGCTCTTGTTCCTGAATTGAACAAAGGCGAAGTTGATTTCGTTTGTTTAAACTTTGCAAACGGAGACATGGTTGGACACACAGGAATTATGAGTGCTGCAATTAAAGCTTGTGAAGCAGTTGACGCTTGCGCGAAAAAAGTAATCGATGCTGCTCTTGCAAACGACTACACGACAATCGTAATTGCTGATCACGGAAACTGCGAAACAATGATCAATCCTGACGGAAGCCCAAATACTGCACACACAACAAACCCAGTACCGATTATTTTAGTTGACAAACAATTGAAAAATATTCAGGATGGTGTTCTTGGCGACATCGCTCCTACTATTTTAGAATTAATGGGAGTCCAGCAGCCAAACGCAATGACTTGTCATTCGTTATTATAAAAACTAATTTTTTATATAAAAAAGGGACTAATTTTAAAATTAGTCCCTTTTGTTTTTAAGCATTTTTGTCATTTCGAGGAACGAGAAATCTCCGTAAGTAGCTCTACAAAGATTGACGACATTAGGAACGGAGCTTCTTGCGGAGATTTCTCGTTCCTCGAAATGACAAGATTGTGTATATTACATTATAAAATAATGATACAATTGTTCAACACCATAAATCACAAGTCCGATAATCCCTCCTACCAAAGTTCCGTTGATTCTGATGTATTGAAGATCTTTTCCTATTTCTAGTTCTAATTTTTCCGAAACTTCTTTTCCGTCCCAGCTTTTTACGGTTGATGAAATTAAATCTCCAATTACCTTTTTATTGTTTAGAAGAACAGATAGCAAATCATTTTTGATAAAATTATTGATTTTGTCAATCATAATGGTGTCTTCTTTAATACCATTTCCAAAAGTTTGAATTAAACCCGAAACACTATTTTTAATGGAAGATTCATCGCCTTTGTTCAAATCATTGGTTATCGAAAGTTTTATTTCATCCCAAATTCCGTTGATGTAATCCTGAACTTCTTTTTTTCCGGCAAAACTCAAAATCATATCGTTGATTTTAATTCGCATTTCTTCGGAGTTTTTGACTTTCTCCAAAAAATTAAAAATATACTCATCAATCTTTTGGCGCACTGCGCTGTCAGGTTTTTTAGCTTCGTTTAAAAAATCCTGTAAACCATTAAAAACACCTTCGGTAATACTTTTATCGGCCAGTCCAAAGCTTAAAAACGGAGTCGATGCTTTTACTTTTTGTCTGATTAAATCTTTATTATTAGTCAATTCGCTGCTCATTACTTCCAGAAGATTTGTCAGCATTTGATTTTTTAAATCCCCTTTTTGCAAAGGTTCTAAAGCAACTGCAACCCAGTCACCGAAGTTTATTCCTTCCAGTTTTTCTTTAAATTGAACCTGAATAAATCTTTTCACATCTTCATCTTTTATGGTTCTCAAAATTCCGGGAATAAGATTTACCGCCACAACATTCGCAATTTTATCTGCATTTTCTTCCTCTGAAAGCCATTCTGAAGCTTTTGTAGCAAAGTTGAATTCATCGAGTTTAATTTCCAGTTTTTCCCGATTCAGAAATTCTTCTGAAACAAAATTCCCGAGATTTTCTCCAATTTCATTTTTCTTCGTCGGAATAATAGCTGTATGCCAAATCGGAATCCCAAGCGGGTGGCGAAATAAAGCCACGACCGCAAACCAATCGGCAATTCCCCCAACCATTGCCGCTTCGCTAAAAGCCTGCAGTATTGGAATTTTAAAATAAATAGCAATTATAAAAAGAAGCACCGCAAAACCCAAAAGCGCCAAAGCACTTGCCTGCATTTTCCTTAAAGCTTTTATTTTAACTATATCTTGATCTGTAGCAGTTTCCATGATAATCACATTTTACTACTAATTTATGGCTTTTTTCTGAGATATTAAATTAAAAGCACAGCTGATCGTAATGAAAGGGTTTGCCACGAATTACACAAATTTTCACGAATTACTTTGTCTTTAAAAATTATTCCAAATTTAGAATTCGTGCTAATTGGTGAAATTCGTGGCGAAAAAACCTAATTCGCGGCGAAAAAAATTACTCAAAAAATAATATTAAAAATTGTACTTTTGCGAACTGAAAATCTGAAAAATATGATTATCCAAAAAACGAGAGAGGAAATCGAATTAATGCGCGAAAGTGCTTTGATCGTATCGAAAACATTAGGAATGATTGCTTCTGAAATTAAAGAAGGAGTTACTACATTATATCTGGACAAATTAGCCGAAGAATTCATTCGTGATCACGGTGCAGTTCCTAGCTTTTTAGGATTGTACGGTTTCCCGAATTCACTTTGTATGAGTCCGAATTCTCAGGTTGTACACGGGATTCCGAATAATACACCTTTACAAAGTGGTGATGTAATTTCTGTAGACTGCGGTGCGTTCAAAAACGGATATCATGGAGATCACGCTTATAGTTTCGAAATTGGAGAAGTTGCGCCAGAAGTTAAAAAACTTTTGCAGATAACTAAAGAATCTCTTTACGTTGGAATTAGAGAATTTAAAGCCGGAAATCGCGTAGAAGATGTTGGAAATGCGATTCAAAAATATACAGAATCTCACGGTTATGGTGTGGTTCGCGAATTGGTTGGACATGGTTTAGGACAAAAAATGCATGAAGAGCCTGAAATGCCAAACTACGGAAAACGCGGCCGCGGAAAACTTTTTGTTGAAGGAATGGTGGTTGCAATTGAACCTATGATTAACATGGGAACAAGAAACATCAAACAACATAAAGACGGCTGGACAATCACAACTGCTGACGGAAAAGCAAGTGCGCATTTCGAACATGATGTAGCGCTAATCGATGGTAAACCGGAACTATTATCGACTTTCCAATACATCTACAAAGCTTTAGGAATCGAAAGCAATGAAGAAGACGAATTTAGAAAAGTGCCGTTGGTATTATAGTTATTCCGCAAAGATTCACAAAGATATACGCCAAGATTCACAAAATTATTTATTTTACAAGCCTTTAAATGTTTGAAGAAAACAATGAATCTCGTAATAGATTAGACGCAATTACATATAAAATTATTGGTTTAGCGATTGAAGTTCACAAACAGCTTGGTCCTGGTTTATTAGAATCAGCTTATCAAGAATGTTTATATTATGAAATAGTAAATGCCGGCTTGACTGTTGAACGACAAAAAGTTTTACCCATAATTTATAAAGACATAAAACTAGATCATGGATATCGAATTGATTTATTAATCGAAAACACGATTGTCATTGAATTAAAAACTGTCGAAGCTTTTACCGATGTACATTTTGCGCAAATAATAACCTATCTGAAACTTGGAAATTATCCATTAGGATTGCTCATTAATTTTGATTCAAAAATATTAAAAAACAACATAAAAAGATTTATAAACACTTTGTGAAACTCTGTGTCTCCTTTGTGTAACTCTGCGAAACAGCCCCATGAAAAAACTTTTTAAATTAGTACTTAATACAATCCCGCGTCCTTTATTAATTCGTTTGAGTTATGTAGCGCGTCCTATTTTAGCTTTATCATTAAAAGGAAGTAGATTTACTGATCCTATTGACGGAAAAAGTTTTAGATCTTTTCTTCCTTACGGATACGGAAAACAACGTAACAATGTACTTTCGCCAAGTACACTTTCGTTAGAAAGACACCGCTTACTTTGGCTGTATTTAAACGATCAGACTGATTTTTTTACAGCACCTAAAAAAGTACTTCATTTTGCTCCGGAGCAAGCTTTTTATAAAAGATTTCGCAAGCAGAAAAACCTGGATTACACGACAACCGATTTATTTTCGCCTTTGGCAGATGTAAAAGCAGATATCTGTAATTTACCATTTAAAGACAACGAATATGATGTGATTTTATGCAATCACGTTTTAGAACATATTCCGGATGACACAAAAGCGATGCAGGAATTATTCCGCGTTTTAAAACCGGGCGGAATGGCGATTTTGCAGATTCCACAAGATTTAAACCGTGAAGTTACTTTCGCAGATGATTCAATTACAGACCAAAAAGAGCGTGCTAAAATATTTGGACAATACGATCACGTTCGTATTTACGGACGCGACTATTTCGACAAATTAAGAAGCATTGGTTTTATTGTAATTGAAGAAGATTACACCAATAAAATTGCACCAGAATTAGTAGAAAAATACTGTTTGGCAAAAGGCGAGATTATTCCGCTTTGCTTTAAACAGGAAAACTAATTTTTTCACGATATAAGTGATATAAGTTCATTTTAAAAGAGTTTTCAAATTATTGATATTTTGAAAACTCTTTATTTTTTTGCCCAATAACTAATTTACAAGCCAACCAAATCCCTAAACCTTGGAACCTACAAAATCATTTCAGTTCTGTTTTGACATCAGTTTTGAAAAAAATCTGAATGTTTATATTCCAACATCCTACATCGTTGAGAATACCGATGAAATCAAATATCTGGACAAAAAAGCAACCGCCGGAATAATTCAAAGTTTCGGAATTGTTTTTGACGATTTAGATTCGAATACAAAAAAAATACTGACTGCCTGCGAGTCTTTAAAACCTGAATTCATATTCAAAAAATTCAGTGCTAAAATCAAATCAGCAAAAACCATTGCTGATTTGCAAAAGGATTCTAAAATTGAGTTTGCCATTCGTCAGCATTTAAAATTAAATCTGTCTTCTTTTTACAGTTTAATTGTTGAAGGACAATTTCCGTTGTCAATAAATATTGGACCCGAAAAAGATTTTTACCGTTCGAGAGTTGATATTAGTCCGCTTTATTTTGAACCTCAAATTCAATTTGACAAACACGCCGAAGGAATTACGTATACCCTTTCTTTAAAAGAAAATGAAACAGCTTTTTTACCAATGGAAAGCAATGTTGATATCCTTTTGGATGAGCCGGGCTGGTTAATTATCAATAAAAAATTAGGTCAGTTAACAGCCCTTAATGCTAAAAAACTGATGCCTTTTTTAAAGAAAAAATCAATCGAAATACCTTCAAAATTAGTTGATGATTACTTTAAGAATTTCATTCCCGAAATAGCTAAAAAAATTGATATCGAAGCAACAGGTTTTGAAATTGAACAGCGTGATGAAATTACTTCCTGCACGATTCAGCCGGTTTACGATTTCTTTAAAAACTGTTATTACCTCAACCTTTATTTTGATTATAACGGCTATTCATTTGACGGAAGTAAAACAAAGAAAACACATTCGTTTGTAGATTTTAGTGTTGCAAATGAACCTAAAATCATTCAGTTTAAACGAAATGCTGATGAAAATTTGTATGTCGATAAATTAACCGAAATTGGTTTAATAAAAATCAAAAACGAGTTATTTGGATTAAATTCTGAGGCTGAAACTTCAGATCCTTATATCAACATTCAATTGATAATTGACAATAAAGAAAAGCTGGAAAGTTTAGGTTTTAACATTCAAAATTTAAAGCTGGAAAGCAAAGAAATTGTTACTTCAAACCATACCGTTTCTGCGTCAAAAGATACAAACGGAGATTGGTTTGACATCAAAATTATCATTACCATTGGATCGTATACAATTAATTTCAGCGAAATTATTCCGAATATAAAAAGCAAAGAAAGACTCTTTCCGCTGCCTGATGGAAACTATTTTTTGATTCCATTAGAATGGTTCAGCAAATACAGTTCGCTGGCAAAACTCGGAAAAATAGAAAGCGGCACTTTACTTTTACGCAAAAGTAATTTCACTGCCCTTGATGCTATTGCCGAAATCAAAGATGATGTAACTTATAAAGCTGAATATGTGGCTTCTGATTTATTAAAAGCAACTTTGCGACCTTATCAAATTGACGGTGTAAAATGGCTTTTAGGGCATTTTAATTCGAATTTAGGTGCGTGTCTTGCCGATGATATGGGACTTGGGAAGACGTTACAGACTTTAGCTGTTTTGGTTGCCGTTCAGGAACAATTAGGATTTACGACTAAAACTACCAATTTTGATTTATTTGCAAACGAAACTACTGTAGAAAGAGAACCGCTTAAAACTTTGATTGTTTTACCTTCTTCATTGGTTTTTAACTGGTACAACGAATCTGCAAAGTTCACTCCGCATTTTTCGAAAATGCAATATGTGGGGAATGACCGAAAACAATTAGTCGCAAGACTAGCAACAACTGATTTAATTTTTACCAGTTACAGCATCGTTCATCGTGATATTTCAATTTTAGAAAAATATGATTTTCGTTATTTGATTTTGGACGAAAGTCAATACATCAAAAATAAAAATTCTAAGATTTTTAAAGCCATAAACAAAATAAGTACGGGTCATAAAATTGCTTTAAGTGGTACGCCAATTGAAAATTCGCTTGACGATTTATGGTCGCAAATGCAGTTTATAAATCCGGATATTTTGGGAACTTATAATTTCTTTGCAGAAAATTTTAAAATTCCGATTGAGAAAAAGCAAAATGAAGATGTTTTATCTGAATTAAAAAACTTGGTTCAGCCTTATATTTTACGACGAACCAAGGAACAGGTTTTAAAAGATTTACCTGAATTATCAGAGCAGATTTATTATTGTGAAATGGACCCTGAACAGGAAAAATTATATGAACAGGAAAAATCAAAAGCGCGTAACTTTTTATTAAAAATGGATGGCTCAAGTCCTGACAAAATCAGCATTATTAATACGCTGATGAAGTTAAGACAATTGAGTAACCACCCGAAAATGGTAGATCAGGAATCTGAAATTGATTCGGGAAAATATATTGCGGTTACTAATTATCTCGAAAATTTAGTCAAAGCAAAACAGAAAGTAATCATTTTCAGTTCGTTTGTTACCAATTTGAATTTTTATACAGATTGGTGCAAAGAAAACAAAATAACCTATTGCGAAATTACAGGTGAAACTCCTGCCAGCAAAAGAGAGCAACAGGTAAAACTGTTTCAGGAAAAAGAAGAGCCTTTATTGTTTTTTATTTCGCTAAAAGCGGGAGGCGTTGGTTTGAATATTACAAAAGCTTCTTATGTTTTATTTTTAGATCCGTGGTGGAATCCTTTTGCAGAAAAACAAGGAGTTGGAAGGGCGCACCGAATTGGACAGCTGAATAAAGTAAACGTTGTTCGTTTTATTTCAAAAAATACGGTAGAAGAAAAAATCATTAAACTGCAGGAAAATAAAAAGCTTTTATCTGATTCTCTTTTAGAGGAAAGCTATATAAATGATGAGATCGAAGCTAATTTAGAATACATTTTAAATTCTTAATAAATCGCTTCATCCAATAAATGGCATCTTATTACGTTTAATAAAATTGTTATATTTACAATCTTACAACATAATAAGATGCCAAAATTTTTATATCAAAGTTTGCTTTTGTTTTTTGTTTTTACTTTCGCGAAAGCTCAGGAAATACAAACTGAAGTAGTTCCTCCATACAATATCAAAACCGTTACTTTTGTTCAGAATGGCAATAATGTTGTTCCGATATTTGAATTGAATTCTACATTTGAATTTCAGTTTGATGATTTATTTGGTAACGAAGCCAATTATTATTTTGAAATCACACATTGCGATTATAACTGGAAACCAACTGATATTCCGAAAACAGATTATTTAAGAGGTTTTGACGGCCAGAGAATTACAGATTATTCGAACTCATTTAATACACTTCAGGTTTATTCACATTACCGACTGGCGTTTCCAAATCAATTTACAACGCAATTAAGATTGTCCGGAAATTACATCCTGAAAATTTTAAATGAAGATAAAGAAGTTATTTTCTCCCGAAAATTCATTTTATACGAAGATCATTGTACGGTGGCGGCACAGGTAAAAAGAACCCGAAACCTCAGCAATATTGACTACAAACAGAATTTGGATTTTTCGATTGTTTCAAATGATATTACATTTCAAACTCCAATTCAAAATGTAAAAGTTCTTTTATTACAAAACGGAAATTTCAACACTGCCATTAAAAATATTCCACCGCAATATACCATTGGAAATCAACTGGTTTATAAGTATGATGGGGAAACGCAATTTTGGGGCGGAAATGAATTTTTATATTTTGAAAATAAAGACATTCGTGCAGCAAATAATAACGTAGGACGAGTGGGCGCTAACAACGATATTTACAATGCTTATTTGTATACCAATGCAGCAAGAGGAAATCAGATTTATACCAATTATCAGGACGTAAACGGTAATTTTGTGGTGAAAAACATAAATGGTTCAGACAACAGTATTGAAGCTGATTATGCCTGGGTTTATTTCACGCTTTCGGCTCCGGCTTTCAGGCTTAACAAAGATATTTATGTTACAGGAATGTTCAATAATTACAGCTTATCGCCAGAATACAAACTGGATTATAATACAGATAAAGCCGTTTTTGAAAAAGCAATAATGATCAAACAAGGTTTTACTAATTTTCAATACACCGTTGCCGATAAAAAAGGCAATATAGATAATGAAAATGCCGTTGATGGTAATTTTTATCAAACAGAAAATGAGTATACTATATTAGTTTATTACAGAGAAAGTACAGATCGTTATCAAAGAGTTATTGGAAAAGGCAATGCAAACTCCATAAACATAGTTAATTAAAACATTGTTAAGGTTTTAGGTTTCCTAGTTTTTTTTCGTAGCTTTGTGCCTATAACTCACACAGATTTACTAGGTTAATATGGTTTCTCAAATTACACGAGGCATAAAAATATCGGTTCTAACTAGTTTTGAAGGCACTTACTTCAAGAACTACAAGATTCACTTTGCTTTTAGTTACGTAGTTACAATCGAAAATTATAGTAAAGATTCTGTTCAGCTAACTTCACGCCACTGGGAAATCCACGACTCATTAAACGATTTAGATATTGTTGATGGTGAAGGCGTTATAGGCAAAAAACCTGTTTTAAAACCAGGTGAAAATCACACTTACAGCTCTGGTTGTTTATTATCATCTCCTTACGGTGCTATGAAAGGTCATTTTAATATGATCAATTTCACTACAACTAAAACTTTCAAAGTAATTGTACCTACTTTTAGAATGTGTGCTCCTTTTGCATTGAATTAATTCAGCGTTTTATTTCTATTACTTCTTCTTTTGTAATGGCATATACTTGGTCATTTTCTTCGGGAATTAGATAAAAATTTCCTGTGAATTCTCCAAAAGAAGGAAAAATCATTTGATGCGGTTTTCTAAAAAAACAGGATAAACTTAAAAACTGTCTGCCCAAACCTTTTAGTTTTATTCCGGGATGAATGTGTCCGCAAAAATTAAAAAAGTTTTCTCGTGTTGTAGGATGATGCGTTAATAGAAAATCATCGATTATCAATTCTTCGTAAATTTCGATATTTAAATCGGCGTAGTTTTTTTTTGAAATAATATCATGATTCCCTTCCACTAGAATAATCTGCTGAGAAACCGTTTTAGTCCAATCAGCAAAAAAATCCCATTCGTTATTGATTTTACTGTGGAATAAATCTCCAAGAAAAATAATCGTTTCAGAATCAAATAGATTTAACACTTCATTTAATCTTGCAAAATTTTCCAAAACCGCTTTCTCCGGAATTGCCATTCCGTGTTTTCTAAAATGCGCAATTTTCCCCAAATGTAAATCAGAGATTAAGAGCATCTTCTTTTCTTCCCAAAAAGCAGCTCCGGATTGATGCAAAACGAAATTTTGATTGTTAATATTGATCTTCATATTGTAATTATTTCATGTAACTCGCTGTCATTTTTTTAATTCTTTCCTGTAATGTTTCGCTGGATATTTTTTCACGTAAACGATCTGTAATTATAGGAAAACTAAATGGCGTTGGCTTTTTGCATTGTTTCCAGACAATCGTCTGATTATTTATTCTTTCCATGGCCTGAATTAAACGTCCTTCTTCTAACTGATGTTCAAAGGTTTCGATAAAAGCCTGCTGTAATAATAAATTATCGGGTTCGTAATCCCTAAAAACTTCAAAAAGCAATTGCGATCCGCTTTGTAAATGTTTTGTTTTAACTGGTTTTCCGGGCATTCCGGTAAAAACTAAACCCGCGATTACAGCAATATCACGAAATTTTCGACGCGCCATTTCGGTTGCGTTTAAGCTTTTCTGCAAATCATGATGAACATATTCTGTAGTAAACAAATTATTATCAAAAACAGACTGCATATCAATTTCCTGATCAGAAAGCAATTCAAATCCGTAATCATTATACGCCAGCGAAAAAGTAATTGGTGACAATAAACTGATTCTATAGGAAATTAAACTAGCCATTGCTTCATGAACATATCGGCCTTCAAAAGGATAAAAAATCGCATGAAAACCTTCGCGTGTTTTAAAAGTTTCTATTAAAAATTCGTCATTATTAGGTACAATACTTTCTTTTCTTTGTCTGTCAAAAATAGGTTTCAAAGCTTTTAATTCGGGAGTTAAATGATCTGTGTTTGCGGCGTATAATTCTTCCCGAAGCAATTCACTCATTTGCGCCGATAACGTCATTCGTCCTCCCATCCAGCTTACCACTCGTGCAGTTTTTTTAGGATCGGCTTTTCGAACTAAAACCTGCATATTTTTAATTTGAAATAATTCAAGCCGCCTTCCGGCAAAAGTAAAAACATCGCCTCGCTGTAATTTTGAAGAAAACCATTCTTCCACAGTTCCAATAAATCCTCCACTTAAAAATTTCACATTCAAAACGGCGTCGCCCACAATTGTTCCCATTTGCATTCTGTGATGCATGGCAATAAAACGGCTGTTGATTTTATAACGTCCGTCTTCTTCAATTTCTACTTTTTTGAATTCATCATAAGCTTGCAAACTCTGGCTTCCGTTGGTTATGAAATTCAAAATCCAGTTCCAGTTTTCTTTGGTTATATTTTGATAACAAAATGTTGTTTTAACTTCTTCATAAATTTCATCAGGAAAAAATCCGTCAGAAACTGCGAGTGTATTTAAATATTGCACTAAAACATCCCAGCTGTTTAAATACGGCATTCGGTCTTCGACAACGGTTTGGGCAACTGCTTTTTTTAATGCCGAAGCTTCGATTAATTCCATCGCATGTGTGGCGAGAAAGTAAATCACACTTTCCTTTCCCGGCTGGTGTCCGCTTCTTCCTGCTCTCTGTAAAAATCTTGCAACTCCTTTTGGTCCGCCAACCTGAATTATGGTTTCAACAGGTGCAAAATCGACACCAAGATCTAAACTCGAAGTACAAACCACGACTTTTAATTCTTCGTTTCTAATTGCGTCTTCAACCCACAAACGAGTTTCTCTACTGATACTTCCGTGATGCATCGCCATTTCTCCAGCAAATTCCGGATATTTTTCTAAAATAGCCTGAAACCAAATTTCGCAAGCTGAACGTACATTGGTAAAAATTAAAGTTGTTTTACTCTTTCGGATGATTTTTGCAACCTCATCAATTAAATGCAAACCCATGTGCCCACGCCACGGATAGG
Organism: Flavobacterium sp. NLM; assembly: GCF_002210235.1. Lineage (NCBI taxonomy): Bacteria > Pseudomonadati > Bacteroidota > Flavobacteriia > Flavobacteriales > Flavobacteriaceae > Flavobacterium > Flavobacterium sp. NLM. The sequence goes on from NZ_LIAC01000026.1 coordinate 32,934, forward strand.
TTTCCATTTTTTCAGGCAGAATCGATTCTATCTTTATTTTTTTATTGATATGTGCTTTTATCAAAACGGAGTTTTTATAGGCTTCCGTATCATGACCTAACAAAACTTCTTGCGCTAATTCGAGATTTCCAATTGTTGCCGAAATTCCCCAAATTCGCATTTTGGGCGCAATTGTTTTTAATCTCGAAAGCGCTAATTCCATTTGCACGCCTCGTTTGGTTCCCATTAATTCGTGCCATTCATCAACTACGATGGCACCGCAATTGGCGAAGGTTTTTTCGTATTGTTTTGATGCTAAAAGAAGCTGTAAACTTTCAGGCGTTGTAATTAAAAGATCGGGCATTTTGTTTTTCTGCTTTGCTCTTTCGCTCTGCGAAGTATCTCCGGAACGGATTCCAACGGTTAACGGCAGATCTAAATCTGTAATAATTCGTTCTGCTGCTTGTTTTATTTCTACAGATAGTGCACGTAATGGCGTAATCCAGATTGCTTTTAATCCGGATCTGTGTTTAGTTTTATAATCAGGATTTTTTTTAATATAATCGAGAACTACAGGAAACCACAAAGCATAGGTTTTCCCGCTTCCGGTTGGCGCGTTTAATAAACCGTTTTTTCCCTGCAAAAAAGCAGTCCAGGTTTGCGTCTGGAATGGAAAAGATTTCCAACCCTGACTTTTAAACCAGTTTTCGGCTAATACATATAATTCGTCCCTGTTCATTTATTATATTTTGAATATTAGAATAATGCCACAGATTTTAATGATTAAAAATGATTTTTTTTGCCACGAATTTCACGAATTTTCACAAATCATTGTGTGAAAATTAATTCGTGAAAATTTGTGGAATTCGTGGCGGTAATTTTAACACATAGAAACATAGTTACTAAAACTGCATAAATGCGTTTCACTTGCATTAACAAACATAGCTATGTTTGAAAATCTAGATTTTTTTTAAACTCTTTTTTTAGCAATAAAATCTATGTTTCTATGTGTTTAAAAATTGTCAACGTATTATGAAATCATATTTTTTAAATCTTCAATAGAATTTGCTTCTTCTATTTTTTTGTCTTGTCGCCATCTCAAAATTCTTGGAAATCTTGTTGCGATTCCGCTTTTATGTCTTTTGGAAAGCGAAATGCCTTCGAAACCAATTTCAAAAACCAATTGTGGCGTTACGCTTCGAACGGGGCCAAAACGTTCTAAAGTATTCTTTTTTATAAAATCATCCACTTTTCTGAATTCGGCATCGGTTAAACCGGAATAGGCTTTTGCGAAAGTGACGAGTTCTTTTTCTCCGTTTTCATTGTTTTGCCAAAGCGCAAAAGTATAATCGGTAAATAAATTCGAGCGTCGTCCGTGTCCTCGCATGGCGTAAGTTAGAACGGCATCAATTACTAAAGGCTCTATTTTCCATTTCCACCAATCACCTTTTTTTCTTCCAACTTGGTACGGCGAAGTATTTCGTTTTAACATCAAACCTTCGCTTTTCATTTCGCGGGCGCGTTCTCTTTCTTTTGCTACATCTTCCCAAGAAGTTAACGAAACCCTTTCTGAAATCCGAAAAGAACGGGTTTGGTCTTTTATATCATCATATAAATCTTCCAGTAATTTTCTTCTTTCTATATACGGTAAATTTCGAATATCTTTTCCTTCCCATTCTAAAATATCATACGCTTTAAGAATTACGGGCACTTTTTCCAGCAGATTTGCCGATATGGTTTTTCGTCCAATTCTTGCTTGTAAATCATTAAAAGTTCCGATTTCATTTTCGGGAAAAGCTAAGATTTCTGCATCGATTACAGTTCCGTTTGGAATAATGCCTACAAAAGATTTAAACTCAGGATATTTATCGGTAACCAGCTCCTCGCCTCTTGACCAAACGTAAATTTCATCATCTCGAATAATGGTTTGCGAACGTATTCCATCCCATTTATGTTCGATGGACCAATCTTCGGGATTTCCTAAATCTTCGACATCACCTTCAATTGGATACGCGAGATAAAACGGATAAGGTTTTGATAAATAATCGGAACTTTTTTCATCGAGAATCAATTCCTGAAATGTAATAGTATTGGGATTCCAATTTCCCATTAATTTATAAGCCAAAGCATCTTCATCAACATCTTCTGCTTTGGATAAAGCACGTGTCATTAATTTTTGGCTTACGCCGATTCTGAAGCTTCCGGTAATTAATTTGGTAAAAACGAAACGTTCGTAATAATTCAACGCCATCCAGTTTTCATGCAGATATTCCTTTTTCTCTGGATCGGTTTTCTTTTTTAAGGCGATGATTTCCTGTAGAAACTCGGTTAAACTTTTATCGGAATGTTTTTTTGTACTTGGAATTATCAAAGCAATAGTTTCGGCCAAATCGCCCACAATATGATAACTTTCCTCAAAAAGCCATAACGGAATATTCGCCAATTCATTTGCCCAAAGTCGCAATAAAGTCGTATTAACCGGTCTTGCCGGACGACGATGCGAAAGAATCGCAATAGTCCATACTTTATCTTCCGGCGATGCATTTTTAAAATACGTCGTCAAAGCATCGACTTTTACGTTTGTCTTGTTTGAACTGTCTAATGTTTTTATAAGTTGGGCGAAATTTTTCATTTACATCATACTATTTTAAACTCATTGTGTATAGTTTTTAAACACATAGAAACATAGGTTTTATTGCTAAAAAAAGAGTTTAGAAAAAATCTAGATTTTCACACATAGCTATGTTTGTTTAGAAAAAATGAAATGCCTTTAACCACAAAGAAAAACTATGTTACTATGTGTTAAAATTTTTCATTGCAAATTTTCAGAAATAATCGAAGTTTCATTTTGATCTATTTCGGTTTCTTTTTCTTCTTTTTCCATTTCTGCTGCTTCACCTTCATATTGTGTTTTTTCGGTTCTGGCATCGTAACCTAATTCCCTTAAATATTTGGCAAAAATATCAGTATAACCATGCGTACAAATTACTCTTTCTGCACCCGTTGCTTTGACGCTTTCTAATAAAGAATGCCAGTCGCAGTGATCGCTTAAAACGAAACCTTTATCAATGGCACGTCGGCGTCTTGCACCTCTAAATGCCATCCATCCGCTTGCTGAACCAGTTACAAAAGGTGTCATTTTTCTAATCCAGATACTTCCGTGTGCACTTGGCGGAGCAAGAACAATATTTCCTAAAAGGGCTTCTCTTTTGGTTTCTCTGGTTATTAATTCAGTTGGTGGAAAATAAACCATCGGACGTAAAACATTTGTCATGTTTTCGATGGCGCCGTGCGTATATATTTTTCCAATATCAGTGTCTAAATATTTTAAAAGGCGTTGGGCTTTTCCTAAAGAATATCCAAAGAGAATTGAAGTTCTGCCTTCGGCTTTATTTTCTGCCCACCAATTATTGATTTCTGTAATAACTTCAGCTTGCGGCGTCCAATTGAAAGCGGGAAGTCCGAAAGTACATTCGGTTATAAAAGTGTCGCATTTTACAACTTCATACGGAGTTGAAATTCCGTCGTCTTCCGTTTTATAATCTCCGGTAAAAACCCAGACTTCACCTTTGTGTTCTACTCTAATCTGCGAACTACCTATAATATGTCCGGCAGGATGAAGGGAAAATTTTACATTATTGATTACAAAGGTTTCTCCCCATTCTTTTCCGGTAACATTTATTTCTCCCAAACGATGTCGGATTATGGGAATATTGGTATGATGTGTAATATAATTTTGATGTCCCCAGCGCGAGTGATCGGCATGTCCGTGTGTGATTATGGCGTTTTTTACAGGACGCCACGGATCAAGATAAACATCTGCCTGCTGGCAGTAAATACCTTTGTCATTAAAAGCTAAAAGGGGGATTTTCATAATAGTATAGTTAAAGTATTCTTTTCAGAAGTAACTCAAATTTAAAACTTTATGCAAAGACCTGTTTTACAACTTCATGCAATTAGTTTATTAAATTACAACTTTTTAATATTGTATTGTGATATAATCAAATTATCATTTGTACTTTTGTAGAAAATTAAACAATTCGTAAATTTTAAAACAATTTATCCCATGTTAAAAGGATTCTTTCATGTACCAAAAGCGGTAAACGAACCTGTAAAAGGCTACGCACCGAACTCACCAGAAAAAGCAGCTGTTCAGGCAGCTTACACTACAATGTGGAACTCTCAAATTGATGTTCCTTTATATATTGGAAGCGAAGAAATCAAAACTGGAAACACAAGAAATATTACAGCTCCTCATGATCACAAACACATTGTTGGAAAATATCATTTAGCTGAAAAACAACATATCGAAAAAGCGATTGCAAATGCTCTTGAATCAAGAAAAGCATGGGCAAACATGGCATGGGAACAACGTGCTGCTATTTTCTTAAAAGCTGCTGAATTAATCGCTGGTCCTTACAGAGCGCGTATTAATGCTGCAACTATGATTGGTCAATCTAAAAATATTCATCAGGCAGAAATTGATGCTTCTTGTGAATTAATTGACTTTTTACGTTACAATGTTGAGTTCATGACTCAAATCTACAACGATCAGCCAAAATCAGATTCTACTGTTTGGAACCGTTTAGAATACAGACCTCTTGAAGGTTTTGTTTACGCTATTACTCCTTTCAACTTTACTGCTATTGCTGCAAACTTGCCTGCAAGTGCTGCTATGATGGGTAACGTTGTGGTTTGGAAACCAAGTGACAGCCAAGTATTTTCTGCAAAAGTTATTATTGATGTTTTCAAAGAAGCTGGAGTTCCAGACGGGGTTATAAACGTTGTTTTTGGAGATGCTTTAATGATTACAGATACTGTTTTAGCCAGCCGTGATTTTGCTGGTGTTCACTTTACAGGTTCAACTCACGTATTTAAAGATATCTGGGCTAAAATTGGAGCAAACATTCACCATTATAAAACATATCCAAGAATCGTTGGAGAAACTGGTGGTAAAGATTTTATCATTGCACACCCAAGCGCAAACGTAAAACAAGTTGTTACGGGTATTACTCGTGGAGCTTTTGAATTTCAAGGTCAAAAATGTTCTGCAGCTTCAAGAGCTTATATTCCGCAAAGTTTATGGCCAGCTGTAAAAGAACAATTAATTGCTGATGTAAAATCTATGAAAATGGGTTCTCCGGAAGATTTCGGAAACTTTATTACTGCAGTTATTCACGAAGGTTCTTTTGACAAATTAGCTAGTTATATTGATCAGGCTAAAAAAGATGCTGATGCTGAAATCATCATTGGTGGAAATTACGATAAATCTAAAGGTTACTTTATTGAGCCAACCGTTATTGTAACTACAAACCCAAAATATACTACAATGGAAACCGAATTATTCGGACCAGTAATCACGATTTATGTTTACGAAGATGCTAAATGGGAAGAAGCTTTAGAATTAGTTGATACTACTTCTGAATATGCTTTAACTGGAGCTGTTTTCAGCCAGGATCGTTATGCTATTGAAGTAGCGACTACGAAATTGCAAAATGCTGCTGGTAACTTCTACATTAATGATAAACCAACCGGAGCAGTTGTTGGAATGCAGCCTTTTGGTGGCGCAAGAGCTTCTGGAACTAACGACAAAGCGGGTTCTGCATTGAACTTATTACGTTGGGCTTCTCCAAGAACTATTAAAGAAACTTTTGTAACTCCAGAAGATTACAGATATCCTTTCTTAGGTTAATTTTTTGTTTCAAGTTTCAGGTTTCAAGTTTGAGACCTATTCATATAAAAAGCCGAATCTTTTTCAAGATTCGGCTTTTGCTATTTTAGATACTTCTGATAATAATAAAGTTATTATTAAAGCTGTATGAGTCTTATATACAAGACAATTTTAAAAATTGTAGTACTTTTCTTATATATCTAATTATCAACAATATACGCTGTGAAAAAAACATATTTTGATATTTTAAAAACTTCTTGTTCCATTCTAAAAAGACACATCACTCTAAATTTGTCCCTGTAAAAAATTACAAGTTATACAAGATAAACAACTAAAAAAATATGAGAAATTTAAACAATGTTCCACAGGTAATTTCAGAAGCAAAAAGTATTGGACATCCTATTAATTTTAAATGGACAAAAAAGAAAATAGATCAACTATTAGATCCTATTGAAGGCAATGATGCATTAGAGTGTGTATTAATGCAAATTAACCATAAAGCGTCTGTAGGTTTAACTGCCGCTTTATTAGAATGGGTTTATTGGCGTTTTACAGGTTATACACAATATACATCAGATACACAAAAACGTATTGAAGCACTTTGGTGTTCCATTAACGATCGCGAACAAACAAATCCTTTGTTATTTGACTGCAATCTTGACATACCTGCTTCCGGGGCTGTTAACGGAGCTTTATGGATTGCTTTAATGAATGTGAGAATGGTTGATGTAAAATATAGAAAAGGATCTTACCTGCTTCAAAGCGAACTTGTAGGTTTGACATTACTAGCCAGACACATAACCCCAAAAAAGAAAACATTTGATAAATGGTTCGAGAAAACAATTGCCGAACTAATTCGTTTATATCCTTGTCAATACAGCTATGATAATCTTGATGAAACTGATGAAGCAATTTACGATTCTTCAAACGAACCGGTTTTATGCAGAGAATTATTTTTTGATACTGAGTTTAAATACTCTGTAGAAGCATCAGAAAATGCCATTCATAACTTTATTGATAATTTAGACATAAAAGCAAATCCTTTTCTGGATTTTTCCAGGAGAGCATCTTAGTAGTAAAAACTATTAATTCAAAAAATAACCCGAAAAGAAATTCTTTACGGGTTATTTACTTTAAGTATAACTTAAGGCTTAAACTTTAAAGGAAGATGAACCACTTTTTTAGTTTCAAAAAATTCATCATCAAATATTGCTGCTAAATCATACAAAGTTGCACTTGGAAAATCTTTTAATTCTTCGGCCAGGTCGCCGCCCTTTAAATATAAAATTCCATTTTTTAAAGTATGCTTATGCTGTTTTTTAATTTTATCATGAATCCACGAAACAAAATCCGGCATATTGGTTACGGCACGGCTTACGATAAAATCGAAATCGCCTTTTACCAATTCAGCACGTTTTTGTTCAGCTTTTACGTTCTTTAATTCTAATGCATCAACAACACCCTGAACTACTTTTATCTTTTTAGCAATAACATCAATTAAATAAAAACGGGTTTCCGGAAAAAGAATCGCTAATGGGATTCCGGGAAAACCGCCGCCGGTTCCAACATCCAGAACTGTCGCTCCGGTTTCGAACTTCATAATTTTAGCAATTCCTAAAGAATGTAAAATGTGTTTTGTATATAAGGAATCAATGTCTTTACGCGAAATCACATTGATTTTTTCATTCCAATCGTGGTATAAAAAGTCTAATTTTTGAAATTGTTCTATTTGAAGATCGGTCAAATCAGGAAAATATTTCAATATCTCATCCATTGCAGTAAATTTTTAACAAAAGTACTACTTTACGATTGAAATATTTAACTCAATTTTGCAAATTGAGAATTTATAATAATTACCTTTGAAAACTATTTAAAACAATTATGAATAACACTGCTCCAACTTTTGCTAGGCAAGACAATCTGAAGTTTTTCAGAACACTTAACTCACGGGTAAACAATTACTTTAAGGAGAATAACATTCAGAAAACAGGAAACTGGAAGTTACACTTAAAAGCCGTTATTCTATTCGCCGTTTTTTTAACTCCTTATTTTTTAATTCTTACCTTAAATATGCCTTTCTGGGTAATGCTGCTTTTATCAATCGTCATTGGCGTAGGGATGGCAGGCGTTGGAATGAACGTAATGCACGATGGAAATCATGGTTCATACTCTAACAAAAGCTGGATCAATAAATTCATGGGCGGAACTATTTATGTTCTTGCCGGAAACGTTTACAACTGGCAGGTTCAGCACAATGTGCTTCACCATACTTATACCAATATTCCCGGACACGACGAAGATTTAGATGCCGGAAGAATTATCCGTTTTACAGAACATGCAGAATGGCATAGTTTTCACCGTTTTCAACATTATTACTCTGTTTTCTTATACGGTTTATTGACTTTCAATTGGGCGATTACTACCGATTTTAAGCAAATGAGAAATTATCTGAAAAGAAAATTATCTTACGGTGAACCAAAAAGTCCAAAAATTCTTTGGACAACATTAATTATTACAAAAGTAATTTACATTTCAATCTGGATTGTTTTACCAATACTTATTGGAATTACATGGTGGAAAGTGCTTCTAGGATTTTTCGTAATGCACTACACAGCCGGATTAATCTTAAGTGTTGTATTTCAATTAGCACACGTTGTTGATCACACTACAAATCCATCTCCAAATGAATTGGGAGAAATGGACAATACATGGGCAGTTCACCAATTGTATACCACAACTAATTTTGCGCCAAAAAATGCAATTGTAAACTGGTACACTGGCGGATTAAACCACCAAATCGAACATCATATTTTTCCAAATATCAGTCACATTCACTATGGCAAAATTGCAAAAATCGTAAAGGAAACTGCAAAAGAATGTAATTTACCATATTACGAATACAAAACAATGAGAAGTGCTATTGCAGCTCACTTCAAACATTTGCGTGACTTAGGAATGAAACCTGAATTATCTGTTTAAACTAAAAAAAATCTATTAATAATTAACCATCCTTAAATAGCGCAACAATTAAGGACATTCAAAATTTTTATAATGAACCATATTCTTTCGGACAGAATCAACAATCTTGCGACTTCGCAGACATTGGCAATGGCAGCTTTAGCTCGCGAATTAAAAGCACAAGGAAAAGACATTATCAGTTTAAGTTTGGGTGAACCAGATTTCAATACACCAGACTTTATCAAAGAAGCTGCAAAAAAAGCAATCGACGATAATTACAGTACATATTCTCCTGTTGATGGATATCAGGATTTAAAAGAAGCTATCTGCAGAAAATTCAAAAGAGACAATGATTTAGAGTACAAACCATCTCAAATCGTAGTTTCTACAGGAGCAAAACAATCTTTATACAACATTGCACAAGTAATGTTAAATGATGGTGACGAAGTTATTTTACCAGCACCATACTGGGTTTCTTATTTCGAAATCGTAAAACTTTCTGGCGGAGTTCCGGTTGAAGTTCCAACTTCTGTAGAAACAGATTTCAAAATTACTCCAGAGCAATTAGAAGCTGCAATTACACCAAAAACAAAAATGATGTGGTTCTCTTCTCCTTGTAATCCTTCAGGATCTGTTTACAGCAGAGAAGAATTAACAGCACTTGCAAAAGTTTTAGAAAAACACCCAAATATTTACGTAGTTGCCGATGAAATTTATGAGCACATCAATTTCTCAGGAACTTTCTGCAGTATAGGTTCTATCCCGGGAATGTTAGAAAAAACAATCACAGTAAACGGAGTTGCAAAAGCATTTGCAATGACAGGATACAGAATTGGATATATTGGAGCTCCGGAATTTATCGCAAAAGCGTGTACAAAAATTCAGGGACAAGTAACATCTGGAGCAAACTCTGTGGCACAAAGAGCTACAATTACTGCAGTAGATGCTGACCCAAGCGTATTAAATGAAATGGTTCAGGCTTTCCACGGTCGTAGAGACTTAGTTGTGGGATTATTAAAAGAAATCCCGGGAGTAAAAATCAACGTTCCAGAAGGTGCATTCTACGTATTCCCAGACGTTTCTTCTTTCTTCGGAAAAACATTAAAAGGAACTGAAATAAAAGATGCAAACGACGTTTCAATGTATCTTTTGGCAGAAGCAAACGTTGCAACAGTAACTGGAGACGCTTTCGGAAATCCAAATTGTATCCGTTTCTCTTATGCAACAAGCAACGATATTTTAAAAGAAGCATTACGCAGAATCAAAGAAGCTCTGACTGTTTAATTAGCTTATATAATTATGAAGTAAAAAGGGTGTTTTAAAAACACCCTTTTTTTGTTTAGTCAATTAAAAGGGCAGCAATATCTTTTGTAATTGAAGTTGGAGAATTACATTCACAATTACTCAAACCAACCACATAAACCTGTTCTGTTGGCTCATAAACTCCCATAGATTTAAAACCGAAAATACTTCCGCCATGTTCACGGATTATTTTGTTTTTCACCTTTTCTAAATGCCAGCCGTATCCATAATCAATATTTGTCCCGTTATTTAGTTTATAATTCGTAAAAGCTTTTTCTGTATAAGCCGGATTTAATAATATATTGGTATTTATTGCATTTTGCCATTTCAGCAAATCATCAACATTGGACATTATCGATCCCGAAGCATACGGAATAGAAAAACTAATATAATTTGCATTTATATAACCATTCTTGTCACGATAACCAGATACCCTGTTTTTAATAATTTTATCATGACTTGCATAATAACTATTCTCCATTCCTGCTTTCTTAAAAATATTTTGAGTTATGAATTCCTCATAAGTCTTTCCTGATACGATTTCAATTATATAACCCAAAAGCACATATCCCGAATTGCAATATTTATATTGTTCGCCGGGTTTAAAATCAATAGGTTCATTCTTAAAAAAATCTACTAATTCTTTAGGCGATAAATCCTGTCTGGCAATATCTTTAATCGATTTCATACTCGTAAAATCTTTAATTCCTGAAGTATGTGTAAGCAAATGATGCAGTGTAATCACATTTCCATTCGTTGGATAATCCGGAATAAACTTCGTAATTTCATCATCAAGCTTCAGTTTTCCCTGTTCAGCAAGCATTAAAACAGAAACAGCCGTAAATTGTTTGGTCATCGAACCAATTTCAAAAACAAATTCAGGCTTCATTTTAATATTCATTTCTAAATCAGCCATTCCAAAAGCTTTTCTATACACTACTTTCCCTTTCTTAACTGCAAGAAAAACAGCTCCTGGGTTTTCAGGTTTAAACTTTGAAGTAATTAAACTATCTATTTTAGTTTCTAAATTCTGAGCCGACAAACCCGAACAAGCCATTATAAACAGAACAATAAACGATTTTAAGATTGTTTTCATTTTGTGATGATTTAGTTTGATTGATAAAGCTTTGACGGCATCAATCAATTAAAGGTTACAAAAAATAAGTTTCTATAATTTTTGGGCGTGCCCCTCCGGTCGGGCTATCCGTTACAAGTCCTCGTCTCGTCAAAAGACGAGACTGCGGGCTTTTCACTACTATCCCTCACGCAAAACGGAAACGACACAATTCATTTTCAAAAGAAAAAATCAGCTGAATCTGCTAAATCTGCGAGAACAAAAAAAATAAACTTTCAAAATTCCCATTCCACAATATTGTAAAACACCACATATAATCCTGTAAAACATAACACTTTATAAATCGCCAACTTTGTAATGTATTAATTTAAAAACTATTAGTCATGATACATACAGATGAAACCACAAAAGAAACAGTGAAAACTTTAGAAGGATTAATTTCAATTCTTGAAGATGGAAAACTAGGATATACAAACGCTGCAGAGCATGTAGAAAATTTAGCCATTAAAGCTGATTTTCTGGAATATGCCCGCGAAAGAGCTTTATTTATTGTAGAGCTACAAGACGAAATCAATAAACTTGGAAAATCAACAGATACATCAGGCGGCGGACCACTAGGAGCTTTACATAGAACATGGATTGATATCAAATCATCTTTCACAGGTGGTGATACCGAAGCTATTATAAACGCTTGTATTACCGGAGAAGAAGCTGCTATCGAAAAATATAAAAAAGCGCTCGAAGAAAATGAATTAGAACACAGTCAGGTTTTTATTGTTTCAAAACAATTAAACAGCATTCAAAATACTTTATCGCAAATTAAAATGAAAGCAAGCTAATCGATTGGTTCATGCTTTTTTAAAACCGCCTGGTCTTCGGATTGGGTGGTTTTTTTTTATATATAAAATTGAAAAATAAAACTTATTTTCGCCGGTGCCAAATTAATAAATCAAAAAATTATGACCTTAAGTTTACGTGGTTTTATAACCATTTTATTTTTCATCTTATTTTCGTCTTATTCAAAAGCCCAAACAGAAGGTAATTCTATTAAAGCATCCATAGGTTTTGGATCCAGCGCTTCTTATTACATCGAAGATTATGGAAGCCAGGAAGAAGTAGATGTTATGGGAGGCGGCCTCTATCTTCAAGGTGAATATATTATAGGATTAAAATCATGGTTTAGCGTAAGACCTTATGCTGGTGCCATTTTTGAATCTGTAGACAAAGATCAAAATATACAAAACCAACCTCAGTATAAAGTAACAACTAATGCTTTTTTACTGGGAGGAAAAGTTCGCATTTGTGCACCTATTCCATGGGTCGCTCCATTTATTGAAGGTGGTATTGGAACTTCGATAGGTAAATTCCAAACATTTACGCCCAACGTTAATTTTAATAAAAGCGATGTATTGCTGCATATTCCATTTAGTATTGGATTGGCAGTAGGCAGACATAACAATTTTGAAATTGGTATTTCCGGCTACTTTCATCCGGCTGCAAAACAGTCAACAGCAGTGTTTGCATTAGGGTATAACTTTCCATTAGATTAATCACATATAAACACGAGTCAAAAATTTATCGTTATTTTTTATAATTAAATTATGAAAAGGCATCTCACTATTATTACTTTTTTCTTAACTATTATTATCTATTCACAAAGCACTTTAAGTGCTTTAAATTTCAGGAAAAATGATAATTTTCATTCACCAAAATTAGTTTCAGAAACCACAACATATACTACTTTTTATAATTCAAATAACACAATTGAGCATACAAAAGAAATAACTTCATACAATTCTCAAAATAATGAAATAACAGAACTTAGATATGATAATGACGATAACTTAAAACAGCGACTTATCAGAATTTATGATAGTACAGGGACTCAATGTATTGGAAGGAAGCTTGAAAATTGGCACAGATATCTAGGACATACTGTCGAAACCGCATCATACAATTTCGATTCGAATGGTTATTTAATAAATGTTACTGATAAGGATCAAAATGGAAATATTTTTCGAAAAACAGATATAACAAATAATGAAAAAGGAGATCCTCTTGAACTTATAGGATATTTAAAAGATAAAATTGTTGGAGTAGAAAAAAGCAAATATGATTACGAAAAAAATGAAGTAACTATTGAGTATTATAACAGTAATGATGAACTCATTAGTTCCCAAACAACTATTATTGATTCACATAAAATTAATTCGGAAAATATTGTAAACGAATATGGGGATATAGTCAAATCTCCAACATATGAAATGGAAATTAAATATGATAAATTTGGTAACTGGATTAAAAAAAAGTATTCACAAATTAAAAATGGAAGACTTATAAAAAAATCAGAAACATCTAGAACTATTAAATATCTTTAATATTTTTTATCTCTTTAAGCAGCATCATTCCATATTAAGTTAACAAATTCAAAAAAATCCCTTCATCATTAGCAAACTCAAATAATTTATAAGACCTTTGCACACTTTTTTTCGGGAATACCACAAAAGTCTAAAGTTTTAGAAATGAAGAAGAAAATCGAAATATTAGCTCCTGCTAAAGATTTAATTGGAGGGATGGCAGCCATAAACAGTGGTGCTGATGCAGTATATATTGGTGCGCCGCAATTTGGTGCACGTTCTAATGCCAACAACTCTATTGAAGATGTTGCCGCTTTGGTACAATATGCGCATTTATTTAATGCTCAGGTTTTTGTCGTTATGAATACCATTTTATACGACAATGAATTAGAGACTTGCCGCCAAATGATTTGGGAATTATACGAGATTGGTGTTGACGCCCTGATTATTCAAGATATGGCGATTATGGAAATGGAGCTTCCTCCTATAGTACTTCACGCAAGTACGCAAGCCAACAATCGTGATGCCGATAAAATTAAATTCCTGAAAGATGCCGGGATTAAACGTGTGGTTTTAGCACGTGAATTAAACCTGCATCAAATTAAAACGATTTACGATCACGCTGATGTTGAATTAGAATTTTTCGTAACCGGAGCTTTATGTGTTTCTTTTAGCGGAAACTGTTATATGAGTGTGGCAAACGGAGAACGCAGCGCTAACCGTGGTTCTTGCGCACAAAACTGCCGTTTACCTTATAACTTAATCGACGGAAACGGAGAAACTTTAATCAAAAACAGCCACTTACTTTCTATAAAAGATTTAGATATTTCAGATCAAATTCCGAATTTAATTGAAGCCGGAATCGTTTCTTTTAAAATTGAAGGACGATTGAAAGATGTGGTTTACGTAAAAAACAACGTTTCTTATTTACGTCAAAAACTAGACAGCTTTTTAGAAGGCGAAGGAAGCGAAAAATATAGGAAAGCTTCTTCCGGAACTTGTACTTATACTTTTGACTCTTCTTTAAGCAGAACCTTTAATCGTGGTTATACGGACTATTTCGTGAACGAAAGACACAGCTCGATTGGTTCTTGGGAAAGCCCAAAATCAAAAGGACAATATATTGGTAAATTAATCAGAACAGTTGGAAACGCTTACGAAATCGAAAACGGTGAGCTATTAAACAACGGTGACGGACTTTGTTTCATCAACGAAAATAACGAAGCCGACGGAATTTACGTAAACAAAGCCGAAAACGGAAAAATTTACCCGAACGTTCTAAAAGAAGTAAAAGACGGAACTTTCATCTACAGAAATAACGACGCCGCTTTCATCAAAATTGTAGAAAGAGAAGATAGCGCTGTTCGTAAATTAAGTACAACTCTATTACTTACTGAAACTGAAAATGGTTTCGAATTAATCGCAACAGACGAAGACGGAAACGTAAGCATAGTTAATTTAGAACATGCTAAAGAGCAGACAAAAACTGGCGAATCAATAGAAGAAAACATCAAAACACAATTGGCAAAAACAGGTTTTACACCTTATACTGCTGACGAAATTAACATTATGTTTTCTCAAAACTGGTTCCTTCCTATTTCAAAAATCAACGAAATGCGAAGAACTGTTTACGATCAGTTAACCGAAATTCGTTTGGCAAATTACAAACGTGAGGAACACCAAATGGTAAAAACGTCACATCCGTATCCTGAAACTAAATTGGATTTCATGTACAATGTTTCGAACAAAACAGCTCGTAAATTCTACGAACGTCACGGTGTAACCGAAATCGAAAAAGCATTTGAATTACAATGGGATCCAGGAAAATCTCGTGTAATGACAACGAAATATTGCATCAAATACGAATTAAAAAAATGTCCGATACACCAAAAAGATATAGTTGGTGTCAAGGTAAAAGAACCTTTAGTTTTAAAACAAGGTGAACTTGAATACAAACTAAAATTCAATTGCAAACCTTGCGAAATGGAAATCTGGGAAAAAGATGCTGAATTTGAAATTGAAGAAGATCATTTTCATTAATATACAAACCGATACTTTTAAAAGAAGTATCGGTTTTTTATTTTGGGCGTGCCCCTCCGGGTCGGGCTATCCGTTGCAAGTCCTCGCACTTCCTTCGTCAGGCTGTGGGCTTTCCACTTCTATCCCTCACGCAAACGTGTTAATAAGATCTTGTACGATTATATTTTTCCACAATCTTGTCATTCCGAGGAACGAGGAATCTCCGCGAGTAACTCCGTTCCAATAAGCCAATCTTTGTCGAGCTACTTACGGAGATTCCTCGTTCCTCCTTTAGATTTGTTTTTTGAATTTTTAAGTAAATTTATGATTGAGAAAGGAAGCAAAAGTGAACTATTCGTTCCTCCGAGTTTGTGGCTCATATCTTGATTAAGACTTTAGCTTCCTTTTCATCAAAGACTCAGATAGAAATTTGGGCTAGAGACCCGTTATCAAGGAGTTGAGCTTATGATGAATTTCTCAAATCATTTGTTGAATCGTAAAAGCAAAGTTATGAAAAACATTATTATTGGCATTGATATCAGCAGTAAGACTTTAGATATCTGTATTAAAGAAGAATCATTAAATTACTATTCTATTGAGAATAACGTTCAGGCTATAAAGCGTTTTTTTAAAAGATATTCAAATGAAAATGTAATTGTAGCCATGGAAAATACGGGCAGATATAATTGGAATTTGTTTGAAGCATTGGAAAAATTCAACTTTAAAGTTTATGTGATATCGGCTCTGCATATAAAAAAAAGCATAGGTCTTGTCAGAG
>NZ_LIAC01000027.1:0-67660 GCF_002210235.1 Flavobacterium sp. NLM
ACTGCTGTGCGTCTATACAAAAAATTGGAATGTTTGAATTGTCAATTTTATAATTAATTATATCCACAACGTATATCCGTAGAGGCGCACAGCAGTGCGTCTACGTCAAGTATATCAAATATTGTGGTTACGTTGCGCAAGACGCACTGCTGTGCGTCTCTACAAAAAATTGGAATGTTTGAATTGTCAATTTTAGAATTAATTATATCCACAACGTATATCCGTAGAGGCGCACAGCAGTGCGTCTACGTCAAGTAAATCAAATATTGTGGTTACGTTGCGCAAGACGCACTGCTGTGCGTCTCTACAGAAAATTGGGATGTTTGAATTGTCAATTTTATAATTAATTATATCCACAACGTATATCCGTAGAGGCGCACAGTAGTGCGTCTACGTCAAGTATATCAAATATTGTGGTTACGTTGCGCAAGACGCACTGCTGTGCGTCTCTACGTTAAAACCTTTGTCCCTTTGAACCTTTCCTCTAAGCTATTCCCCATTTCGAAAACAAAACAAAAATACTCACCATACCAATTATTAAAGCAGTAAAGTACCAATAGCGGTTTTTCCAAGGCGATAATTCAACCGATTCTAATTTTATTTCTACATAATTATATTTCGGATAAAACTTAGAAACCAGCAGCATACATACAGAAGTAAGCACAAATAAAAGTGCCAGCATGTGCAGATAATGTAATTTAATATCGAGTATGTAGTTAAAAGTAATATAACCTAAAATAAAAAATATCATTCCCATTTTTGCGGCCTGCGGCGGTACTTTTTTAAATACAAAACCAATCAGGATAATAGTAAAAATAGGCAGACAGAACATACCGCTCAACTGCTGTAAATAAGTATAAAAGCCAGCTTTACTGAATAATATAAACGGAGCCGAAAACATGGCCAAAGCCGATACAATGATTTCGAATTTACGCCCGGTATAAACCAAATGTTTTTCGGTTACTTCTTTATTTTTTTTCTCTAGCCACGGTTTATAAAGATTTAGCACAAATAATGTGCTGCTGCTGTTAAGTCCAGCATTAAAAGTACTTATTGCTGCTCCCAAAACAACTGCAGCCGTTAAACCAATCATAACTCCGGGCAATGTATCTTTTACAACAAGCGGGAAAACTTCGGCTGTATTTTCGAGATTTTGGTAAAGATGAACGCCAACTAATCCGGGAATATTGATGATGAAAGGACATAATAGTTTTCCTAAACAAGCAAGTCCCATTCCTTTTTGACTGTGTGATAAACTTTTTGCCGAAAGTGCCTGCTGTACAATAAACTGCTCCATTCCCCAATAATACAGATTCATGATAAACATTCCTGTAAAAATGGTACTTAACGGAATTTCATCCTGCGGTCCGCCAATAGAATTTAAATGTTCTTTATGTTCGGAAAGCAAAATATGAAGTCCTTTGAACCAGTCTCCGTTCCCTAAAAATTTAAATCCGAAGTAAGGAAACGCGATACCAATAGTCAATAAACCAATACTTAAAACCGTGTCACTAATCGATATGGCGCGTAAACCGCCTAAAACCGAATAAGCGCAGCCTGTAAGTCCTATCAGCCAAACCATAACCCAGATATTCTGCCAATAGGTTAATTCTAAAGGATACAAGAAATTGAACATTCCGGTTAGGGCAACTGCACCGCCATATAATACTGCAGGAAGTAAATTGACAATATAACTGCATAAAAATATAATCGATACGAGTCTTTTAGTCGAATCGTCATACCGTTTTCCCAGATAATCCGGAATTGTCATGGCACCTGTACGAAAATAAATGGGCAGAAAAAACTCGGCAACAAGCAGCATGGCAAGTACAGAACTTACACCCCAAGCCATAACGCTCATGTTGTTGGTGTAGATAGATTCGTTTTCGCCTATAAACTGGTTGGCGCTTATATTGCTAAGCAATAAAGCGCCTCCAACTATAAAAAAGTTATTGTTATGATCTGCAAAAAAAAGTCCGCTTGTGGTTTGTACCTTTCTTTTTCGTGTTTTTATGGCTGAAATAACAGCGACTAAACCTGTAATCAGTAAAAAACTAACAATGGATAAAACATTCATAAATTACAACGAATTTCTATCAATAAGAATTGTCGGGATAATCACTTGTGTCTTTTTTCTGTTCAGCACAAAATCAGCGGCTCTTTTTCCCATTTCAGCGAAATCTGTAGAAAATGTAGTTACGCCGTCAAAAATGATTTCTTTTACAATATCATCGTTGTGCGAAATAAAACCAATGTCGGCACCAATCTTAAGTCCTTTTATTTTAGAGTCTTTCAGCATTTCCCAAAGTTCCAGATTGTGAATCGTAAAGTATACTTTTCCTTTTTCCAGAGAACCTGCCGTGTATTCTTCTTTTATAACGCCTTTAATATCATAATCCTTCATGAATCTTTTAAATGAATTTAAAATTTCATTAGGTTCTGCAGATGATGGCTTGAAAAAGAAAACAAGTTCATCGTACTTTTTAATTTTATCTTTAAGCTGTACAAAAGCATTATAAGACGAATCTCCAAACTCTTGTGCAACATAATTATAATCTTCATCTGTTTCTATAAAACGGTCTACCAGCAATACTCTGTTTGTTGGCAATTGTTTTAAAACACCCGGTGTTTTTTTATTCGGAATCGGAGCGATAACAAACATTCCGTATTTTCCTTTTATACTTTGAATAATATTTTCGAACGTATCAAAATTATTGTGATGGAAAAAGATATCCAATTGTACATTTTTTCCAAGTCCTTTTCTGAAATTTTCATAAAACGTTTCCTGAAAAATATCAAATGCAAATATCAGCAGTGCCACTTTTAATTCTTGTTTTACATCGTTTGTAGCAACGAAATATCCAAGTCTATTTTTTGATTCGATAATTCCTCTGTGAACAAGTTCTTTATAAGCTTTGGCAATAGTTTCTCTTGCAAAACCCAATTCGCTTATAAAAGTATTTACAGATGGAAGCAGATCACCTTTTGTTACTACCTTTTCATCAATGGCATTAATTATTCCCTGAACCAGCTGCTCGTGTTTGGATAGGGAATTAATTGATTCAAGGTTTTTTATCTGTTGAATAATTTGCTTCATAAACGTTTTAATAGGTATTTATTTAGAAAATATATAGTACAAATATATACTAATGTTTGAAATTTATTTTAGGCCTTCGTGATTTTTAAAACAACGCTGTTATTTGATACTGTTACATTTGGATTAATTCCAACCTGCATTAAAAAATCTCCTGAATATACTGCTGTTTCTACAGAAGCTTTTTTATCTGGATACACGTTGATTTCTTCTACTTTGTAGTTTTGTCCTGCTTGCAATCCTTTTAATTTTATAGGAAGATGTGTTCCGGCTTCGTATCTTGAATTAACTGAGTAATTAAAGACTACAGCTTCGTTTCCGTTTTTATTCACAAACATTACCGATGCCGCGTCATTGCCCCACGGATTTTGCAGACGATATTGATCTCCCTGCCAGATTGTTCCGCTTAATGCATTGTAGTTTTTGATGGCTTGCTGTGTAAAGGCTAGGTCTTTTTCGTTTAAATCTTTCACCACAATATCAAAACCTAGTCTTCCCATCATGGCAACATCTGTACGGTATTTTATAGACTGTTTTCCCCAGTCTGTAACGTGCGCTGCAATGGTAAGTGATGGATAAAAATACGAGTATTCCCATTGCATGTATACACGCTCTAAAGGATCTGTATTATCACTTGGCCAGAATTCAGTAAAGTATTTTAAAGCTCCGTAATCTACTCTTCCGCCGCCGCCAGAGCAAAGCATCATTGGCACTTTTGGATATTTTACACGAATACGTTCCAATACTTTGTAAAGTCCGTTTACATAATCCGTGTAGAAATTATTCTGATTGTCTTTTAAGTTACCTGAATACGCGTTATAAATAACTGCGTTACAATCCCATTTGATGTAAGCCAATTCTGGATTTTGAGTAAAAAGATTATCAACAACTCCATAAACAAAATCCTGAACTTTTGGATTTGATAAATCTAAAACCAATTGGTTACGGAAATAATGTTCTGCTCTTCCCGGTTGTTTAATTACCCATTCTGGATGTTTTTTATACAAATCACTCGCCGGATTTACCATTTCAGGCTCAATCCATATTCCGAATTTTACCTGATTATCTTTGGCTGTTTTTACCAAAGTTCCAATTCCGTTTGGTAATTTCTTTTTATTAACGTCCCAATCTCCTAAAGCTGCATCATCATTGTTACGAGGATAAGTATTTCCGAACCATCCGTCATCTAATAAAAACATATCAACGCCCAGTTTTTTACTATCGGCGATAAGCACTTTTAGTTTTTCTTCGTCAAAATTAAAATAAGTCGCTTCCCAGTTATTTAAAAGAGTTAAACGATCTCCTTTTCCATCAAGGATTTTATGACTTCTTGACCAGTCGTGCAAATTACGGCTTGCAGTTCCTTTTCCTTTTGATGAAAAAGTGTACCAAAATTTAGGTGTTGTAAATACTTCGCTTTTAGCCAGTTTATAAGCTGCCGCAGCATTATTAATTCCCGAAATAACACGAAGATTATTTAAAGGATCTAATTCTAAATCGGTTCTAAAATTTCCTGACCATTCTAAACCTGCAAACAAAACTTTTCCTTCATCTTCTGAAGCCGGTTTATCTAAAGAAACCATAAATACAGATGGCTGAAATAAATTAGTACGTGATCCTAATTTAGAATCTAAAACTTTGATTCCGTGCGTTAATTTAGTTTCTTCCGGCTGCATTTCTTTTGCCCAGTCACCATGATATTGGTTCAGGTAAAAGTTATTATATCCTTTAAGATATAAATTAGCCGAAGCATATTTATTCAAAGTAATACTTGCTTTTTCATTATGCTGAATGGTTGTCCACTGCTCGATTACATCATTATCAAAATAAGACTGAATAAACAAATGAACCTCAACCGGATAAACAGGATCTTTTAGCGTAATATCAGTTTGAAAAACTCCTGTACTAATTTTGTTTGTTTCATGACTTACGTATAACAAATCAAGCGAAGTATTTCCGTCAGCGTGCGTTACGGTAATAGCAGGTTCTAACAAATTTTTAGATCCCGATGCCGTATAAGCTGCATTATAAATACCAGAGTAATCTGTTCCCTGACGAAACTGAGCTTGTATTTTTGTGTATTCTGAATCGTTTGCCAGTTTTTCTCCTAAGTAAATGGTGTTAACTTCTTTCCCGGGAGTTACTTGTAAAACCAATGCGTTGCTTTTTGTTTTTACCGTAATAATCTGCTGTGCAGTTATTGAACAATAACTCGAGAGAATAAAAAATGCTATCGCAAAAGACTGCCTTAAAGTTGTAAATTGTTTTTTCATTTTATTATGTGTTATTTTCTTATTTCTTTTTTTGTGTAATTCCTGCCCAGTTGTCTGTTCTAAAAGAGGATGCCGGTAATCCCGAAGTATTGGTTAAGTTTCCGTTTGGATTGTCTGCCCAATTGTATCGCACTGAAACCGGATTCGGAACTTCCTGTGCATATACTTCTACTTTTCCGTTGACGATTTTGGTCTCTGCCCAATAAAATTTTTGGTCAGCTCCAGCAATCGAAAATCCTTTTAGAGAATTCCCTTTTGCTCTTATATTTTCATTAAAATCAAAATCTATTGTAACTACATTTGCTTTAACAGAATACGATTTATAAAGCGGCCCCGAATAATCGATTTTAGTATTGTAAACTTTTGCCAAAGCAATATTTGCCAAACGTCCGCCTACATCTTGTTTGTTTTTTGGGTGAATGTCTTCTCCGTTTCCAATATCAGTTGTTACAGCCATTCCGGTATTTGGCAGTTTCAAAGCCATGAATTGTGCTTCTCTTAACTCTGCCCAATCTGAATTATCCGGCTGTTGTTTTTGCTGTTTATAATTAGCCAGCTGAACATAGAAAAACGGAAGATTTTTATCTTTAAATTTAGCTCTCCAGTCGTTTATCAGCAGCGGTAATAATTTTTGATATTGAAAAGCTCTTTCCGCATTGCTTTCTCCCTGATACCAGATTACTCCTTTTATTTTATAATCTAACAAAGGTGCAATCATCGCATTATAAATCGCACTTGGTCTGTTTTGTCCTTGTGCCAAATAAGGTTTTGCAGGTAAATCTTTACTGTCTGCACCAATATTATATTTCCAGTCTCCGGCTAATGAAAGAGTTTTATTTTCTGATTTTAAAGTGATTTTTTCATCGGCATAAACTCCTCCGTTTCCTGCTCCGTCAAAAACCCTAATTGTAATTGTGTTTTCTCCTTTTTTCAGAAACTTAGCCGGAATTGTATAATGACGTTCTATATTATAGCCTTTGGTTTCGCCAACATAATTGCCATTAATCCAAAGTATATCATCATCATCGGCATAATAACTCAGGTTAAAATCTTTATTGTTTTCAGAGATGGTAAACTTTTTTCTAAACCAGATTATCCCATCAAAATTGGCTAATCCGTTGCTGTCAAAAAAAGAAGGCAGTTTCATAGTTTTCCAGGATGCATCATCAAGATTTTCTGTTGCCCAAATCGCTTTTTCCTGCTGCATTCCTTTATCAGCATTTGCAACCTGCTTTTCCCAAACAGCTAAATCAGCATTGTATTTTTGCTGTAAAGCTTCTCTGTTCGTTTCAGATTTCATCGCTTCGATTTCAGTATCAAAATCATGAATTGTGCTTAACGCTCCAGAACTTGTCCAGGCTTCTATAAGTGTTCCTCCCCACGAAGAATGAATTAATCCTATCGGAATCTTTTTTTCTTTATAAATCTTTCTGGCAAAAAAATAAGCTGTTGCGCTAAAATCGGCAATGGTTTTTGGACTGCATACATTCCATCCGTCGTGCTGTACTTTTAATGTATTTAGCGGTAAAGTACCTTCAATATGTTCGGCTTGTAATAATCGGATTTGCGGATAATTAGCGTTTTGTATTTCTTCTTTATAATTGTCTATTTTTCCCCAGCCTTCAAGAGGCATTTCCATATTACTTTGTCCGGAACACAGCCAGACTTCACCAATTAAAATATTTTGAAGCGTTTTTACATCTCCGTCATTTATCGAAATAGAATAAGGTCCGCCGTAAACAGGCGTTTTTAAAACCACATTCCATTTGCCTTTTACAACATTGGCTTTAAAGTTTTTTTTATCCCAAGAAGTTGTAATCGAAACGAATTGCTTATTGCTTTCTCCCCAAAACGGAACTGCGCTTTTTTGCTGCAAAACCATATTATCTGTAAAAAAGGAAGGCAGTGTTACCGCAGCTTTCACAGCATTTGACGACAGTATCAGCAACGATACAACTAAAATGGTTTTCTTAAAAAAATGTCTTTTCATATACCTTCCATTAACGATTTATGATTTTGTACAAATGAGCATCTTTGGAACCAAGACTTACATTTATATTATTTTTTACATTAGTATTTTGATTTGTAAAAAGATTCTGCAGTTGATAATTTCCATTTTTTATGCCCAATCTTTCCAAAGGAAGTGAATAATTTTTAGGTGTACTACCATAATTTAAAACCGCTATATACCAATCGTTTCCTATTTTTTGTTCGAAAACTTCTGTAGTATGTTTTCCTGTATTTCCTTCTACCGGACGGAAAGCTACTCCGTGAGAAACAATTTTTAGCAATTCTTTATTCTGAAGCCATTCTTTTGCACGTACGCTCCAAATTCCGTCTTTACTGTAATCGTCTCCGGTAATTAAAGTACCTGTAATGACTGCCGAAATTAATCTGGCGAGGTTCTCTCCTTCTGTTACATCTGCAAAAACAACATGATCGGCATCAATATAATCATAGGAATAAGTCTGCCACCAGCCATAATTTACACTATTAAGTGTGTATTGGGTATGTTCGATTGTTTTCCAGGCATCGCATGCAATACGACGGACGTGGGCATAACGAGATGTTGCCATGTTTGGGGAAATAGCAGCATAAATAAGCATTTGTCCGTCTAATGCATTTACTAAATGTTCCATTCCCACTTTGTAAGCCTGCATTCCTGTTGTAACATTTTTATCGTAAAACGAAGTAGATTCTGCAGCAGCGTGACCTAAAAAGTCAATTTTGATCATTTTAAAACCGCACGCTTTTAGTTTATTAATTACATAATCAATACGTTTTAGCGTTCCCGGATGTGTTGGGTCAATCGCTCTTGCGCCGTCAAAATCAAAATACGTATTTCCGGTTTTCGTCCACATTTCTCCAAAAGTATAATCACTTCCTTCGGCTTTGCGGTTGGGTCCGTCTTTCCATCCCCAATCTGTAAATGGCGCCCAGTACGCTCCCGGTTCTAAACCTTTGCTTTTACAATAATCTGCGAATTCTTTTAGTTTGCTGAAATCTCCCGTAAAACCGCCTTTTACCATATTGTCCCAAAAAGAATCCAGATCGATATAAACTGTATTTCCTACTCTAAACTGCGGAATTTCTTTTGCAAAAAAGTCTGCAACCTTTGTCGTATTATCAAAATTAATTTTCTCCATCAAAACGCCCCAGCTGTTCCATCCTACGGGAGTTGGTTTATCCCACTCAAAAACATAAGGCTTTTCTACAATGCGATTCGTTTTGGCATAATCTTCCATACCATTTCGCCAATCTGAATAATAACCCACGAAAAATTTTGGAGATAAAACTTTATTGCCTTTTACGATTCCGTGTGCAATACTGTCGCGCGTAATTTCTTTTTCAGCATATCCTGCCCATGCAGAAAATAAAGCTGTCGGTTTTTTATTAGTTGTTTTTACGGCACTTTTCCAAACCGTATGTTCCAGAGAACCTATTATAAAACCATTTCTGGAAGTATTATTAAATAAAATTCCAACTTCGGCACTTGTATTATGAGAGATCGTATCTAACTTTTTTGAATTGTAACTGATAAAAGCATCATTATCATAAGGAACAAAAACGGTTTGCAAATTTTCTATTTTATCAAAACTAATTTTCCCTAAATCTAATGGCGAAATATAATTGGTCGCGATTTGCTGATTTGTGCTTAAAATTTCTACTTGAGTTATAAAATAGGACTGATTGTTATAAGTATAGAAGTTTTGGATTAGGGTTGGATTGTTTTTATCCGTATAAGTAAGCGTATATTTTGTTCCTTTTCCTAAATTATCATTCAAAGTTTCTTTTGATAAAACAGTTTCTGAATAATCACCAACCGAAATTGTTTTACCATTCACAATAACTGAAGCTTTCGCATCTGAAAAAATAATTTTTCCAGATTCGCTTACGGCAATTGTTTTTTGTTTTGCATCATACGTTATGATTCCGTTTTTCCCAAAAGTCATTTTAATGCTTTTTTGGGCTAAAGCCGAATTAAAGAAAAATGACACAAACAAAATGGAAAAAAGCATTTTTTTGAATAGAAAAAAATTGGGTTTCATTAAATGGTTATTTTGGTTATTATACTATTCTATACTACAATGATACAAATTAAAATTTATTTCGCAAGCACTTCAAAAAATATTTCATTAAATCTTCTATTCAAAAGGCATTAAAAAATAATTTATGCGATTAAAAAATTAGCTTTTAAACCTTGCTTTCTCCTTTAAAAATAAGACATATAGCTACTAATGTATTCAATTTGTCGCTAACGCAGTCAAACAAAATTTTTATTTCCCGAATAATTGTAAATTTTACAATTTTTTCAAATAATTTCAAAAAACAAGACGATTAATATCTATAATATTAGTCTTGTCTTTGGTCAAAATATTCCAACTTCAATCTTTATTTTTCATTTTTGCCTAATTGATTATTCAATTTATACATCCTTATTTTAAAGATTATTTAAAAACGAAAAACATAATTCTGGCAGCTTCAAAAATAAAATCCGTCAAATTTTTAACATTATATTATTATTTTTCTTATCATTGTAGCACAGTATAGTATAGTACTGCATTCTAACTGTTTAAACCAAAATTATTATGCAAGAAAAAATTACAAAACAAAGATTATTAATTAAGGCATTGTTTACCACTACAATGCTCTTTATAGCGTTATATACTTCAGCTCAGACGTATGAGTTCGAAAATGGTACACGTACTAATAGCGCTGACATACAAAACTGCGATTCCTGTTCTGGCAAAATTGTCGGCAATTTGGGAGGCAACAGCAGTGTATCGACAAACGTTACAGTTTCGGCTGCGGGCTGGTACAATCTTCAATTATTTTATTGTACCGGAGACCCGCGTACTATTCGATTAACGGCTGGTTCGGCGACAACAATATCTATTCCGTGTGATCCAAGCGGCGGATGGAGTACCGCAGCGTCTAAAAACTTAAGTGTATACCTAAACAGCGGAACCACAACGCTGCTTTGGGACAATACAATTTCATGGGCTCCTAATTTAGATAAGTTTGTTTTAACGCCGCTTAGTTCTTCGAGTCTTCAAACTATTGCTTTTGGTACAAACAATAGTATTGTTTACAATTTAGCTACTAAAACGTATAGTGTAAAATTTAATGGAGCAACGGTAATTACGAATGCATCTGCTTACGCGAATAGTGATCAGCAGTATTTGAGCGGTAATTTTGCTACAGCAGCTTATTCATCGGCACCTTTTACAGATAATATTGGCAGCGGAACAAAGCATATTTTTACTTTAAGCGGTAATTATACTTTGGGCATGCAGCAAATATTTTATACGTATACCAATAAAGAATATGTGGCGGTACAAGTTGTACTTACTGGAAATGGTTCGAACTGTTACAGAATGTCTCCTTTAACGAGTTATCAGGTAACGCCAAATTTTGGTACGGGCGATACAAGAGCTGTATTTGTTCCTTATGATAATGACGCCTGGATTCGCTATAATGCTTACACTTTAAACTCAGCAGATTTTACTGCTTCTGAGGTTACGAATATTTATAATAATACGAATCGTAAAGGTTTGGTTATTGGTTCTCTTGAGCATACGAAATGGAAAACGGGTATTACGGTAAGTGGCGGCGGTGCATCATCTGCTTATGTTTCGGTTATTGCAGGATGGACAAAGCAAGAGATTACAAGAGATAAACGTGGTCACGGCTGGGTAAATGTGGGTCAAACTAGCTGCCCTTCGCCTAAAGTAATGCTAAATGCGGGTGACGACTGGAGAACAGGATTTGAAGAATTTGCTCAGGCAAATGCCGCATTGCAGCCAAAATATATTTTTGACTGGACGGCTCCAAAACCTATGGGCTGGAATAGCTGGGGCGCTATGCAGACTAATATTAATTTAACTAAAGTTAAGGCTGTAGTAGATTATTTTCATGATGACTGCCCGGCATTTAAAACGCAAGACAATACTTTATTTATAGATCTTGATTCGTATTGGGATAATATGACGGATGCTCAGCTTGCACAATTTGTTACCTATGCAAAAAGCAAAGGATTTAAAGCAGGAATTTACTGGGCTCCATTTGTGGACTGGGGAAAATACAATCGTCAGGTAGAAGGAAGTTCGTACAGTTATAACCAATGCTGGACAATGGTTAACGGAGCTCCGCTTGAACTGGATGGCGCGTATGCAATGGACCCGACAAGTCCGGGAACTAAAGCCAGAATAAAATATTTTGTCAATCGTTTTAAAGCTGCGGGATTTGAAATGGTTAAAATCGACTTTTTAACTCACGCGAGTATTGAAGCCGACAGTTTTACAAATTATCAAATTCATACGGGTATGGAAGCATATCAGGAAGGTATGAAATATTTAGTGGATGAAATTAATGGAACAATGCTGGTTGAGGCTGCTATTTCTCCTAATTTGGCAACTGGTCCGTTTGCGCATATACGCCGAATTGCTTGCGATGCGTACAGCAGTATCAGCGATACTGATTATACTTTAAACAGTACGACTTATGGCTGGTGGCAAAATCAGATTTATGATTATCTGGATGCTGATAATGTTGTGTTTGGCAATGTTTCTATTGGACAAAATCGCGCGCGATTATTAAGCAGCGTGGTAACAGGAACTATTACAAGCGGTGACGATTTCTCTGTTGCCGGTACGTGGAAAGCTACAGGACAGAATCTTTTACAAAATGATGATGTTATGGATGCAGCGCGAAACGATATGCACTTTATTCCATCTGATGGCAATACAGGAAACAGTGCGGCAACGGTTTTCTATGCGACACATAATAATGTTACTTACGTTGCCGTATTTAATTACAGCAATGCTGCAACAACAAACAATATTAGTTTAAGCCGAATTGGTTTGGGTTCTGGAACTTATAACGTGAAAGAACTATATTCCGGGACAGTAAGCACGGCACAAGGTACATTAAGTGCGCAGCTTCCTCAGGCTGATGCTGCTTTGTATGCTCTTTATGACGGTCCAATTCTAAGCACTCCTGACTTTAACTGGGGAATTGCTGCTACAAACTATATTTTCCCTAACCCTGCTTCAACAACTTTCAGGATAAAATTTGATCATACGATTAGCGGACCTGCAGTTATTTTAGTTTACGATATATCAGGTAAAGAAGTATCGAAAACAGCTCTTGTTGCTGAAGATATGATTAGCTCTGAAATTCCGGTAAACAATCTTGCTAAAGGTGTTTATGTGGTAAAAGTTTCATCGGCAGATAATAAAGTTCAAAACTTCAAGTTTGTGAAAAAATAAATTATTGCTTCTTAAAAAAATCCCGATTTTCACTTCAAAATGAAAATCGGGATTTTTATTTCTGCAAAACAGAACCTCAACTTGTTATTTTAAATTATCCATATTTTTATTTATACAATTAATTACAATAACTTTGCAATTTCATTAAGCAACTTAGAAATAATATGGACATAGTTAAATTTAAAATTACATCAAAAACGATAAAAGTAGAAGTACGCAATTCGAATAATTATGTTTTTAATTTTAATACGGCCTTAGATATTGCAAAAGAAGACAAAGATGTTTTATTGAAACTATACCATGCATTAGATCTTCTATTTAAGAAAGAAACTCCTCCGGAAAATAAAAATTACATTTCCCCAAATCAAACTAATATTCTGGATCAGATTTCGGCTGTTGATAATTTAGAAAACGAAGAATAAATAAGTTCACTATAAAAAAGAAGCCCTTAAATATTTCTATTTAAGGGCTTCTTTTTTAGCATTATTTTTAATCAAATCGTTCTTTGTATTTTTTAAATAAAGTATTCATTACTAAAAGCACTACTCCAACTCCCAGTAAAACTAAGGCTCTTATAAGGAAATCGGCATTTGATAAATCGAAAAACATTAATCGAATTACGCAGACACCAACTAAGGAAAGTGAAACGTAACGGAAATATTTTTCTTTCAGAATAATTCCGAGTATCAGCAATCCTAAAGATTCTAAAATCCAGAAGAATGTCAAGATTCCTTTATCAAACGAAAGAAATAAAAACAATCCGATGCTAAAAGTAGCCGGATAAATAATAATACTATTTCTTAGTTTAAAATCTTCGATGTATTTGTAAATGATAAAAATATATAAGGCAAGCAAAGCAAATATGATCAGGTAAACGAATTCAAATTTAGCTTCGAAATAATTGAAACTCACAAAAGCCAAATGAAAGTTAGCCAGCAAATAGTAAACAATGCTGATTTCTTTTTTGTTCCCTATTTTTTTATAATAAAGCAATAAATTCACAATAGCTGTCGCCGCCCAAAATACAGGAAGCCATTTGTGTTCCAGCTGTGAGAACATAATAATAGAAAGCCAGATATTTATAGCTATTTGATAATCTAGTTGCAAGGATTTAATGAACTCTTTTTTCTTCGTCAGGAAAACTAAAACAATCAATAATACTATCGCCGAAAGTTGTAAAACCCAATCCTGCAAAGTAAAATTATTGAGTACTTTGATGCTGTAATACACAGAAGTTAAAATAGATAAAAGTCCAATAACTAATATTGATTCTGAAGCAAGTTCTATTTTTTTGTATAAAATCAAACCAAAATTAAGGATTGCCAAAAACATAAATAGTAAAGGCAGATAGACTATTTCTACCTGAATAAATAATAAAGCAATTATCCATAAGTTTTGAATTAAAGGTAAAATTGCAATAAACATTTTCCCTTCTCCTTTCTGACTCTTCATCTGCAGATAACTATAAGCGGCAGATATCAATACACTTATGGTTTGTGTGATATAAAGGATATTTTTATTCAACGCTTTATCTGCATCAAAAACAGCTAAATAAATACTTAAAAGCACGCAGCCTATCAACAGTACAAAAGAATAAATATTATAGCGTTTCATCTTTTCGGTTTTTTGGAAAATCCAAAAAGTGACCAACGCTAAACTTCCTAAATAAACCGGAATATAATCTATTTGAATACAAGAGAATCCAAAAACCAATGCATTAAAAAGAATGAATTCAGAATTCAGTGTACCGAAATTTTTCCAGTCTGAGATTTCTTCATTCGATTTATTTCTGATTTTATCTGCAAACAAAATGTAAACTTCGATAACAGAAAGCCCAACGGCGGTTAAACCAATTTCGGTATAACTTAAAAACTGTGTATTGTATAAAAACAATGCGCTTCCGAATATTGAAAAAGCAAGGCAAAAAAGATACAACAACACTTGATTATCATTAGAAAGTGTTTTTCGTTTAAACTGAATCCAAAGAAATTCGTGATTTATTAACGCAGCAGCAAATAATCCAAAAACCTGAATAATAGTATAACCGGCTAAATATTTATAAGCAAATAAAACCAACAAAGCATTTACACCAATAATTCCGATGGTTTTTATGGTATGCTCATTGGTATAAAATAATTTTACAAACCAGTTCAATGTTATTACAGCAATAATTCCTAAAGCAAAAACCAAGTCTAAATTAGATTTAGGGTTTTGGAAAATTAATACTAAACCTGCAATTATAGTTGTGTTTAAAAATAAGAATCGTCCTAAATCAAAAGTATTGGTTTTGAATTTGAATTGTAAAAAACACCACAATAAAGCAAGAAACACAAGAGGATAATAAAACGAAATTTCGATTGTATGATTCCAGCTTACAAAAAACAATGTCGAAAACAAGACAGAGAAAATTCCGTTTAAACTCAAATCTTTCTTAACAATTAAAGAATCGATTTCTAAAAACTCTTTTTTTACCGCGCAGAAAACAGGAACGATTAATGTAATTAAAGTCATAACAATCAGCGACACAAAAGTACTGGTGTTATTCGTTTGCTCAAAAGGTGCATTAACCTGTACAATAAAGAACCCAAAAATGATTAAACCTAAAATATGATTGAGGCCTAAAAATATTTTATGCAGTAAAGTTTCTCCGCTTTTGTAAACGATAAATAAACAAGTGATAACCAAAAAGTACAATACGCAGGCGATAACATCAAAACCAACTTTCCAGTCATTAAGCATAATAATACTTAATGAGAAAAGCAAAAATGAAACCATTCCGTCTAAATGGTACAGCCAGAAAATCTTTTTCTTTCTCGCAAAAAGAGCAGCAAAAAGACAAAGAATTCCCGCAGCAAACAAAACAAATATTTTGATTTTACTTCCGGTTGAATGCAAAATTAAACCCAAAGCAAATAAAATCCAGTTCGTTAGATGCGTTATAAAAGCAATTCGGTCAAAACGTGTATTCGCATAAATACTTCGGTACTGCATGTACATACAACTTACTGAAACCAAAATAATGCCCAATATGGCAAATATATTTTGTGACGGACTAAGACTATGTACTCCTTGTGTAAACCAAATATCAAATATTATAAAGGCCGAAATAACGATCAATAAATGATATTCCCATTTTTCTTTATACGATAAAATAATTCCTGCCGTTGCGGTTAAAGCTGCCAGCAAAAATGTAATTAAGAGTTTTTCGGGAATAACGCATAAAACCAAAATACTTAAAATCACATGAAGCGATAAAAAGGTTTGCTGTTTTATGATATACCCTACATATAAATTTATGGCAATTCCAACTCCAATGAGTGAATAAGCGAACGGAATACTTTCTATAAAAGTAAGTGTCGGAATTTGCGAAGCGCCAAAACATCCAAATAAAAATAAACTTGCTCCGGCACTGCGAAGCCAAAGTCCCGTTTTAAACCATTTTTCTTTTTTCTTTAAAAAGAAATAAGAACCCACTAAAACTCCGGAATAAAGCCAAAGAATTAAAACCCTAAACATTGGCGAAACTTTTAAAGCCGTATAAATGCTTAAATAACCAATTCCTAAAACCATTATGGCGGTTCCTAAAATTCCCGTCCAGTTTTCGGCAAATTGTTGTTCTAGTTTCTTTATAAAAATTGAAAAAGCACTTTCTACATAAACTTCTTCTTCCTTATGCTGACGTTCCGGCTGTATTTCAAATTCAGGAATTGACGACGTTTCGATATTTTGTATCGGCGCAGGAGTTTCTTTTTCCTCAACAATTTTGTTGGTACCGCGAACAGGAATTCCTTGTGAATCAAAGCTTAAAGCAATTTTCTCTAAAGCTTCTTCACTAATCCTATTTTGTTCATTTTCAAGAACATCATCAAAACTACTAACAGGTTCCGGAATAACTGGAGATAAAACTTCAACTACTGGTGCAGGAATTTCTTCAATTTCATTTTTTTGCGGTAAATCAACAGCCGTAAAACCAGATTGGCTTATCTGTTTTTTAATTTCACTAATTTCATTTTTTAAAGAATTGTAATCTTCTCTGCTTTTTCTATAAAGAGAATCCAGATGTTCATTTTCTTCTTTTACTTTAGAAAGACTATTAAACAAGACAACAATACAGACAAATAAGATAAAAAGTATAAAGTACTCCATAGTTTGAATTTTGATTTGGCGAATGTAAGAATTTTATACTTGTTTAATTTCTACCAAATTTCTTCCTAAAATAGAATAGATTTTTGAATTTAAGACTGTAATTAGAATTAAAATAAAAAAGTCAGGTTTTGATAAACAAAAAACCTGACTTTTTTAAAACACTTTGAAAATTCCTCAATCAAAGTTTATTATTGATTTGCCCCGCCGTTTACAAGCAAATGCTGTCCGTTTACGAAAGAAGATAAATCGCTTGCAAAAAATTCAGCAATGTTGGCTACATCTTCCACTTCTGCCAATCTTCCCATTGGGCAGCTGTCGATTAATGATTTTCTTAATTCAGGATAGCTGTTTTCATCTGCAAAAATTCCGGAATGATCTACAGCAAACGGAATAATTGTATTAACCGTAATTCCTTTATGTCCAATTTCTTTAGATAAAACATCAACCATATAACGCGGTGTAGTTTTACTTCCGCCATAAATTGCCATTCCCGGAATTGGAAAAGCCGTTGTACTCGAAGCAATATAAATTATCCTTCCTTTGTTTTCTACTTTTTTCGCCGCTTGCTGCATCGTGAAATAAGCCCCTTTTGTATTAATTGAAAATAATTTATCAAACTGAGATTCTGTAAATTCAGCAACCGGAGTTTCTACCATTTCGATTCCGGCATTGGCAACAACAATATCTATTTTTCCAAAAGCTTTAATAGCTTCTTCAAATAATCTTTCGATATCGGCAACTACACTTACGTCGGCCTGAACGGCGATTACTTTTACACCCATAGCCGTAATGTTTGACACTACTTCATCTGCAGAAGCTTTGTCTTTTGAATAATTGATTACAATATTAGCACCCAATGATGCATATCTTTCTGCAATAGCTTTTCCTAAACCTCTTGCTGAACCCGTAATTACTGCGACTTTATTATTTAATATTTTCATGATTTTTAAATTTTAATTGT
The DNA here is from genome assembly GCF_002210235.1 of Flavobacterium sp. NLM. Lineage (NCBI taxonomy): Bacteria > Pseudomonadati > Bacteroidota > Flavobacteriia > Flavobacteriales > Flavobacteriaceae > Flavobacterium > Flavobacterium sp. NLM. The sequence continues at coordinate 17,746 of NZ_LIAC01000027.1, forward strand.
TGAATGATTTTGATACGATTTGAATTGAAGAATCATTGAGCCAGGCAAATGTAAATCCTGCAATTACCGGAATCAAAAGGCTCACAATAGCCACAAATTCAAGTTCCGGATGTACTCCGAAAATGATTATCAATCCGATAAACCAAGCTGGAATACTTTTTAAACCTTCTATTTTGGATAAGAAAGCCAATGAACCAATGAATAAAAATACAGCCAGTTGAAAACCTGCAACTCCAATTATGGTTTCAAAAAATTTCGCCGATACCATTATTGCAACTCCCATCAAGATTCCGAAGATTATTTGTACGAAGACCGGAATAGAAGTTTTAATCGATTTTCCGAATAAATAATAACTTACCCAAGCCAGAAACATCGTCCAAGTTGGCCATTGTAACATGAAGGCAACGGTAACGGCAGCAGCGCCAAACAATCCTAATATTATTGCGTTTATGTATGTTTTCATAATTTTAATTTTAAGATTAAGCCATTCCACCGTTAGCACCAATATTCTGCGCATTGATCCATTTTGCCTCATCAGAAGCAAGAAATACAACAACATTTGCAATATCATCTGTTTCTCCAATTCTGTTGAAAGCTGATAATGACGCTAATCTTGCGATAACTTCTTCCGATTTTCCGTTTGTGAATAATTCTGTGTTTGTTGGTCCAGGCGAAACGGAGTTTACGTTAATTCCTCTTGAACCAATTTCTTTAGAAAAAACTCTTGTCAATTGCTCCACAGCAGATTTTGTGGCTACATAAGTGGCGTAACCCGGAAGCATAATACGATTTACAGAAGTCGAAAAGTTGATAATACTTCCATTGTCAGCCAGTTTTGTAGCTGCTTCACGCATTGTATTAAAAGTTCCTTTTACATTGATATTGAAGTGACGGTCAAAATCTTCATCTGTAGTATCTTTGATTAATTTGGTAATCATAATACCAGCGTTGTTAATCAACACATCGATTTTTCCAAAATGCGCGATACTTTCGTCAAAAAGATTTTTAACTTCCGTAGAATTGCTTACGTCTGCTTTAATGGCTAAAGCCTGACCTCCGTTAAAATTAATTTCCTGAGCCAGTTTTTCGGCAGGTTCTTTACTTCCTGCATAATTGATAATAACTTTTGCTCCGGCCTGAGATACTTTTAATGCAATTGCGGCTCCAATTCCTCTTGATGAACCTGTAATTAAAACTACTTTGTCTTTTAAATTTTCCATGATTATTTATAATTTTTGTTATGTCATTATCGACAGTACAAAATTGCAAATAGACTGGAAGGTAGTTGTTGCGAAGATTACAGATTGAAATGCAAATTTCAAAGCATACTATAAATCTGCCGACTTTCTATATTCCTCAGGTGAGGTTTTAGTGTTTTTTTTGAAGTAATTGCTAAAATGTGACGTTTCTATAAAACCTAGTTTATAGGCAATCTCTTTAATGGAAAGTGTAGAATTTTTTAAAAGTGATTTTGCTTCTGCAATCAGTTTTTCCGAAATCCAGTTACTAACCGATTTTCCGGTTTTACTCTTAATAACATTATTGAGATAATTTTCATGAAGGTTTTGTGCCAAAGCATAATCTTTTACCCGAAGCTGTTTATCCGTTTTTCCATCCAGTAATTCTCTAAAATGCTGTTCCAGATTTTTCTTGAAGTTTTTTACAATTTGAGAACTTTTGTTTCCTTCATAAATTGGGTTGTAATTGTTCCAAAAAGCTTCTTTTATCTTCAAAAGCAAAATGACCAAAAAACTGCCAATTACTTTATTTTTTATGGAAGATGTCGAAGCAAATTCTTTTTCCATTTGAAGATAAATCGTTTCAAACTCTTTAAAATCGGTTTCATTCAAGTTTCTCGGATATACCGTTTCAGACAATAAAAAAGGAAATTCCTTAAAGATATCCGTATGAACATTTTCTTTTAAAAAGCTTTCTGTAACCGTAATCAAATAAACGTCAGTAATTTCATCCCATTCAAAAGACTTGAAATGTCCCGGATTTGTAAAATATACCGTCCCCGGTTCTGTCGTAAAAGAAACATCATCTGTCGTATATTTCCCTTTCGCATCTTTTACAAATAAAAAAGAAAAATAACTCGGTCTGTATCCAATCGATTTAAAAGGCAGTACCGGATGCAGATCTTTTAAATTATTGATCGTTAAACCATCATTGTCAATAATTTCATTTACAGGAAGTCCCATATTTTTATAGGTTTCGTGTAAGTTTTTAAATAAAATTATTTCTTTAGACATGGCTTTATCTTTATAATCATAGCGAATATAAGATTTTTTCACAAAAGCCCATTTGTTTCGTTTTCAGCTTTCTGAACCTCTCAACAAAATAACTTTGGACTTTTCAACAAAATAACTTCTCTGCATTCTCCTGAAATTTGCCCTATAAAAATACAATCGATGATACAATCAAATCAAAAAGTATTAGTTACCGGCGGAACAGGCTTTGTTGCCATACACAGTATTTTGCAATTACTCAACCGCGGTTATAAAGTGAGAACAACTGTTCGCTCGCTAAAAAGCAAAGAGAAGATTTTTGAAATGCTCGAAAACGGCGGCATTACAGATTTTAGTGATTTAGAATTTATTGAAGCTGACTTAACCAGCGATACAAACTGGGCAGAAGCTATGATAGACTGCGATTACGTTTTGCACATTGCTTCGCCTATATTTTTAAGATTACCAAAAAACGAAGATGAAATGATTCGCCCTGCGGTTGACGGAACCTTGCGTGTACTAAAAGCCGCAAGAAACGCAGGTGTAAAACGTGTTGTCATGACGTCCAACTTTGGCGCTGTGGGCTACAGTCATAAAGATAAAAATTCGCTTATTACCGAAGAAAGCTGGACAAATCCTAATGAAAAAGGGCTTTCAACTTATAATAAATCTAAAGTTCTGGCAGAACAAGCAGCTTGGGATTTTATGAAAAATGAAGGCGGAACATTAGAACTTTCTGTAATTAATCCAATGGGAATTTTTGGACCTTCCTTAAGTCCCGATTTATCGAGTGGTTTTGAATTGCTTAAAAAGATATTAGACGGTTCGATGAAAGCAATTCCGGATATCAGATTAGGAATTGTCGATGTAAGAGATGTTGCCGAATTACACATTTTAGCAATGGAAAGTCCCGAAGCAAAAGGGCAACGATTTTTAGCATTATCCGGCGGGACCATGTCATTACTGGAAATAGTAAAACTGCTGAAAGAAAAAATGCCGTATGTAACCGAAAAGACATCAACAAAATCTTTGCCTACCTTTATAATACGTTTAACCGCATTATTTAATGATCAGGCCAAAGCGATTTTACCTTTGGTTGGAATTAACCGAAATGCGAGCAACGAAAAAGCAAAAACAATATTAGGCTGGAAACCCCGAAGCAATGAAGAAGCGATAACAGCCACAGTCATAAGTTTAATAAAATGGAAATCTCTTAAAATATAAAAGATGAAAGTAATTATAACTGGTGCCACCGGAATGGTTGGCGAAGGCGTTTTAATAGAATGTCTTGAAAATAATCAAGTTGAAGCTGTATTATATGTGGGAAGAAAACCAAGCGGAAAATTGCATCCAAAATTAACGGAATATCTTGTTCCTGATTTTCTTTCGCTAAAAAGCGATGATACCAAGCTTGCTGGTTATGATGCTTGTTTTTATTGCGCGGGAATTAGCAGCGTAGGACTTGACGAAGCGCAATACACTTATATTACGTACGATACAACGATACATTTTGCAGAAGTTGTACTCAACCAAAATCCAAATCTTGTTTTCAATTTTATTTCGGGATCGCATACAGACAGTTCTGAAACCGGAAAAGTAATGTGGGCACGCGTAAAAGGAAAAACCGAAAATGCTTTGCAAAGAATGTCTTTTAAAGCGCAATACAATTTCCGTCCGGGATTAATGAAACCGGATCCAATGCAAATTCATTTAAAAGGATTTAATAAATACATCAAATTTCTGTACCCAATTATGGGATTATTTTATACAGGCTGCGAAACCAGAGAAATTGGGCGCGCCATGATTTCGACAGCACGATTCGGATTCTCTCAAAAAATACTGGAAGCAATTGATATTAAAAAAGCCGCGAACTAAAAATGAAAAAACGAATCCTAAAAATTATCAAAAGAATACTGATTGTTCTCGTAATTCTGATACTAATTCTTGGTTTCAGTATATGGTTATACATGCAAAAAGCAACATTTGGAAGTTTACCTTCAGAAGAAAGTATGGCTCGAATTGAGAAATCATCTCATTATAAAAATGGAGAATTTCAAAATAATACTTATACGCCAACATTTGCGCCCGGTTATACTTTTTGGGGCGTAATCAGAAGTCAGATTTTTGATAAAAAAGTTCCAACTGAACCTACAGGAAAAATTCCGTCTGTAAAAAGAGATTTGAAACATTTACCTGCAAATCAGAATTTATTGGTTTGGTTTGGGCATTCTTCTACCCTTTTACAAATTGATGGAAAGAAAATTTTAATCGATCCGGTTTTTAGTGATAATGCATCGCCGATCCCAAATAGTGTGACCGTTTTTGCAGGAACAAATTCGTATCATGTTGAAGATTTACCCGAAATTGATTACCTGTTAATTTCTCACGATCATTACGATCATCTTGATTATGAAACTGTTTTAGCATTAAAAGATAAAGTTAAAACTGTAATTTGTGGTTTGGGCGTTGGCGCACATTTTGAACGCTGGGGATATCCTAAAAATAAAATTGTAGAAGAAGACTGGAATGATTCCATCACAGTTGGAAAAGATTTTACGATTCATACGCTTCCGGCAAGACATAAATCCGGTCGCGGATTCACACAAAACCAATCTTTATGGGTGTCGTATTTAATTAGTTCGCCAAAAATGAAAGTTTTCTACAGCGGCGACGGCGGTTACGATACGCATTTTGCCGAAATCGGAAAGAAATTTGGCCCAATCGATGTTGCGATTATGGAAAACGGACAATACAATAAAGCGTGGCATTATATACACATGCTTCCCGAAGAAACTCTTCAAGCCGCAAAAGACCTAAACGCCAAAAGTGTTGTTCCTGTTCATAATTCGAAATTTGCACTGGCAAAACATAGATGGAACGAACCGCTGAATGAGATCACTCGTTTAAATGAAAAATATCACATTCCGCTGATTACGCCTATTATGGGAGAAATCGTTAATTTTGATAGTCCTAAAATTTTCCAACAATGGTGGAAAACTAATCCTGAAAAATAAACGCTTTATGAAATATACAGAAATCAAAAGTTGTTATATAGGTCCCGAAATATCGCCGGAACATTTTATTGCAGAACATTTCTTTTTGTATCTCGCAAAAGGCACTCTTGAAGGTTATGACGGAGTTAGCAAATACAACCTAAAACCGGGCGAATATTGTATTGCCCGAAAAAATCATCTGGCACGATACAACAAACAAAAACAAGACGGGGAATTTGAAAAAGTCGTCGTGATTTTTGATACTGCATTTTTAAAAACTTTTGCGGCAAAACATAAAACCAAAGCTCAAAAAAGTGAAGATGAAGCTGCATTTTTTGCTTTAAAGAAAACCAATCTCGTTCCAAATTTCATTCTTTCTTTAATGCCTTATTATAATGATGGCGGCGAAATCGACGAGGCTTTTTCGAATATAAAACGCGAAGAATTGCTTTTGATTCTTTTAAAAGAAAATCCGCAACTGACAGATATTTTATTTGATTTTGCACCGCCGGAAAAAATAGATTTAGAGGCTTATATGAACCGAAATTATAAGTTTAATATCAGCATGGAACGTTTTGCCTATTTAACGGGAAGAAGTATTTCGGCTTTCAAACGTGATTTTGCTTCCATTTTTTCAGATACGCCAAGCCGCTGGCTCATTCAACGAAGACTGAAAGAAGGTTATTTTTTAATGGAAAAGAAAGGCAAAAAACCTTCGGACATTTATCTTGATCTTGGTTTTGAAGATCTCTCCCATTTTTCTTTTGCTTTTAAAAAAAAATACGGGTTTTCTCCTTCGGATGTTTTGAAATTGGCGAATAAAGTCTAGAATTCTGAAATATTTATTACAAAGCTCTTGAACATTGATGGCGTTTAATTAATACTTTTAATTTAAGTTTTATATTAGCGTCAAAAAAAACATGAATTCAGAGAAAACAATACGAGAAAAAATAATAACAAATAAGTTTTTTCCATTACTATTAATGGTTCTGAATTTGTCATTTTTCTTTTATTTTATTCCAGAACATATTGCAGATGAATATTCAATATCCTTAGCTATAATTGGCGGATTAATTACTTTGGTTTTATCTTTTTGGATATTTTTTATGGTGACACCAAAATTATATGATCAAATTCCAATACCAATGGGATTATTTGGAATTAGTACACTATTCATTTTTGGTTACTTTTTTCTGGTGAAAACCACTTCTTTTAGTTCTGATCAATTATCAAAACACGGTATCTTAACTGAAGCCGTAATTGTTGACAAAACACAGTATTACGGAAAAAGAGGAAGAACAATACAAAATATGGATGTTCAATTTACCACGAATGACGGAAAGGAAGTAATCGCAAATATTATATTGTCCGAGAATGAATATGAAATGTATTATGAAGGAATGCCAATAAAAATTATTTATTCTTCACAATACCCAAATATTGCGCGAATTTCATACAAATAGTATAACTCATATTAGTTTTCTTTATTTTAAAAAACAAAATACCATGTCAATAACAACAGAAGCAGAATTAATCGGAATGAAAAAGGCAAGCGAAGCTGTAGCTTATGCTTTGAGAGAAATGAGGAATTATGCCAAACCCGGAATTTCAACAAAAGAATTAGACGATTACGGCGGAAAAATCCTGAATGATTTAGGCGCAAAATCGGCTCCGTATGTAACGTATGGATTTCCGGGCTGGACTTGTATCAGCGTCAATAAAGAATTCTGCCACGGAATTCCTTCTGATAAAAGAATACTTAAAGAAGGCGACTTAATCAATATTGATGTTTCGGCAGAATTAAATGGTTTCTTTTCAGATAACGGCGGTTCGTTTGTTATTGGAGAAGATTTAAACCGTCATCAAAAATTGATTGAAGCTTCAAAGGAAATTCTGCACAAAGCAATTCACAATATAAAAGGCGGCGTTCGGATTTCTGATATCGGTTTTATAATGGAAACCGAAGCTAAAAAAAGAGGTTATAAAGTCATCAAAAATTTAACCGGTCACGGCATTGGAAGAGGGCTGCACGAAGCACCTCACGAAATCGCCAATTACAGAGATAAATTTAACTTAACCAGATTTAAGAAAAACTCCGTTGTGGCAATTGAAACTTTTATCTCAACAACTTCTACAATTGCCGAAACTTTACAAGACGGCTGGACAATGGTTGGCAATAAAGGTGGTTTTATGGCGCAGCACGAACATACGATTATTGTTACTGATGGAAAGCCAATTATTTTGACAGAAATGAATGAAATTTGGAATTAAAAATCCTGAAACATATAACTTAAAAAGCGTTATCCAGTTATCATTCCGTTAGGAATGTTTCATAGGTAGAAAAAATAGAATTTCGCCACATTAACGTTCCATAGGAACGTTTCATCGGTAGAAAAAAAATAACGATTGACGGCATTTTACGTTCCGTAGGAACGTTTGATATATTAGATTATTAAAAACGATGTCAAAATCAAACGTTCCTACGAACGTAAACGATGATAACAATATAATTTTTCTACCGACGAAATGTTCCTACGGAACAGAGAAAACTTGTTACTTTTTGATATCCCGTTATCATTCCGTTAGGAATGTTTCATCGGTAGAAAAAAATAACGATTCACCGCATTTACGTTCCGTAGGAACGTTTGATTTTGACATCGTTTTTAATAATCTGGCATATCAAACGTTCATACGGAACGTAAATGTGGCTGACCTTTATTTTATCTACCAACGAAACATTCCTATGGAATGATAACGGGATATCAAAAAACAACAAGTTATATCTCTTTGTTCCGTAGGAACATTTTATTGGTAGAAAAATTATATTGTTATAATCGTTTACGTTCTGTAGGAACGTTGATTTTTGCATAGTTTTTTAATAATCTGGCATTTCAAACGTTCCTACGCAACGTAAATGTGGCTGACTTTTATTTTTATCTACCAACGAAACATTCCTAATGGAATGAAACAGTAATTCCAAAATCCGTAAAAAGAATACAAATTGCCCGAATTAGTATTATTCGTAACAGCTCTTCTGTTTAGACCTTTACACTATTAATTTAATAGCTAAAAAAATGGACAAAACAATTTTAATTACAGGAGCAAGCAGCGGAATTGGAAAAGAAACTGCAAAATTATTTCAATCAAAAGGATGGAACGTTATCGCGACAATGCGTAATCCTGAAAATGAAACAGAATTAAAAGCATTACAGAATGTTTTTGTTACTAACCTTGATGTATTGAACTTACAATCTATCGAAAATGCGATAAAAGCCGGGATCTCTAAATTTGGTAAAATTGATGTATTATTAAATAATGCCGGATATGGTGCTTATGGAACTTTAGAATCTTTTTCAAGAGAAAAAATTGTACGTCAGTTTGATACGAATGTTATTGGGCTTCTTGATGTTACAAAAGCATTATTACCTCACTTTCGTGAAAATAAAAATGGAATTATCATCAATATTTCTTCAATTGGAGGTAAAATGACTTTTCCACTTGGCGCTTTATATCACGGAACTAAATTTGCTGTTGAAGGCATTTCTGAATCCTTAAGTTTTGAAGTGGAACAATTTGGAGGAAAAGTAAAAATTATTGAACCGGGCGCAATTGCAACTGATTTTGCCGGACGTTCGTTTGACTTTAGCAACGACGAAAATTTTACTGAATATCAAAATATGGTTGGAAAAGTAATGGAAGCACTGCCGGCTTTATTTGATACTGCTTCACCTGCAAGTTTAGTGGCCGAAGTAATTTACGAAGCGGCTACAGACAGTTCAAATAAACTAAGATATCACGCCGGAGAAGATGCAAAAGTCATTATTGAAAACCGTAAGCAATTTGATGATGAAACATTTATTGGCGGAATGAAAGCACAATTCGGACTTTAAATTTTAAACTGTTAAACCTATAAGAATCATCAGAACGTGGTGATTCTTATAGGTCTTTTAAAAATTGGTATCTTTACATTAATGATTCTGTTATGAGCGCATTTATACATTTACAAACGATTTCAGATTTGTTCCGTTTTTTTCATCTGGAAACTCCTATTCTGCATCCTCTTATTGCCGTGGTAGATTTTAGTGAGGTAAAAGAGCAGATTACGGAAGACACTAAAATTTCTCCAGATTTCTACGGATTGATATTCAAAAACTACAATAGAAATAATATCAAATACGGACGAAAAATCATTGATTTTCAAGATGGAAGTTTGATTTGTGTGGCTCCAAATCAAGTTCTCGAAATGGACGAGGATATTGAGGTTTCACCAGCTATGATGGGCTGGGGATTATTTTTTCATCCGGACCTCATCAGGGCAACTTCTTTAAATAATAAATTAAAGGATTATAGTTTTTTTTCATACGACATGTCTGAAGCACTTCATATGTCAGAGAAAGAAAAACAAATTTTATACGATTGTGTGCTTAAAATTGAAGGAGAATTAAAAGAAAACATCGATATACACAGTCAGGACATTATCGTTTCGACAATTGAACTGCTGTTGAATTATTGTTCCCGTTTTTACGGAAGACAGTTTATTACGCGAAAAAGTTCGAATAATTCTGTAGTTACTGAAATCGAAAAAATACTGACCGGATATTTTAATGCAAAAAGCAATACCGAAAAAGGATTACCAACTGTAAAATTTCTGGCAGAACAAGTACATCTTTCACCAAGTTATTTAAGTGATCTGCTCAAAAAAGAAACGGGCAAAAATACTCAGGACCATATTCATTTTTATTTAATTGAAGAAGCCAAAAACATTTTATTAAACAGTAATAAATCGGTCAGCGAAATCGCTTATTCATTAGGGTTTGAATATCCGCAGTATTTCAATAAACTGTTCAAGCAAAAAACAGGAAAAACACCAATAGAATTTAGAAGTCTGAATTAAATTCGTAATCAATTATCGCTGCAGGTAAAAATATGTTTGGAACCTTTGCTGAGTGAATTAACGATTGCATCCTTTAAGCCGGATCCTAAATTAGAGGTAATCACCCTTAATATTTCTTTTAAATCATTAAAATTATTTGGCTTGACAAAATAGCAAATCGAACCTAAACTTGCTGCTGCTTCCATATCCTTTTTATGCGACGATGTCGAAATCATAATTACGGGTATATCCTGATACGCCGGATCTTTTTTTAATAATTCCAAACAGTTCCAGCCATTCATAATCGGCATATTGAGATCCAGAAAAATAAGTTCCGGTTTTTCATCAATTGTCTTTAATATTTCAAATATTTCTACACCATTAACGGCACAATGACATACAACATTTTCATTTACATCTTCTAATGCCTCACAAAACATTTCTGTATCATCGATATCATCATCAGCCAATAAAATTATTTTCTTTTCCATAATCTAAATATCATTTTCATTTTGTTTTAAAGGGAGTGTTACAATAAAAGCGGCACCTTTTGTATTACCTTCTGCAACAATATTTCCTCCATGCCGTTCTGCTATTTTTTTACAAAGTGATAATCCTAATCCGGTTCCTTCGTAACTATCTTTGGAATTGAGACGCGTAAAAGTTTCAAATATCCGCTCTGCCTGTGCAGATTCAAAGCCAATTCCGTTATCTTCCACTGTAATTACAGCAAAACTTTTATCCTCCTGAGCAACTATTTTTGATGATAATATAATTTCAGGCGGCGTTTCATTTTTAGCAAACTTAATAGAATTATTAATAAGATTATAAAAAAGCTGATAAAGAAGTACCAAAGCTCCTTCAATTGTTGGGAGATCGTGATAATGAATTTTCCCGCCTGTTTTTTGCAAAATGATTTCTAAATCAATTTCAATATTTTTTATAACCTTATTGAGATCAACCAAAGTTGGTTTCTGCAAATCGGCATTGATTTTAGAATATGCCAAAACGCCATCAATCATATTGTACATACGATCTGTCGCAACGTGAATTCTCTCTATAAACCTGCTTGCAGATTCGTCTAACTTTCCATCAAGATGATCTTCCAGCCTGCTTGTAAATGTTTTAATTTTTCTTACCGGTTCTTTTAAATCATGAGAAGCCACATGTGCAAACTGCTGTAAATCTTCGTTGGAACGTTTTAATTCTTTCGTTCTGTTTTCAACCAGAACTTCCAGTTTTTCAGTAATCGTTTTTTGTTCATGAATATCGGTGCAGGTACCAAACCATTTGACAATCGCTCCCGATCCATCTTTTATAGGTACTGCTTTACTTAAAAACCATCTGAATTCTCCTGTATCTCCATTTTTTAATCGCAGTTCAATTTGATATGCAGTACCTTTTTGAACGCTTTGATACCAATATCCCAATACCAGATCAACATCATCCGGATGCAGGAAAGGAGTCCAGCTTGTATCTCCAAATTCATTTTCTTCAAAACCGGTATATTCATACCAGCGTTTATTATAATAATCGACAAAACCATCCGGTTGTCCGGTCCAGATAATTTGCGGTACCAAATCTGCAAGAAGTCTGAATTTTTCTTCGCTTTCCTTAATAATCTGCTCTACCTCTTTTTGCGAAGTAATATCACTTGCTGCACCAAACCATTCAATTATATTATTTTCATGGTCTAATATTGGGATTGCCCTTGAAAAAGTCCACCCTAATGATCCATCTGCGTTTAAAACTCTGTATTCTAATTCAAAAACACTTTTGTTTGCTATTGATTCCTTAATATGGCTCAGCACTTTTTGCTTATCATCCGGATGAATGTATTTATCAAACCAATTTATAGTTGGTTCTTCAACATCAGATAAAAATCTGCTTCCTTCCATGGTTCGCATTATTGTCCAGTCTGCATTCATGCTGTAAACCATATCAGATGAAGCATTAACCAAAGCGCGAAAACGGGTTTCACTTTCTTCCATCTTTTTTCGGGCCACTACCTGCTGTGTAACATCAACCGCTACCTGAATCATACCGGTTATTTTTCCATCTTCCACTAAAGGCCGATAGGCCAGATTATAGTAATAATCGACCATTATACCTGTACGGTTATGCTGAACCAGGACTTCACTCTGGTCAAAAGAAATTCCTTTATTATAAACATTTTGAACCTGAGTCCAAACGTACTGCCCTTTTAATTCGGGCAAAACTTCAATCAGCGGCATGCCTATTATTTCCTCGTCGCGACCAATCAGGGTGAGCATATGTTTGTTAATCTGCTCGATTACCAAATTGTCACCCATTAACACCAAAGTTGGAGACGGCGTTTGATCGATCATAGATTTTAATCGGGCTTCGCTTTCTTCTATTTTTTTTCGGGATAAAAACTGCTGTTCCTCTGCCAGTTTTATTTCAGTAATATCACGCGTCGTGCCTGCAATAGCTTCTACTTCTCCTTTTTCATTTAAAACCGGGGCAAAAATGTAGTCGTAAATTCTTTTGCCCAGTTCTGCATGCGGAAAAGAAACTGTTCCCCTAATAGATTTTTTAGAAGCAACAACTTCGTCAATTTCTCTTTCATGCATTGCAGCATGCCATTCTTCATATCCATTTTCTCTTAAACCTTTTCCAATGGCATCTTCTGCTGATTTCCCCCACATGGTAAGCAAGGCTTTATTGGCATATGTAAACTTGTATGATAAATCAAAAACATAGACCAAATCCGGAGTTGTACTTGTGATGGAGTCGTAAAGTCTTTTTTGTTTTTCTGCAGCTGTTAAAGCATTGTTGAGTGTAATTTCTGCTTTTTTTCTTTCGGTTATATCTTCTGTGGTTACAATGAGTAATTCATCTTGTTTTACAGCCGTAAACCGAAACCAAAGCTGTATTCCCTCTCCATCATACCAGCGTTCAAAATTAGCTGTTACTCCGGTTTGGGCTGCTTCAATAAATCTTTCCAGAATACCATTTTTTTTTATCGTGGGAAAAACAGCACTGAAGCGTTTGTTTTTGTATTCGATATCGCCAATCCATTTTTTGGTATAAGTATTAAAAAGTAGTATAGAAAAGTCTTCTATTTCGCCTTTATCGTTATACAAAGACTTTATAACTGCGATTCCGTTTGCAGCAGAATTAAAAACAGTTTCAAAAAAATCATTATTTTCTGTTAATTCCATCGCAGCATTTTAGTGTAATGAATATTTTTTATTGCTATGCTAATGCTAATATAATTAATTTTATGGCATAAATAAAGTAATTATTTATGATTCATTCCGCTTTATAATTTCACACTAAATGCTGTATTTTTTTCAATCTTCATTATAAGGATTAAAATGATTTAAATTAAAAAACCCCTTTATTGAATTCATAAAGGGGTTCGATTTTTGTTTTATTCAAAGATTAATTTTTAATAAACTTTTGTACATAACTAGCTTTATCAGTTACAACATTTATAATGTATAATCCTTTTATTAAAGAACTTACGTTAATTTGTTTATTATTAACCTCAGCATTAATTGCTTTTCCTGAAATATCATAAACATTCACGCCTAATACTTCATCTTCTGTTTGAATATTCAGGATTTCAGCAACCGGATTAGGATAAACTGCCAGTTTTACTTTTGTAAATTCCTCTGTTCCTAAATTAATTGATGCTTTAACAGTAATTGATTTTTCAACGAATTTACCATTCGAATTAAAACTGATTACAACTGTAGCATTTCCAGTCTTTTTTGGTGTTAAAACCAACTCGTCTTTTTCATTTATTACCGCTGTAACAATTTGTGCATCACTATTTGATTTTACCGATTTTGCAATGGCTAGAGATAAATTATCTGCATCCGAAACAATATTTTTTAAATCAATTACGGTTGCATTTTTCACCGAAACTTCTGAAGGCAACGTCGCACTTATTACTGGCGAAGCATTATCCGGAAAAACAGTCATAGCAGGAAACCAGTAATAATCATCTAAAATTTTAGTGTTTGTTAAAACTCCTTTGTTATCAAAAGTATGAATCCAGTTTTTTTGGTAATGCGCTCCAAATCCGCTTTCTGTTGTATTCAGAATTAATTTATCAGAAACCGGATCAATACGCAATGCTGCGCCGTAAGGAATTTGTTTAAAAGTTCCTGTCTGTCCCGGAATTACTGCAAAATTCTCATTGAACGTTTTTGTGGCAACATCAAACTTTACAATTTGTGTTCCTGAATTAAAACTGTTTATAGAATTTATCCAATACAAAGCATTTTGCTGATTGCTATAAGTAAAACTTCCTGCATTCCATGCGCCCCAAGATCCTAAATATTTCGTAGTTGGGATTGCATATTCTGTTAGGGCAAAAGTCGTTTCATTTATATTGATTAATTTCTGATTTTGGATTCCCCAAACACTTCCATCTTTCGCCTGAACTACAGAATGAAATGCTCCGGTAATAGTACTTTTTACACTATTTGTCGCCGGATCAATAACCAGAATTCCTGCATTTTGTTTTACAGCAAATACATAATGAGAAGTACGAATCATGTTTCCTATTTGTCCGGAATACTGACTTCCGCCACCTGTTCCTGTTACTAGGCTTCCCACTTTTAGATTGGCAATATCAAAAATAAAAACTCCGTTTGAAGCACCAATATAACCCGTCTTTTCGTCAACACCTACAAACGAACGTCCGTCGCCTCCGCCAATATCATTGAATCCGGCGATTTTCTTCATCGTTTTCGCATTGGCAACAACCAATCGTCCGCCCGGAGTATATTGACTGTCACCACCGTCTGAAGCTTGCTTTGAAATAAAGTAAAACTTATCGCCGTAAATTGTTCCATACTGCGTTGTTGCTCCAAACGCCTGACTACTGTTTGTCGCACTGTAAACACGATAACTAACGTTTCCGTCAGCATTCACAAAATTTACAGATCCATTCGTATGACCAAACCATTCTTCGTTTACTAAAAAATAACCCGCAGTAAAATCTGTTGTCGCAACGTATGGCGTTACCGCAGTAAAAGTTGACGCAATATCAAACGAATTAAATCCCGGATTATAATTCCAAACATCCCACGAACCGTTTTCTAAAACACGGCTGCTTGCTCCTAAACCAGAATAACCAAATTCAGTATCCGTTGGATTTTTTACCCAATACGACCAATATCCGTTACTTGTCCAGCCAGACTGCCAGTGATCTGCAGCATCAATTGGCGTATATAAATCAAAATCGTATTCTGTAGTATTTACAATTCCGTTTACCGGATAATATGGATACGTTACATTTTTATCTTTATAAAGTCCGTTTGTGTTAGCTCCATTCAAATCAAAACCCAATCCGCCAATTGCAGATCCAAACTGAGTTCCCTGATATAAAAGAGTAAAAAAACGGCGATCTGCTTTTGCAATTGCTTTCAGCATATCCTCACCCGTTGCATCTCCATCCCATCTAAAACCCCAAACTAAAGCATCGGCATTTTTCTCGTCATTCCATTGTACCACAAAAGCTGCTTGATTTGCGCCTGTTCCAACCCAATATTTAATTTGAGCAAAATCTGCAGCACTAACCGTTTTTTTACTTGTCAGTTTTTTAACAGCTGATTTTTGCTGAATATCATTTCGGGGTACACCTTGCACCGATACCTGTGCATTGGTAAAGAATGCAAAAAATAATAGTAGTATTAAAAAGTAATTTTTCTTCATATTATAGTTGATTTAAAAAAATTATTAGTTTAGGTATAAGTCGTAAGCCCCTGCTACTTCTGTGGAAACTTCTCCCAGCCAGCCCGCTTCCTGATTGATTGCTGTATGTATTTTGATGAAATCTATTCCGGGAAGTTTTACATAATTTCCGTTTTTATCTACGGCCCAGGCAATGTCAATATTTGAGGCTTCGTCGTTATTGGGAGCATTATCGGCATAGCCAAAATCAAAAGATTTCCCTACCCAGTAATTTCCTGCGCCGCTTTGATCGTAAAAATTGTTTGCTATTTTTGTTCCTTTCAGCGTATAAGAAGCCTCAGAAATCCAAAGCGGATAATAACTTTGTTCGTGAAATATGTTTTTAGATTTATAGCCGGAATTCCCCAAATTATCCTGCCATTTAATATATTCAGAATCAAGTTGCCAGGATTCATTTCCTTCAGCTACAATTGGAGTTTTGTTGGGATCTGGTTTAAAATAAGTAATGCTGAAATTCTTTAACGTTGTATTTTTAAAGTATTCACTTCCTGCAATTTCGTACCATTCGTCTTCATCGGGCTTTCCGTTTTTATTTTTGTCGTAAGCGACTGAAATAATTCCGGCCTCGCAAGATCCTGAACGTGCTTCATTTGCCTGATTTCCCCAAAATGCATTTCCTAAAACTTTAAAATCTCGTCCGGCCATATTCGGGATTGTATGATCAAATCCAAAAACAACATATCCGCCAAAACCGCCTAATGAAATCATTGTTGTATTTGAACCAACAAGAGCTTTTTTTGCCTCACTGATAAGATTACTTTGCGTATTTCCAGTCACATATTCCGGAATTGTATTCGTAAACTGACCAGCTGCCGGACGAAAATCAAATACATTCGAAATATATTTGCTGTAAGCTTTTGTCTCTTGTACAACATTGATAGTTGATGTATAGGTTTTTACAGCTCCGTTAATTTCAACTTTTAAAGTCAGTTTATAATTTTTTAAATACGGACTAATAAAATCCAGCTGAGAATTCTGCGAAATCAAAGAATCTTCATTTGCAATCCACGTTAACTTTGAATTCGCTGGCAGATTTGGCGCAATATTCAGCACTTTAAATCGGTCAATTGAATAAGATTCTTTTAGTACTTCTGCGGGAATTTCAACATTGTCTTCTTCCTTATCGGTTTCACAAGCAATGAATCCCAAAAAGAGAATTGACAGCAACGTGGTTTTTAAAATTTTAAAAGGAATTGTTTTCATTTTATGATAATTAGTTTTTTACACTTTACTTCTTAGTTATAAAAGCGATATGCGCCGGAATATTTCCAGCCGTTGTTTTCCACTTTAATTTACCTTCTGGCGTAAAGCAATAGATATAACCTGTTACGACATAATTCTGGGCATCGGTGATATAAATTTCTTTCGTTTCTGGATTTACCTGAAGTCCGTACGGAATCATAATTTGCTTTTCAGTTCCGTCTGTAATGATTTTATCCGTGATTATTTGTTTGGTTTTCGTGTCGAGGATTCCGTAAATAATTTTGTTGCTATTGGTTAAATAACTCCACGATACGCTGTAGAAATAAAGTAAATCATCGACCAGACAAGTATCTGAAACCGGAATATCTAACTGCATTTTTTTCTCATCGGTTTTGGTATCAATTACAAAAAGATTCGAAGGCGTGTTGTAATAATCCCCTCTGGAACTCACATAAATATCACCGCGGCTGTCAATCTGCATGCTGTACAAATTGATTCCCACATCTATTTTTTTGATTTCTTTGAATGTTTCCAAATCAATTACAGAAACAGTTCGGTCATAATTTGGAACTCTGTAACCTCCGGAATTTGCTACATACAATTTTCCGTTATGAACTACCATTTGTTCAGGCTGATAGCCAACAGTTACTTTTCTTTTTATTTCTAATGATGTTGTATCAATTTCGGCAACAAAACCAATTTCTGCATTTGGATCAATGGCAACTGGACCAGAATACGAACTCACATACGCTTTGTCTTTATAAAAAGTCACGTAACGACAATTGGGAATATCAATTTTTTTGATGCGTTTTGCTGTCCATTTTTCTATGACCTCAACTTTGTTGGAACAATTGATTACAGCGTAGACTTTATTCCCATAAATTTTAATATCGTTTCCTACGTCGCCTAATTCTTTTACAACAGTTGGATTTCGTTCCGAATAAATATCCGTAGTATAATTTCCGGTTCTGTAATTAAAAACGTCAATACTGGCGCGGTTCATTCCCATATTTCCTTCGTTCAGAAGATAAAAACCTTCGATATTTCCGTCGCTTCTTGGTGCAGCAACACTTTTATCTGTTGACGGAAAAATAATTTCGTCTTCTCTGCAGGAAGCAAAAGCCAGAATGATACATAAACTGAGAATTATTTTTGCGGTTATCTTTTTCATAGCTCAATACTTATTATAAATTTCACTGTGCGGCCCGGCATTGGATAATTGTATATCACTTCATAATTTTGGTTGAGAACATTGTTGAGTTCTACTGCGCCTTTTAATTTGTAATTATGAAATGCAAATGATTTTTGAACGGCTAAATCATGCGTATACCACGGCTGAACTTCATTAATTTTTATGTTATTGACATTTCCGTTATAGCGTTTTCCAACATAAATAAAACTGTAGTTGAAATTCCAGGTTTCATAATCGGCATTTAGAATTCCTGAACCGCTGTGCCACGGCGTGTACGGAATTTGGTCTCCGTAAGAGGATAATTCAAGACCGCCAAATTTGGTATAATCTTTACTTTCAGAATAGGTATAAGTAAGATTTGCAGCAAGATTTACTTTGCCAAAATGCGTTCCCATATTCAAAACAGATTCTATTCCTTTTCCTTTTACCTGACCAATATTCGTCATCATCCAGCGGAAAAGATTTCCGGTTGGCGCGGCGATTATTTTATCTTTTGTATTGGTATAATAACCGTCTAACTGAAAAGAGAATTTGTCGAAAAACCCTTTATTCTGAGGAAAGTTATACGTGAGTCCAATATCGTATTGGTTCATATATTCTGGTCGCAAAGTACTTGAACCAATCATGGTATAATACAAATCGTTGAAAGTGGGCATTCTGAAAATTCGTTTTGCAAATGCTCTCAGGTTAAAATCGTAACTTTTAAATGGTGTATAGCCTAAAAATAAGGCCGGAGTAAATTCTGTTTTATCTGGAGCTTTTGCGTTGTAGCGAACTTCTTCCTGAACATTGGTTCCAATAACACTTCCTAAAGCTTTAAAACCGCCAATTCTATAAGTGCTGGCTAAAGAAATTAATGTAGTATAACGCTGCGGGTAAGAGAATTGAGTCTGGATTCCTCTTCTTGTAGCGTTTAATCGGTTGTATTGAAAATCTGTAGACAAGGAAACATCCCAATTGGATAAAATGCTGTACATATTGACTGCGGAGATATAATATTCCTGCTGATAATAACTATCGTCAGACTGTGCGCCTTCGGTTACGGTTTCGCCTAATATGTTTGTGGTATCTCTGGCAACGTAATGTGTATAATCGTAAGCGAATTTTGCTCTTGCCTGAAATTTATATTTTTCGGTAAAGTCTTTTACCAAAAATGCCTGAGTGAAAAAATTCTTGTCGTATTGCCTGAAACCGTCTGAGAATTTGTTTTCCACAATCGCACCCGGCGCTCCTCTGTCTGAATCATAATAATACACTTTGGCATCCCAGGAACCTTTATTTATTTTTCCGTAAAGTCCGGATTCTACCCTTAAAGCTTCAATATCACTATTATGTCTCGTGGCTGTGGTATCGTAAGCAACCGTTCCGTCGAGATTGTTTCTTTTGTATCTGAATTTATATTCTCCGTTCGATTTTATGTATTCAGAACTAAAACTCATGCTGACTTTGTCGCTTAATTTTTGTTCCCATCTAAAAGACGGATCAAAATAATTAATGGACATTGTCTTGAAACGTACTAAGAGATTTGTTTTTTTATCGCCAATAAAAACCGGACGTTTTGTTCTCAAATAAATTGTAGAAGCCGCCGCAAAATCTTTTGCTGATTGGAATATTTCGCTTTTCTGTCCGTTATACATCGTTAGTGATTCCATGTCGTCGAGGGAATATTTTCCTAAATCGGTGACGCCGTTTTGTGCATTTCCTAATTGTATTCCGTCATAAAAAACACCAACGTGATGTGTTCCCATGTTACGAACGTCGACGGTTTTAAGACCGCCAAGTCCGCCATAATCTTTTATTTGAGTTCCGGCAAAATACCGAAGCGCATCGGCAACATTATGGCTCGCTAAATTTTCGAGTAATTTTCCCGAAAGTGTCTGCACCGGAATAACTTCCTGATAAGGTTTTCCTTTTAAGATTACTTCTTTTAAAACCCGCAAACTATCAGTTTCTACTTGCGAATGAAGTACAAACGGAGCAAAAAGTATGAAAACGAATAAGAGTATTTTTTTTCTATAATACATCACCAATTAATTAAATAAACTTCGGGATGTAATAGCAAAAAGAGATAATCCTGCTATGTAAATAACAGGTCAATTCTTGTTGTTAACTTTATTCCACGAAAGTCTTAAACTATGTGATTGTGGCAGGTCTCCTGACTTGTTCCATCTTTAAAACAGCCTTCTCATCCGCAAAATCGGGACAATGGCAATAGTAGTGTTTAAAGACTTATATAGAACTTACAGTAGCGGGTCTGTTCAGGATTTACACCTGATTCCCTTTTAACTGTTTTTTCATTAAATTTGAAAAAACAGACCAAAATCTGGCGCAAAGATAGAACTATCCTGAAAAAAATGATGCAGGAATTGGTAAAATAAGTTTATTTAAAAAATTAAGAAGTCTTTTCGAGAACTAAATTAAATTAATCAGCACCGCCGTCGACGCTGTCAAAAGTTTCTCTTTCTTTAGGTGTGATACTGTATTTTACAGAAACCATTGGCCCGTAATACACATCAAACTGATTTCCGTTGGCACGCAGCTGCATCTGACCAATGATGCCAGCCAGAAAATGGATATTGGGCGTTATACCTGCCGTGTAGTAAACTGATAATCGAAAAATATCAAAATGCTCTTCGGCATAATCTTTTGAAGCAAACTTTAGCATCAATTCTGTATAATAGCCAATGTTTGGTGCTAAAAATATAGGTTTTTCTTTAGTTTGACGCAGAAAATGATTCACACCAAATCTTGCTCTTAATCGCGGAATTGTCTGCGGAACTCCGTTTCTGTCATCAAAAAATTTGGTTTCAAAACGCACTTGTTCAAAAATAGAGCCTTTTGGCATATCCTGAGAAAAAGTTCCCATTACAATAAGTCTGTTTTCTAAGGTTTCATAATTTCCTGCTTCTTCTACGGCATATTTTTGATTGTGAGCATAACCCAGCCACAGTTTTATATTTTTAAATCCGGAATAAATTAGCCACGGCCTAACTACAACACGCTGTGTATAAGCAAAAGGATTTCCATTGGTATATGCACCTTGCGTCACCAATTGAAAATCGGCCTGTCCGCTTAAATGCCATTTTTCATAAATTGGGAAAGCAATATCTCCTTCTTCAATTGATGCGGGAATAAAACCAATAGAATATGGAGCATCCTGCGCTTTTACAATTTGTATAAACGCAGTACAAAATAATAGCAGAAAACCTTTTTTAATCGTACTCATAAATCTTAGTTTACTTATTTAAAATAAAGCCTAAACAGGAGTATAACAAAGATAAAAAGGCTGTGCGTTATGCTTAAAGGATTTAATGTTGCAGATTATAATATGAAACCAAGTTTTACTTTATTTCTTTTTTGAAAAAGTAAGTTTTTCAATTTCCCTTAGAAATTCAGAATCAAACTCAGAATAAGCACGTAACATATATTTTTCGTCTCGTTTATGCATCACCAAACGGATTTTCTGAACCATCAGCCAAATAGGTTCGTAGCGTTTGTGTCCTAAAAGATATTGCAATTGTAAAATGGAGAATTTCTTTTTAGAAAGTGTCATTAATTCAATACAAATCATCCAGTATCTAAAGGGTAAATTGGAGTTTTCCATCACGGTTCCGGATCGAAGACTGATTCTGTTTTTGCATTTTTTACATTGAAATTTTAAATCGACTGTTCTGAAAGAATGGGAATTATGCCCGCACTTTTTACAAACCAAACCGTTTTCCAGTCGTTTGTTTTTAAATTCCTCAATGCAGGTTTCTTCGTCATTGTATTTTTCGAAATATTGCCGTAATTCCATTAAAAAAAAATCTCTTTTCAGAAACTAAATATAAACTAAATCTTTGCTTACAAAAAACGATTTTCAATAAAAAAGAGGAAATTCAAATTAGAAAATCCTCTTTTAAAATTATAAAAAAATGCAATTACAGTTTGTGGGCTATTTCTTTTTTATACTTATTCAATATAGATTTTGTCATACCCAAATTTGCTTTGGTCGAATCTACTGCTAAATAAATAAAATACTCTCCGTTATCAGAAACATCAATAATATGAATTTGAGAAGTAAGCGTAATCATAACGTTATCAACAACCTGACCTTGTAATTTTAAAGCTCTTATGGCGTTCATTTCTGCTTTGACGACTTCAAGATTATAGGCAGATGCGAGTTCCGGATCAAAATCGCTAAAAGCTGATTGTGAATAATAAGACATTCCGCTTTTGATTTCTGCTACAGAAACTGCGATAAAACCAGGTACGTTCTTTTTAAGATCTTCTCCAAATTGTTTTAAAAAATCAGACATATGTTTTGGGTTTAATAGGATTCTAAAATGTTATTTCTTGTGGTACTTGACACAAATTTATAGATCTGATTTTATTTAATTATCCGTAATGCGTACCTTTTTTTATTTTTTTTCTTACTTTTTTACAAAAGAAAAAGGACACAAAAAAAGGGGAAAGATATCGAATACCTTTCCCCTTTTTATAACTAACCTTTGTATTTAAAAAGTAACAAATTTTGCACCTAAACTGAACCATCTTGCCGGCAAAGGAAATGCTCCAATTTCATAATAAGTAGTATTGAAAATGTTTTGTGCATCAATAAAAATGGTAAACTTTTTAATAGACTGACTAATTCTGGCGTCATTAATCCAGTAAGAAGCTCCGGTAACTCTTTCGTTAAAACGGGTTGCCAATAAAACGGAGAAATCTTTATGCTGAAAATCTATCGTATTGGTTACCTGATGTTTTAAAGACGAAATCAAATATTTAGAATACGGTTCGTCGCGGGTATCTTTAAATTTAGAATCTAAGTAAGAATATCCTAAAGTGAAATTCATTTTCGAATCATCAGAAAAATTAAAACTGTATGATCCACGCATATTGATTCCGTTAGTAATTAAATCACCGTAGTTTTGACTTTGCCACGGCACCGTTGTCACCATTCTGGTCCAGTCAATATAATTGCTTATTTCTCTGTAAAAATAATTCACATTTAAGTTTAAAGATTTTCTGTTGAATTTAAACCCGAATTCACTTTGAAAAGCATTTTCTGATTCCAAATCAGGATTTCCAATATTTCCCGGACGCTGATTCAAGTACAAGTCTGTAAACGAAGGAATCCTTTGACTAGTCCCCACATTAGCAATAACCTTAAACTCGTCTGTCAACTCGTAACTTGCATCAAGCCCTGGATAAATCTGCCATTTATAATCTGAATTATAATTAAGATAAGTTCCTAAATTCACGTTCAGTTTTTCAAACAAATACGTTTTGTATTCTGCATAAATCCCCACATTTTCACGATCGTGATCGCCAATGTTTGAGGAATGAATATCTTCATTTCTGAATTCTGCACCAAAACCAATTTCACCTTTTTCAGTTTTGATAGAAGAATTTAATTCTGCCGCAATAGAATTAGTATAATGCTGACTTCTTCCTGCATTCAGGTTGTTATTTCCTAAATATCTGTAATCATCATAATTGTATCTGTACGTAACTCTTGGCATAATTTTCCAGTTTTCCGTAATCGAATGTTTCGACTGAATATTAGCAAAAGTTGTCTGTACTATTTCTGTAGAATTTTTATCGCCCGGTGCAGCGTAAAATCCGTTAGCACCAAATCCGTTTTTTACATAACCAAACGAACCTAAAATTTCGTTCGAATCATTCACCTGAACATTTCCCTGATACAAGATTTTATTGTTTTCAAAACCTGTATTATAGCGGTATCCGTTGCTTTTATCGTGCGATGCAAAAATCGAATGCTGCTGTTTTTCTTTTCCTAAAACAGCTCCAACCTGAACTCCTGTTCCAAAAAAAGTATCTCCAGAATCATCAGAATCTTTCTCAAAATTAGAACCCGCATAAGTGCTCAATAAAACGCCTGATTTTGTTGGCTTTTTAGTAATAATATTAATTGCTCCGGTTAAACTGTTGATTCCGAAGATTCTCGCAGCCGGACCACGCAAAATTTCGATTCTTTCAATTGCTTCAACCGGAAGCGGCAGATTAAGCATATTGTGAGCCGTTTGAGAGTCAATTATTTTCGCACCATTTAACAAAACAACAGTCTGCTCAAAACTTCCTCCGTCTACACTTATATCGGCCTGTCCTCCAAAAGGTCCTCTTTGTCTAATGTCAACTCCGTTTGCATATTGTAAAACTTCCTGAAGTGTTCTTCCCGGTAATTTTTTAATCGTTTCGTTACTAATAACATAAACGTTTCTGTTCTGTTTTGAAATTGGCGTGCTTAATCGGTTTTCATGAATAATTACCTCATCAATTTCTATAATCGAATCCTTTTTTGTCTGGGCATAAAAGTTGGTACATATTAATGCTGTAACAGCAAAATAGATTTTTTTCATTCTGGTTTTAATTTTTTTGCAAAAGTAGTACCTTGCCGTACTAATAAAGTATACCAGTTTTGTAATTATGAGTGGTCCGGTTCAAATTCCTTTTAAAAGCTTTATCTTGCTTAAGCCAGAAGAAAGCACGGCAATTTACCTGCAGATCGTTTTTGAATTTATAAAAGCGATACAAACGGGATTTCTTCCAGAAGGAACAAAACTTCCGGGAACACGCATTTTATGTAAACTTTTAGCCGTAAACCGAAACACTTTAATAAAAGCTTTTCAGGATTTAGAATCGCAGGGCTGGATTGAAACGCTTCCTAATAAAGGAACTTTTATCCTTTCTCAGCACAAAGAAAAAAGTAATGCCGAATTTATAGTTCCAAAGGAAAATAAAACGCAGGAAATCAATATTGGTTTTGAATTCAAACGTTCGACCATTCTTGAAAACCCTACCGAAACCAGTAATCTTCCGTATCAGTTTAATGACGGAATGCCGGATTTAAGATTGGTTCAAAATGATATTTTGGCGCGACTTTATGTTTCAAAATTAAAAAGACAGAAAACATCCAAAACATACGAACAGATTCAAATTAGGTCGCATTTAAATTTTAAAACACATTTCTCAAATTATTTAAATCTTACTCGCGGATTGCGAATTGCGACTTCAAACTTACTCACAACGAGCAGTCACGAAATTAGTTTGTACCTCGTTACAAAAGTTTTGATTTCTCCCGGCGATAAAGTGGTTGTGGCTTCTCCCGGATATTATATTTCGAACATGACTTTGACGAATACCGGAGCGCAGATTATTACGATTCCAGTTGATCAGCACGGAATTGATACGAATCGCTTAAAAGAGATTTGTGAAGAAACCAAAATCAGGGTTTTATATCTGACTTCCAATTATAATTATCCAACGACAATTTCTTTAAGTGCCAAAAGAAGAAAGGAATTACTGGAACTTGCCAATCAATACGGTTTTGTGATTTTGGAAGATGATTACGATTTTGATTTCCATTATGATAATAATCCTATTTTGCCTTTAGCGGCTTTTGATTCCAATCAAAAAGTGGTTTATATTGGTTCGTTTGGAAGATCGCTTCCGTCTGGATTTAGTTATGGTTTTGTGGCCGCTCCGCCCGAATTTATTTCTGAATTAGAAAAACACCAAAACATTCTGGAACCCGGAATTGACGTTTTAAAAGAACAGGTTTTAACCGAATGGATTAACGAAGGCGAAGTACATCGACTTTCCAAGAAAAATAAAAAGATCTACAAAGAACGCCGGGATTATTTCGTTTCCTTATTGAATGAAAAACTGAAAGGCAAAATTAAATTTAAAGTTCCTGCGCGGGGTTTAGCAGTTTGGATTGAATGGCTTGATAAATTCAATTTGATTACGCTGCAAAAAGAATGTGCCAAAAATGATTTGTTTCTGCCTAAAACTATTTTATACCAAACAAAAGATGTAACCGCCACAAGATTAGGTTTTGGACATTTAGAAAAAGAAGAAATGGAAAAAGCGGTTTCTATTTTATGCCTGTCAATTGAAGCGATTGGAACACAAAAGTCCTGAATTTGAACACTTTTTAAAGTTATTCTTTTTTGAATTTTGCTTGATAATTAAACACAAAAAATTATGAGCAGTCAAAAAGTATGGTTTATAACCGGAGCATCAAAAGGAATGGGACTTGAAGCCGTAAATGCAGTTTTAAAAAATGGCGATAAAGTAGCCGCAACTTCCCGAAATTTAAAAGAATTAATCCACCAAATTGGAAATCAAAACGAAAACTTTCTTCCGCTTCAGGTTGATATTACCAATGATGAAGCAGTAAAAAACGCGATTCAAACCACAATTGATACTTTCGGAAAAATTGATGTTGTCCTGAACAATGCCGGTTATTATTTAGTGGGAAGTATGGAAGAAATAAGCGACGAAGAATTCCGTAAAACAATCGATGTCAATTTATTTGGAACTGTAAATATTATCCGAAATGTGATGCCGTTTCTGCGTCAGCAAAAATCAGGGCATATTTTGAATATTGCTTCTAATATGGGCTATATTGGTTATGCGAATACGGGAAGTTATAATGCCGCAAAATTTGCCGTTATCGGACTTTCTGAAGCTTTGGCACAAGAAGCAAAACAATTCGACATTAAAGTTACTGCGATTGCGCCGGGAATGTTTAGAACGAGTTTTATGAGCGACAGCACTTTGGCGCAGGCCAAAAATAAAATTGCCGTTTACAATGTAGAGCAGCACGTAAATATGCTGAAAAGTTTTGACGGAAACCAGCCCGGCGACCCAAAGAAACTGGCTAAAATATTAATTAATATTACAGATTTACAAAATCCGCCTGTGCATCTTCCTTTAGGAAATGACAGTTTTAACTCGATTATTGAACATCGAAAAACCGAAGCCGAAGAAATGGAATCATGGAAACATCTTTCGTTTGCGACTAATTTCGATTAATTTGTAAATTTGTTTAGATGAAAAAATCGGTTCCACATAAAATCAAAAGTATTTCTGAACTGCATCAGTTATTTGCGCTTCCTAAACCGGATCATCCTTTGGTCAGCGTGATTGATTTTGCTTTACTGAGTTATAAACACAGCGATATTTGGGAACATTTTTCGAATGATTTTTATTGCATTACTTTGAAAAAAGGCGTTAACGGAAAATTTAAATACGGACAGCGTGATTATGATTTTGATGAAGGAATGATAACGCTCACAAAGCCAGATCAGATATTTTCGGTTACGCAGACCAATGATAATCCTGTTACGGGTTTTATGCTGGTTTTTAAAACTGATTTAATCCGAAATTATCCTTTAGGAAAAACGATTAATAATTACGGATTTTTTTCTTATTCCATTGCAGAGGCATTACATCTTTCTGATAAGGAAGATGTAATTATTTCAGGGCTTTTAAAGCAAATGCAGGACGAACTGAAAAACAATATTGATCATTACAGCCAGGATTTGATTGTGGCGCATCTGGACTTGATTCTTAATTATATTAACCGATTTTACGGCAGGCAGTTTATTACCCGAAAAACCGCTGCACACGATTTATTAAGCAGATTAGAGGAATTATTATTTGATTATTTTGAGAAAGAAAATCCTATTGAAAAAGGACTTCCTACAGTGCAGTATTTATCGCAGGAATTAAATATTTCTGCCAGTTATTTAACCGATTTACTTCGAAATATTACGGGTTTAAATACCCAGCAATATATTCAGAATCATATTATTGAAAAATCAAAACAATTGCTTTCGACAACGAGTTTAAGTGTAAATGAAATTGCCTTTTCATTAGGTTTTGAATATTCGCAGTCGTTTAGCAAACTCTTTAAAAAGAAAACCAATTTAACGCCGCTTCAATTCAAAAAATCTCTTAACTGATTTTAAAAAATCATTCAAAATTTTGAATTCAGCTTATTTTTTATATAATTTTGTACCGATCATTACAAAATAAATCTGCGATGCGAGGAAGACCGACAATTTACGAAGACGCTAATATTATAAAGAAAGCTCAGGAAGTTTTTTGGCAAAAAGGATACAGTGCCACTTCACTGAGCGATTTGCAAAAAGCAACCGGAGCCGGAGCCGGAAGTTTTTATAATACGTTTAAAGGCGGTAAAAAAGAGGTTTTTCAAAAAGCCATTGAAGAACGCCGATTAGCTTTTGACGCTTTTAAAATTGAATTAAATAAAAGTGATTCTCCTTTAGAATTGATTAAGGATTTTTTTAGAAGTATCGCTTCCGCAGATGAAAAAGAGCATCTTAAAGGCTGTATTATTGCCAATACGGTTGTAGAAATGACTTTTATTGATGAAAAACTAGAAGCCAATGCGGTGCAGATTTTAAAAGAAGTTGAAGAAATGTTTACGCAGGCAATAAAGCTTGAACAGGCAAATGGAACTTTACAAACAAAAACGGCTCCCGAAATATTAGGGAAATATTTGATCACTTTTTGGTGTGGATTAAATACGCTGCGCCGAATGTACCCCGACAAAAATGTCTTAAAAAATCAAATCGAAATGCAATTAGCTGTTCTCAGCTAATTTTTTTGATTATTTATGTATCAATCATTACAAAATTAAAACAATAAAAATGAATTTAAAATTAGAAGGAAAAAAGGCTTTTATAAGCGGTTCAACTCAGGGAATTGGTTTTGCAATTGCGCAACAGTTATTAAATGAAAAAGCAGAAGTTATCATTAACGGCAGAAATGAAGAAAAAACGAATCTTGCCGTACAAAAATTAAAAGCTGAATTTCCCGATGCAATTGTTTCTGGAATAAAAGCTGATTTTAGCAATAAAGAAGAAGTTTCAAATTTATTGAGCAAATTAGACAATATCGATATCTTGATTAATAATGTCGGCATTTTTGAATTAAAGGCTTTTGAAGATATTCAAGAGGAAGATTGGTACAAAATTTTTGATATTAATGTGATGAGCGGTATTCTTCTTTCACAAAAACTTTTACCGAAAATGCTGGAGAAAAATTCAGGACGAATTATTTTTATCAGCAGTGAATCTGGAGTGAATATCCCCGGAAATATGATTCATTACGGAATGACAAAAGCATCTATGATGGCTGTAAGTAATGGTTTGTCCAAATTAACAAAGGGAACAGAAGTTACAGTAAATACCATTCTCGGCGGGCCAACTTATTCTGACGGCGTTGCGGCTACCATTGAACATATTGCTTCATTACAAAATATAGAAGTCGAGCAAATGAAAAGTGCTATTATTCAGCAGACAAATCCGGATTCTTTATTGCAGCGTTTTATAAATCCAGACGAAATTTCTTCTCTTGCGGCTTATCTTTCAAGTCCGCTTTCGATTGCAACAAATGGTTCTTGTTTACGCGCTGATGGCGGGGTTTTAAAAACTGTTTAATCTAAATATTCTAAAGCCTTGACAATAAAAATCAAGGCTTTAGTTTTTAATTTATTTAAGATGTTTTTCGATAATTTAAAACGGCGGCAATATTCAAAACAATAGCAAAACCTATAATGACTAAAATGTGTTTTTGAACATCTTTAAAACCGCTTCCTTTTATTACAACCATTCGCATTACATCAATAAAATAACTTATTGGATTAAATTTTGAAACTGTTTTTGCCCAATCCGGCATACTGTCTATTGGTGTAAATAAACCGCCCATTAAAACAAATATCATTACAAAAAAGAACATAATAAGCATGGCTTGCTGCTGTGTGTCGCAGATTGTGGAAACCAATAACCCGAAACCTAAAATAGCCAGCAAATAAACGGCGATAAAAGCGTATAAAACCAACAGATTTCCCAGCGGAATTATTCCGTAAAAAATCCAGCCAACTAATAATCCTAATGTAAAAACTACATTGCCAAGAATCCAGAACGGAATTAATTTCCCTAAAATGAAATGGTATTTTTTGACCGGAGAAACATTAATTTGTTCGATTGTTCCGGCTTCTTTTTCTTTTACAATATTTAATGCCGAAAGAAATCCGCCAACAAGTGTCACCAAAATAGCCAGAATTCCCGGAACCATATACAATTGATAATTTAAATGCGGATTGTACCAGTTTGATGATGTAATTTCAATTACCGGCATAGCATTAAAACTTGTTGGAACATTCATTTTTTTACGCAAACCATTATTGTATTCTCTTATAATATCGCTGATGTAACCAGCGCCTAATCCGGCTTTTGTTCCGTTAATGGCGTTTACACCAATAAAAAGCTGCTGTTTGTTTTCTTTTATAAGATCTTCTTCAAATCCATGTGGAATTTCCAGAATTAAATCGGCATTGTCTTCTTCTAATTGTGTGAACGCTTGTTTATACGAATCGTTATAAGTTCTTAATTTGAAATAACCGGAAGCAATAACCTGATTGATTAAATCTCTGGAATAATCAGATCGGTCGTTGTCCACCACAGCCAGATTGATATTTTTGATTTCATAATTGGCTGCAAGCGGCAAAATAATAAGCTGCATAACTGGCATTACCATGATCACGGCTAAAATGGCGCGATTACGAAATATTTGTTTGAACTCTTTGATAAGTAAAAATTTGATGATTCTCATGATAAACGTATTTTAAAGCTTTTAAGGCTTATAATCAATAAGAAAATAGTGATTCCGAAGAGGATTAAGGTTTCTTTCCAGACATAGGAAAATCCTAATCCTTTTATCATAATTCCTTTTACAATAATGTAATACCATTTTGAAGGCACAACATTTGAAAACCACTGCAAAGGCAAAGGCATATTTTCGATAGGAAACATGAATCCGCTGAAAAGTAAGGTTGGTAAAAGCATTCCTAATAACGAAATCAACATGGCGGTTTGCTGCGAATCGGTTTTAACCGAAATAAAAATTCCTAAAGTCAAGCAGGTTATGATAAACAAGGTGCTTTCTGCAAAAAGTAAAAGTATGTTTCCTGCAATGGGTAAATCGAGCACAAATACGCTCAATAATAATATCGAAACTACATTTACCATTGAAAGTAAAAGATACGGAACTGCTTTTGAAAGTATAACCATTAAAGGTTTAAATGGTGAAACCAA
This sequence comes from Flavobacterium sp. NLM, assembly GCF_002210235.1. Classification (NCBI taxonomy): domain Bacteria; kingdom Pseudomonadati; phylum Bacteroidota; class Flavobacteriia; order Flavobacteriales; family Flavobacteriaceae; genus Flavobacterium; species Flavobacterium sp. NLM. The sequence continues at coordinate 48,882 of NZ_LIAC01000027.1, forward strand.
AAGAATTTCCATGGTTCCGGTTTCTTTTTCTTTTACAATAGCAATTGCCGTCATCATTACGCAGACTAACATTAAAACCAAAGCCATAACGCCGGGAACAAAATTTGGCGCGCCTTTTAACTGCGGATTGTATAGCATTTTTACTTCTGGTTTTATTTGCAACGGCACTGCATTTTCCTTATTCAAATCTGCCTGATAATCGTTTATAATCGACGTAACATAATTGGTTAAAGTTGTCGCATTATTTGGATCTGATGCATCGGCCAAAACCTGAATCTGGGCTTTATTTTGATGCAAAAGCTGGTTATTAAATCCTTCCGGAAATATTATGGCCATTTTGATTTCTCCGGTTCTAAAAGCGGCTTCCAGTTCTTTACTTCCGGCAAGGGTTTTTCTAATTTCAAAATAACGGCTTGCTTCTATTTTGGTAATGATTTCTTGTGAGGCAATATCTTTGGCATAATCAACGACTACTATTTGGGAGTTTTTTACTTCATTGGTTAAAGCAAAACCAAAAATAAGAATCTGCACTACCGGCATTCCAAAGAGAATCAGCAGTGTTTTTTTGTCACGCAACACGTGCAAAAATTCTTTTTTTACGAATGTTAGAAACTGTTTCATATTCGGATTATTTTTCTTTTTTTTTCGAACTTGATCTTCTCCTGCAAGGTTTTCAAAACCTTGTAGGTATGCTATTATTCGGTGCACTTTATATTTAGACCTACAAGGTTTTGAAAACCTTGCAGGATGGAATTCGTTTAGAATATGGTCTATTCTTAATACCTACAAGGTTTTGAAAACCTTGCAGGACGAACAACTATTCTCCGCGTTTGGCTTCTCTGGCAAGATGATAAAATACCTCATCCATTGTGGTTACGCTAAATTGTTTTTTTAGGTTTGTAGGCGTATCGAGTGCTTCTACTTTTCCGTCGACCATTATCGAAACTCTGTTACAATATTCGGCTTCGTCCATATAATGTGTGGTTACAAAAATGGTAATTCCGTTTCCGGATGCTTCGTAAATCAAATCCCAAAACTGTCTGCGTGTTGCAGGATCGACGCCGCCTGTTGGTTCATCCAGAAACACAATTTCTGGTTTATGAATAATCGCGGTTGAAAAAGCCAATTTTTGTTTCCATCCTAACGGAAGTGAACTTACTCTTTTGTCTGCCTGATCTTCCATTCCTAATTGTTTCAAAAGTGCGGCACTGTTTTCTTTAATGGCTTTATCACTTAAACCATAAATTCCGGCAAAAAAGGTAATGTTTTCCTGAACCGTCAAATCATCGTACAACGAGAATTTCTGGCTCATATATCCTATACTTTTCTTTATTTTTTCGGTTTCTTTATAAATATCAAAACCTGCAATTTTTGCTTCGCCGGATGTTGGGTTCGATAAACCGCAAAGCATTCTCATTGCGGTTGTTTTACCTGCGCCGTTAGCGCCCAGAAATCCGAAAATTTCTCCTTTTTCTACTTCAAAAGTGATGGCATCTACGGCGGTAAAATCTCCAAATCGTTTGGTTAATGCTTTGCACGAAATTACTTTCTCGTTCATATTTTTTTCTGTTGCTTAATTTTTTAAACACATAGGAACATAGATATTATTTGAGTTGAAAAGGCGTTTCACTTGTTTAAACAAACATAGATAGAGATGTTTTAAAATGACATTATATTTAATATAGCCAGTGGTTTCAACCACTGGGACGCTGGATAATCACGATGCGTTTCCAGTGGTTGAAACCACTGGCTATGTTTAAAAAAATGAGTAAAATGAAAATTCAATATCTATGTTCCTATGTGTTTAAAAACCATACTAACTTAAGAGCTTAATAAAACTGTCTTCAATCGTTACGGCAGCTTCTTTTATCTCTATATTTTTAATTCCTTTTGTTTCCAAAAACTGTAATAAATCTGCTTTGTCTGGGTTTTCTTTGAAAGAAAAATGAGCAAATTCTCCAAAAGCATAACTCATTAACCGATTTGGATATATTGCCAAAGCTTTTAAAAGCGAATACATATTATCTGCTTTTACGGCAAAAAGTGCATCTGGATAATTCTGGATTATATTTTTCGGACTGTCGATTGAAAGAATTTTTCCGTCCTGAATCAATGCAATACGGTCACAAAGATTGGCTTCATCCATATATGGTGTCGAAACAATAATCGTAATATCCTGTTTTTTCAGTTTTTGGAGCATTTCCCAAAATTCCTTTCTGGAAACAGGATCAACTCCGGTTGTAGGTTCGTCCAGAAACAAAACATTTGGTTTATGGATTAAGGCACAGCACAAAGCTAGTTTTTGTTTCATTCCGCCGGATAATTTTCCTGCTCTTCGGGTTTTAAAAGGCTCAATCTGAACATAAATATCTTTGATCAAATTGTAATTTTCCTCAATGGTAGTTCCGAATAATGTGGCGAAAAAATTCAGGTTTTCTTCGACTGTTAAATCCTGATACAAAGAAAATTTTCCCGGCATATAACCAATTGTATTTCTGATGGATTTAAACTCTTTTACCACATCCAATCCGTCAATTGAAGCCGAACCGCTATCTGCTAGTAAAACCGTGGTCAGGATTCTGAAAATACTGGTTTTCCCAGCGCCATCGGGACCGATTAATCCAAAAAGCTCGCCTTTGTTTACCGAAAATGAAGCATCATTTACGGCAACCTTTTTTTCCTTTCCGTAGGTTTTGGTAATATTTTTTACAACAACGGATTCCATTATTTTGAAAGTTTGAGTTTAATTTCACCATACATTCCAATTTTTAAATAACCATCATTTTTAACTCTCACTTTAACGGCATAAACCAAATTGGCACGTTCGTCTTTTGTTTGAATTGTTTTTGGCGTAAACTCCGCTTTATCGCTAATCCATTCAACCACACCGCTGTATTCTTTATAAGTTTTGTTTGTATCGTCTACAAAAACTTTTACATTGTCGTTTAATTTTACGCCCGGTAATTGATCTCCGGTAATATAAACCCTTAAGTTTATGGTTGATAAATCGGCGATTTTATAAAGCGGTTTACCAATTGTTGCCATCTCTCCTACTTCTGCGTATTTTGTCAAAACTGTTCCGTTCGTTTTATTGACAATTTTCGATTTAGCCAGCTGATCTTGAATTTGACTTATCTGAACTTTTAAGGTTTGGGTTTCATCGTCAATTCCGGTTGTGCTGATATTAAGCTGCGTTTGTAAAGCGGTAATTTGTTTTTGAATCACCGAAACTTTTGTCGTTGCATCATCAAGTTGTTTTCTTGTTGCGGCATCGGCTTTTACGAGATTCTGCATGCGCTGCTGATCTAATTTTGCTTGTTTTAATTCTTCTCTGTAAACATCTAACTGCGAATTGATATCTGGTTTTTTACTCTGCGTTGCTTTAATTTGTGCCAAAAGCTGATCACGTTTCAGCGAAAGCTGTATGGTATCAATATAACCTACGACTTGGTTTTCTTTTAAAATATTCCCTTCTTCCACTTTTAATTCTTTGATTATACCGCCCGCTTCTGCCGGAATAATGGTTTCTACTGCTTCAAAAGTTCCTGTTGCATCAAATTCGTTCTTATTATCAGAACATGATATTGCTGTTGCTGTTATTAGTATAAATGCTATTTTTTTCATCTTATGCTTAATTACCGGTTATTAATTTTTGTCTGTATTTTGCCAAAAGCAAATCTGTTTCATGAATAATTTTGTTTTGCGTTGCTGCGTTTTCTTCGTTTACTTCACGCAGATAATCGCTGGAATCAATTACGCCATTGTCTAATTGTGCCAATGCGGCTTTTTTGACATTGTTTCTCAGTGTTATAATTTCATTGTCAGAAACCAGATATTCTTCGAGTTTTGTTATTTCTGCGCTTTGTTGTTTTATGGATTGATTGGTATTGAAAAGAAAAACTTCTTTGTCGACTTCGAGCTGCTGTTTATTAATGTCGATAATTTGTTTCTGTTTTTTATTTGTATAAAGTCCCGTTAAAGACCAGTTTAGTCGTACTCCGCCAATGTAATAGGATTTCCACCCAACTTCGAGCATATTAAGTCCCGGATTTCCGTAACCGCCCTGCACGAAAAAATTGAACTTTGGAAGATTAGCAATATCAACCGCTTTTTTACCTAATTCCAGACTTTCGTTTCTATAATTAAAAAGCTGTAATTCAGGACGGTTTATTTCAATTGAATTTACAATATTTTCAGGTGTTTCTAATTTTGTGTCTGCAGATAATTCTGAATTGATAAAAAGCCCCAGCATATCTAAATAGGCTTTTTTGTAATTGCGAATTCCAATTGCGGTTTGGTCGGCTTTTAGATATTCTGCTTTAAGCAAATCTAAACTGCTTCTGTATGCGGTTCCGTTATTTAATTGTGCCTGAACGGTTTTGATTCCGATATTGATGTCGTTTTTTAGTAAATCATTTTGGTGCAGCTGTTCCTCAAAAACTAAAATTCCAAAATAAAGTTCGGTTACTTTTTGTTTTACAGCGTATAAATCAACCTGAAGCTGCTGTTCTGAAACTTTGGTTTGTTTTTCTGCAACTTCTTTCTGCTGTTTTAAATTTCCTCCGTCATAAAGCAGCTGATTTACTTCTGCGTAAGCGCGATACTGATCTTTGTTTAAAATGGGAACCTCAACGCCGGGAAGACTAATTGGCATTTTGGTAACATCAGATTGATACGTTGCCTGACCAAAAATGTCGAATTTGGGATAATATCCTTTGGCAATATTATCAATCGTGAATTCGCCGCTTTTGGCAATTAAATCTCTTTTTTTAGATAACGGATAATTTTCTTCTGCTAATGCGTAACAATCCTGCAGTCGTAACAACTTTTCATTTTGCTGTGCATAAAAATGAAATACGGGTATAAAAACCAATATAACTACTAATAACCTTTTCATATTCAACTTTTTAATTTTTAATATTTCGTTTTAATCATTTGATTAAATTTAGTCCAAAAAAATAGCTAGGAGTGCATCATAGCTTTAAACCATTGTACAATCAGTGTTTTTCTTTCTTCTGCAAAATCATTCATTTGACTTGGTGTCATAACTCCGGCTGATTCTAAAACCGGTTTAGCTATAAAAGGAAAAATACACATTGATAATAGATTGATCATAAAATGCAGCGGATTAATATCCGGTTTTCTTTCTTGCAATTGTTTTACAAAAATGGATTCGGTCAATAATTTTCCGGCTTGTACTTTGTTCCCAAAATGTTCGGGATTATTTCTTATTTCGCTTAAAACAAATAAAGGCAAACCAGGATTTTGAATCAGCATCGAGATATAATTATCGGCTATCAACGTTACTTTTTCTTCTATAGAAGTTGTATCGCCATTCACTATTGGGGCAATTACACCAAATAATTTTGCCACTTTCTCTGACATTACCAATTCAAAAAGTTTTTCTTTACTTCTGAAATAATAATTTAAAAGTGCCAGATTAATTCCTGCTTCTTCGGCAATATCACGAGTACGTGTGGCAGAATATCCCTTTTGGGTAAATACTATTCGTGCTGCTTCTTTTATCTTTTCTTCGGTACTTGCGTCTTTGTTTTTTGGGGTCATAATTTTGTAAATGTTCGGCAAATATATAAATGTTTTTTAATTAAACAATAGATTTAATCAAATGATTAAAAAATATTTTTAACCTAATAATAAGTCATTGAATCATTTATACAAAAAATGCCTGCAAATTGTGGATTTACAGGCATTGTAGATAACTAACAAATATTAACAATAAAAACTAAATGCTCACTAAAAAGTAGTTTAGTTTATTTCGAAAATTCAACTGTATTTAGTTTTTTCCAGCTTCCGCGGGTAAAATCCGGGATTTCTACCGGAGCTGAATTATGGTCTAAGGAGATTTCGGTTAACGGACTTAAACAAGACCATTCGGCTAAATCGTAAACATCCATATCAAGCGGAAGTCCTTTTTGCAGACAATAAAACATTCTGTAATCCATTATAAAATCCATTCCGCCGTGGCCGCCGACTTTTTTAGCCAGTTCTTCGATATCTTTTACGATTGGGTTTTTATATTTTTCCATTAAAATCTTTTTCACATCTTCCGAAACATATTCTTCGGCGTTTAGATTTTGATAGTTTTTAGAAATTTCTGCTCCAACTTCTTTGGCATCAATTGCATAACCTTCTACCGGATATTTATTAGCAAATCCTTTTGTTCCGGATAATTGGTACATTCTGCTGTAAGGTCTTGGGCTTGTAACATCATGCTGAATCTGGATTGTTTTTCCCATTTCGGTACGAATCATTGTCATCGTGTGATCTCCATTTCTAAAGTCAGTTACGACTTCGCCTGTTTTTTCTTTTATGAAGGCAGGATTTCCAACTGCTTTTGTATCCATCGAAACCAGGAAATTCATTTTATCACCTCTATGAATATTTAATGCTAAACAAGCCGGGCCCATTCCGTGAGTTGGGTAAATATCACCTCTGTGTTTACGGTTGTAATCCATTCTCCAGTTGTTCCAATAATTTCCCCAATATGGCTGAAGTCCGTGAATATAAGAACCTTCTGCATGAAGAATTTCTCCGAATACGCCTTGTTGTGCCATGTTTAATGTTGTTAATTCGAAGAAATCATACACACAGTTTTCCAGCATCATACAATGTTTACGTGTTTTTTCTGAAGTATCGATTATATCCCAGATTTCGTTCATGGTTAAAGCTCCCGGAACTTCTACAGCTACATGCTTTCCATCTTTCATGGCTTGCACGGCAATATTTGCGTGATGTTTCCAGTCGGTTACAATATAAACCAAATCAACGTTTTCTAATTTTGTTACTTTTTTCCAGGCATCTTCTCCAAAAAATTCCTGTGCTTTTGGTGCTCCAAGTTTGGCTAAAGTATCGTTTGCTGCTTTTGTTCTTTCTTCGAGCATATCGCATAAGGCTACAATTTCTACTCCGGGAACATGCGGAATACGTCCTACGGCGCCAGTACCGCGCATTCCAAGACCAATAACTGCTACACGAACGTGCGGAATTGCAGGAGTTGCTAAACGCAAAACATCTGTTTGTCCTTTGTCTCTTTTTGGTGCTTTGGTTTTAATAAGCTGCGCTGATGTGTCGCAGACTTTGAATAGCAAAAGTGCTATTAGTAAAAATCTTAAACTTTTCATTTTTTTTATTTTAGTGATATTTTTGTTTGAACGTTTTTATTTGTAACATTTTGTTTTATTACACTTTTATATAGGTTTTGTTTTTGTGCATGTACCAAAGTATGAAATAGAGAATTCCGAATCCGGCTAAATCGCAAAAGGCGTCATAATATGCTCCTGTAAATTGCTCAAAACCAAAGAAAATTTGTTTGGCGATTAAAGAGAAATTAAAAACATGCGATCCAACATAAGCGGCGATGGCGTTTAAACCAATTACTCTAAACGGATAAGCCCATTTTGTATAACCCTGAACGTCGACAAGCCAATAGAATAAAGCTAATAAAACAAAGCTGATTCCTGATGAAAAAATTACAAATGAACTTGTCCATATTTTTTTAATAATGGGATGCCAAATACCAATTATTAATGAAAGGATAATTGCGGTTACTCCGATTAGGAAAAGATATTGTGCTATTTTTTTTCTTGAAAGAGAAGATAAAAGTAATTCTCCTGCAAACAATCCTGATAATGTTGTGGCTGTAAATCCTAAACCTGTTAAAAGCCAGGAATACTGTGTTTGATCGTAAAACGATCCAAAAACCTGCTGATCGATAAATATGGGAAGATTTTTTTCTGGTAATAATTCAAAAGTGTGACCAAAGTAACTTGGAATTGATAATAGTACGGCATACAAAACAAGACAAACTACAAAGAAGATGTATCTTCCTTTTTGGCTCAAATTTAAATATGCAATACAGGAAAATAAATATCCAACTGCAATAGCCTGAAGTGTATTACTAAAGATGTGAAACTTTGAAATATTCAGTTCCAGAAGATTTCCCTGCACGATCCATCCTAATATAAACAGTACTACAAATCGTTTTAAAATATGTCTGTATAATTTAAAATCTGAATACGTTTCTTTGCTTCTGTTTCCTAAAGAAAACGGAATTACAACGCCTACAACAAATAAAAATAAGGGCATTATGACATCATACAAATGAAAACCAATCCATTCCGGATGTTCGAACTGGTCGGCCAGCGTTTTTGTTAAACTGGTATTTGCCGCTGTATTCAAATTATAGAAAAATCGGTCTGCTACTATAATCATCAAAAGATCAAATCCTCGCAGTACATCTACAGACATTAATCGGTTATTGGCAATTGTTTTAGTCATTTACTTCTTTTTAAAAATTGTTCTAACACATAGGAACATAGTTTCTTTTAATGGGTAAAGGCGTTTCACTTGTTTAAATAAACATAGACTATGCGAAAAATCCTGATTTTATTTATATCTCTGGTTAAGCCTTAAAATCTATGTTTCTATGTGTTAAAAAAATTGCGCTCAACAGAGCTAATTTATATTTACTCGATAGCTTATGCCATTTGGCTTAAAAAATTAATCTCCAAAAAACTCTTCGCCAAATGGCACATTTTGACCGGCTATCAATGACAAACTACAATTGTAATGTAGAGAACTTAGGTGCTTCCGGGAAGTTGGCAACTAATCCCCAGCCTCCATTCATTTCTGTAATGGCAATACCTATTGAACTTCCTAATGTTCCTAACTGTGATTTTGGGATGCTGAATTCGATCGCATTTGTGGTGTCGTTCAAACTCACAATTGGTGATGCTTTTAAATTTGCTCCAGAACCTGCAATTCCAGCCCATCCCCAGCCTCCGTTTGGATCTGTATGGTTGTAAAATTGTCCCCAGCCGTTGGTTACTACAGGGCCTTCGAATAAAAATTCGGCTCCAGAACCTTGTGCCCAATTGCTGTGTAGGAATCCTGTTTGCGTGTTTCCATCTGTATTGATGTACATGTCAACCAGTTCCATCAGCATTTTTTTGTTTCCTTCTAAATACACATTTACATTTGGACCTCCAGCCCAAATTTTAATTTTTTGAATTGAACCGTTTCCTGATGTATTTTGATCGGTTACGGCAACATCATCCCAATCTGTAAATTTTCCGTCGATTTTAATGTCGATAATTATGATTCTTGGGGCAGTTATGGTTTTAGTGATAAAAGCTTCTTCTCCTTTGTCGTTGGTTACGGTTAATGAAACTCTAATTTCGCCTCCAATTTTATAAGTGTAAACCGGATCTTTTTCTCCAGATGTATAATATAAATCTCCAAAATCCCATCTGTACTTTGTACCGTTTGTAGAAAGATTGGTAAAGGTAAACGTGCTTCCATCATTTGTAAATGAGAAATCTGCGGTTGGTTTTGTTGCCGAATCGTCTGATGAAGCATTATCGCTCGAACAAGCCGTTAGCAATAACATAGCAACAAGCAATGTTATGTATTTGGTTAGTTTTATTTTTTTCATGGTTTTTAATTTAAATGTTTTGATAACTATTTAATGATAACCGTTTGTGATAATTTATTGAATCCAGTTGCGGCTTCCCAAACTCCTGTATTCGCAAAACGAATACAATAATCTGGTCTGTCAACTAGTTTTGTTGAACTGTCTTCGATCTTTAATAACAATTCATAAGTTCCTGCCGGAATTCCGGATAAGCTCACCGATTCTTTTAAATCGTACGTTACTCTTGGTACTACTTTTCTAACATCGAAGTTTAATTTTTTCTTATAAACCGTTCCGCCAGAAGTAGCTCTTAATATTAAATAAGCATTTTTTGGATTGTAAACCGGAGCAAAACCACCATTATTCAACAATGCTTCAAACTCTAAAGTTCCATTTAAAGTTGCTTCTTTTTTTAGACTTGACGATGCTAATGAAAGTCTGTAACCCAGTTTTCTTTCAAAATCTGTAAAACAGTTGTTGTTTCTCCATTCCTGTAAAACCGGACCGTAATAATCTAGGTTTAAATACGTCCATTTTAGCATTGTCATTTCTTTTTCAGCAATGCTGCAGCTTGCGATTGGCACGTCTACGGGCGGACAAGTTTCTCCTCCTGTTGGTACATAAAGGGCTTCGTTGCTTATGTATGTTTTTTCAGAAGTGATATCTATGTATGTTCCGTAATCATCAACACTTGCCATAAAACAGTCATTATGAAAACCTAAACGAGCTGTATTTGAAGTTCCGTAACCAACGTTCGCGTCCATTGCTATTGTAGTTGCAACATAGTCTTGTTTGATTTTTGGAGTTCTTAACTGAATTTTTACTTCTTTTGGAAAAGAGGCTAAAAGTTTGTCTATAATCAGTTTTTTGTTTGCCGGCGTTGTAAGCTGGTTTGTAGTATAATACCATTCTCCCCAAGCTCCAACAAATCCTGCCTGAACAAAAGCAATTACATCTTTGTTTTCTTCCAAAATTGGTTTCAACTGATCTAAATGTCCAGAGATAACGGCTACAGAAGCATCTGAACCATCTTGTGCATCTGTATACGCAAAACGTAAAACACATTTTAAACCTGATTCTCTCAAACGTGTAAAATCGGTTTTGATAAGATCTAATTGTGTTTGGCTTAAAGCCGAAGTTTTAAACTTTTCCAAATAATACAAACGCAGAATAAGGCTTACATTTTCTTTTTTCAGATTATTTAAAGAAGCTGCTGTCATTGCTGCGCCTTCAGAATTTACCTGCCACGTATGCATAAATCCACGTTCGGGATTTGTGAACACTTCGTTTGAAGCGGTGTAAGTTACTTTTTCAACTCCGTTTACTTGTTCGCCTCCTTCATTTTTGTCACCTCCATCGCTTTGACAGCTTGATGCGACATTCAGAAAAAGGCAGATTAACATTAGTAAATTTTTCATTTTTTGTATAATTAAATTATCTGATTTATTTTATTCATTCACCAATTGTGATAGCCGTCTTCTAATTAATTATATCCAGGGTTCTGAATAAATTTACCTTTTCCTTCACTTATTCTGTCTAAAGAAAATGGGAACAACGCTTTGTATGGAGCACTTTGACTTGCCGCACCGTTTAAGTCAAGAGCATGTTCTGTAAATTTTCCGTGTCTGATTAAGTCTGAACGATATTGCCCGTTTTCACACCAGTATTCGTGTGATCTTTCTAAAAGAATCATATCATTGAATTTGGCAAGCGTGTTGTAATTAGCTAATTGAATTTCACTGATTTTAGCTCTTTTTCTCACGATGTTTACCAAATCAATTGCTTCTTGTGTTGGCGTTCCGGTTTTGTTTACCAATGCTTCTGCTTTTGATAATATTACATCTGCATAACGATATACCACAATATCTACTGTTGTTAAAGCGGTTGTTCTGGCAGCATCGGGATGAATTTTCAATGGAATTGGCCCTAACTGCATATAGTTTGCAGGATTTGCTCTGTTGTACGTTACACCATCTGTTCCTGTAAACTCGGCAATAAGTGCCGTTTTACGAATGTCTGTTGCTTCAAAAGAATCATAAAATTTCCATGAACTTTGAATAGTTCCATAACCTCCGCGTTCAGGGTAATTAGCCGGTAATACCATTAACTGCCATTGGTTTTCACTTGTTCCTGCATAATCTGCCGGAACCGCCCAAATTACTTCTTTGCTGTTAACAGGAGGTTTAACATCCCATAATCCAACATAATCTGCGTCTAATCCGTAGTAATTCATTGCCATAATTGCATTCGCTTGTTCTTCAACATCTGCCCATCTTTTTTCATGCAGATATAATCTTATCAGAACCATTCTTGCCATTCCGTTGCTGAATCTTCCGTATGGTGTGTCGCCCGGAGCTTTTAAATCTGCTGCGGCTTCTTTAAGGTCTTTTTCAATAAAGCTTACCATTTCTGCATTTGAAAGTCTGGCCAAAGGCACTTCGTTCAAAGGGCTTTTAAGAATATCAAGAGGCGCAACAACAAGCGGTCCATATAGATCAAAAAGCTCATAGGCTAATAATCCTCTTGCACATTTAATTTCGGCAATAGCATTTTTCTTAACCAGCTCGTTTACATTGGCATTTTGTATTCTGTCAATGCTCAAAGTCATACTGCTTATTTTGTTGTAGAACACATCATAGAATCTTGTAAAAGATGTAGAACTGGCTTTGTAGCTGTGTAATGATGCTTCCTGCTGTACGCCGTAAGGTCCCTGAAGAATTTCTGTCGTGGCATCAAGTATAAACATTAATCCGTTTTCTGAAGTAGAGTGAATACCGTTTCCGTAAGAACCTCTTAACGGATAGTAGGCAGAAGCTACTATTGCCTGAACATCAGCCTCCGATTTAGGAAATATACTCGGATTAATCTCATCGTAATTGATAGACTCAATATCTTCATTACATCCTGAGAAAACTAGTAATAGTAAAACTATTGTATAATTTTTTAAATTTTTCATGTCTTTTTGATTAAAACTTAAGATCAATTCCTACTGTGTATGTTTTTACATTTGGATATGCTGCTGCATAACCATCTGTTTCAGGATCTATACCATCATATTTTGTAATGGTAAAAAGGTTTTGTCCATCAAGTCTAATGGCTGCTCCCTGTATGTATTTACCAAACCATCTTTGTGGAAAATTGTAACTAAGCGATACGCTTTGTAAACGAACAAACGAAGCATCCTGCATAAAGAAATCACCTGAACCGTATTGTGTGTATCCAAAGTGTGAACCAGGACGAGTGTTTGTTGGATTATCCGGTGTCCATCTGTCGTAAACACTTCTTAATGCATTTCTTCCGTTTTGTGCTACTCCTACTGCAGTTACGCCATAAGTAAAATCGGTTTGATCTACAATTTTTCGTCCAAACATTCCATTAAAAACAAAATTCAATTGGAAGTTTTTCCAGATAATTGTATTACTTAAACCTGCAGAAAAATCAGGATCTGCAGAGCCCAGTAAAACAGTATCGGCTTCGTCAATTTTTCCGTCTGGTGCTCCGGTTCTTAAAAACACTCCTTTTTCATCTGTAACCGGATTTCCAGATGCATCTCTAACAAAACCGTTAAGATCTTTTATTTTAATTTGCCCCGGATATAAATCTGGCTGTGCAGGAACTACTTCTCCAATCTGCATAATACCATCTGCAATCTGGCTATATTGTGCACGTACCGGATCGTTGTAACTCATATATACTGAAGGTTTCCAGTCTGGAGCTCTTTCTTTCCAATTCGTTTTATATTGTGAATATGTAAAAGTTGTATTCCATTTAAAATCCTGAGTATCGATATTTTTTGAAGTTAAAGTAACCTCAACACCTTTAGTTTGTGTACTGCCTATATTTGCCCAAACAGTATTGATTTCATGATAACTATTAATAGGTTTTTCCATTAATAAATCAGAAACTACTCTTTCATATACCTCTACCGAACCTGAAATTCTTCTGTTTAATAATTCAAAATCAACACCAAAATTCTTTTCTGTAGTTGTTTCCCATTTCAAATCAGGATTTTCTAATCTGCTGGCAAATACTCCAGTCCAAATTGATTCATCTGAGTTTAAATAAGCTGGCTGTGCATAAAATGCCCCTTTAGAAAGTCCGGCAGAATTACCAACAGAACCATAACCAAATCGCAGTTTAAGTTGTGATACATAATCTGTAATACCTTTCATGAATGGTTCTTGCGACACATCCCAACCCACCGAAATTGATGGAAACAAAGCATATTTTTTATTTGCTGCAAAGAAACTTACTCCGTCACGACGGATGGTAGAAGTTAACAGATATTTGTCTTTATAAGAGTAGTTTACTCTTGAAAAATACGAACGGTAACTATCTTCATTTTTTGATGATGTAGTTAATTTTGTTCCTGCTCCCGCATTCATATTATGCCATAAAAAAGCATCTGTGATAAAATTACTGTTTCCTAATGATGCTCTTTCATTTCTGTAGGTTGACTGAGAATAACCTGCCATAAAAGTAAAAGAGTTGTCGTCTCCAATTTTTGTATTATAGGTTAATATAACATCTAGCAAATCATCATTCTTTTTTTGTGTATTGAAAGTTGCTTTACCATTTTCTAATTGCCCATACAGTGTAGTTCTTGGCAAATAATTACCTCTGCTTGTCTCTCCCTGATCAAAACCTGCCTGAACTCTTGCAGTAAGACCTTTTAATGGTTTTATTTCTGCATAAAAATTGGTCAATGTTCTGTCTATTACTCCTTCGTCTGTAATTGTTAACAATGAATATGGATTTGGTTCTAAAGCATTATCCGGGTTAATTGGATAATTACCAAATTCATCAATTGCTTCAATATTTGGACTTTGCTGTATAGCAGATCTTATAATTCCTGAATTTTCAAATTGATCGCCACCTAATTGTGAGTTTTGATTTTTGATTCGGCTTTTAGTCATGTTCATTCCAAAAGTCACATAATCAGTTAGTTTTTGATCAATACTAAAATGAACCGTGCTTCTTTTTAATCCTGAATTTTTAACAATTCCTTCCTGATTGAATAAGTTTCCTGATAAAAAATATTTAGTTGATTTTGTCCCGCCTCGTATAGAAAGGTTATTTTGCTGAACCATTCCATCTCTTGTCACTAGTCCAAGCCAGTCTGTTCCTTTTCCGGCATTTCTAATCTGCTCATCAGAATAGAATCTTTTAAACGGAATTCCATTTACTGGTGCAGCATTTGCTTCTTCCAATGTTTTTGGAGAATATGGATATACTTTATTAATAAATTCCCAATTTTCTCTGGCAGCGTCATTTCTTAGCTGCATCCATTCCTGCAAATCCAATACCTCATAACTATCATTGTATTTTTGATACGAATAAGAACCAGAATAATCAACTCTTACATCTCCTTCTTTTCCTTTTTTGGTCGTAATCATAATGACACCATTTGCAGCTCTTGCACCATAAATTGCAGAAGCACTGGCATCTTTTAAAACCTCTATAGATTCGATATCATTTGGGTTAAATGAGTTTAGAATACTCTGCGTACCGCCATCATAGCGGTTTCCTGTTCCAGGCTGCTGTAAATTTGTAACCGGAAATCCATCAATAACAACTAAAGGATCGTTGCTTGCATTAATAGAACCCGCACCACGAATCTGGATATTAAATCCACCACCTGGCTGGGCGCTGTTTTGTACGATTTGTAAACCCGCCACTTTTCCCTGAAGTGCTGTTAAAACTGAAGGCGCTGAAGATAAAGTAAGCGTTTCTCCTTTTACAGAAGACATTGCTCCTAATACATTTTTCTTTTTCTGTGTTCCGTAACCTACAATAATAACCTCATTTAAACTTTTTGACGATGGTACTAATGAGACTTTAATTGTGGTTTGTCCGGCAATTGCCACTTCTTTCGTTTCGTAACCTACATACGAAAACAAAAGCGCTTCTGTAGCGGCAGGAACTACTATTGTATAACTTCCGTCAAAATCAGTGGTTGTTCCTCTTGATGATCCTTTCGGCAAAATGGTAACACCAATCATTGGCTGTCCTAATTCATCTAAGACAGTACCTTTAATTGTTATATCTGCTTCTGACTCTTTATTTATAATTTCTGATTTCTTATCATTTTCTGTAGAAGAAACCGCGCTTACTTTAAAAACAGAAACTATCAGAAATAAGACCGTGAGTAATGTCTTTAAATTAAATTTTATTTCCTGATAGTTACTGTATAGTAACTTGTTACTTTTTTTCATATTATTCTGGTTAGTTTAATGGTTAATGTGAAAAGCAAACTTTGCGTGAGTAAAAATTGGTTAAGGTTTTTTCAAACACAAAGCGAAATGGGTCGGTTATGTTTTTTTTGAATTCATAATTTTTGTCTGTTTTTTGTTTTTGTTTTCGTTTGGTTATTTTTCTTAATTGATATTCTTATTTTATTTTTTTCTTTTAATAATCAGCTGCTTATTAATTTTTTAGGAAGTCCTTTTTTGAGTTTTTAAAATTGATTTTTAAGCTTAAAAAAATGGATAAAAAAAAGCTGTTTTTTGACTTAACTATGGCTAAACTAAATAATATTTTTTAATAAACAATGGCAAAATCGAAAAAATGTGTTCGTGCACATAAAAAAAGTGTTTTCGAGCACATTTTTTAGAAAAAGTATTATTAAATTCTTATCATTTTCAAATATTTATCTTGTAAGAATTTAAAAAATTGTCTAAAAAAATTTATTATCAATCGAAAACCAAATTATTTATTTTGATATCCATTTAATTAAAAATCGCAGTTAAATGATTTTTTTATTATTTTAAAATCAGCACTTTATTCGATTTCGAATAAAATTTATATTTAAGCCGAAATCAATTTTTGAACGATTATTTCACAGTAATTCTTTAATGACCGAGATGAATTTTTCTGCCAGTTCATCTGCATTTTTCTGTGACTTACTTTCGGTATAAATTCTAATGATTGGTTCTGTATTTGATTTTCTCAAATGCACCCATTCTTCGTCAAAATCTATTTTAACTCCATCGATGCAATTCGGGTTTTCATTTTTGAATTTTTGAGTGATTTTTTCCAAAATTTCATCGACATTAATTTCCGGTGTCAGCTCAATTTTACTTTTGCTCATGTAATAATCCGGATAACTTTCGCGAAGCGTTTTGCATGAAACTTTTTCATTTGCCAAATGCGATAAAAACAATGCCGTTCCAACTAACGAATCTCGTCCGTAATGTGATGCCGGATAAATAATTCCACCGTTGCCTTCTCCACCAATTATGGCGTTTGTGCTTTTCATTAATTCGACAACATTTACTTCGCCAACCGCACTTGCCTGATATTTTCCGCCATGCTTTAAAGTAATATCTCGCAATGCTCTTGAAGATGATAAATTAGAAACCGTATCGCCTTTTGTTTTTCCTAAAACATAATCGGCGCAAGCGACCAAAGTGTATTCTTCGCCAAACATTGAACCGTCTTCGCAAATAATCGCCAAACGATCTACATCTGGATCAACCACTATTCCGAAATCGGCTTTTTCTGTTACGACCAATTCTGAAATATCTGTCAAATGTTCTTTTAAAGGTTCCGGATTATGCGGAAAATGTCCGTTTGGTTCGCAATACAATTTGATGCATTCAACTCCTAATTTTTCCAGTAAACTCGGAATCGCAATTCCGCCCGTAGAATTAACCGCATCAACAACTACTTTAAAATTGGCGCTTTTGATTGCTTCAACATCAACTAAAGCTAATTTTAAAACTTCGTCAATGTGTTTTTCGATGTAACCTTCCTTCTTTTCATATTTGCCTAAATCATCAACTTCTGCAAAAAGAAAATTTTCATCTTCTGCGATTTTCAGGATTTTTTCTCCTGCTTCTGCATTTAAAAATTCTCCTTTATGATTTAGTAATTTTAAAGCGTTCCATTGTTTTGGATTATGACTTGCCGTGATGATGATTCCGCCATCGACTTTATCTAATGTTACAGCTACCTCAACAGTTGGCGTTGTCGACAAACCAATATCAACGACATTAATCCCTAAACCCGTAAGCGTATTCGAAACTAAATTGCTGATCATTTCTCCCGAAATCCTGGCGTCTCTCCCTATAATTACGGTTAATGATTGATTTGAGTTTTCACTTTTAAGCCACATTCCGTAAGCTGCGGCAAATTTGACCGCATTTACCGGAGTCAAATTTTCATTGACAACCCCGCCAATTGTGCCTCGTATTCCTGAAATTGATTTTATTAATGCCATTTTTACTTATTATTATTTTTATTTTTTGCCACAGATTAAAAGGATTAAAATGATTTTTTTTGCCACGAATTATCACGAATTTAATTTGTGGAAATTTGTGTAATTCGTGGCAAAGTCTAATCTCATTTTATTAAACTTAGAATCTTAGCATCTCAGAACCTTAGCAACTTAAAAGTGCCATCTCACGAAAGCTTCCATCGCTGCGTAGCTTGAAAGTCCCATTTGTTGGTAGACTTGTGCGGTTTCACGGTTTCGGTCTTCGGCTCTCTGCCAGAACTCTCTTGAATCTGTTCCCTGGAAAACAACTCCGTCTTTTTGAGATTGATGTTTGAAGATTCCGTGGCGTTTTGCTAAAACCTGATCCGGGCTCATTGGAACCGCCATTTCAACTTCGTCGATTCCCCATTCCTGCCAAGCTCCTCTGTACAACCACAACCAGCAGTCGTTCATGAATGGTTTTGGTTTTAAAGCTTTTACAGCTTCAAAAATCGCATCCAGACATACTTTGTGCGTACCGTGTGGGTCAGCTAAATCTCCTGCTGCGTAGATTTGATGCGGTTTGATTTTTTCAATTAAATCCATTGTCAACTGGATATCTTCTTGTCCGATTGGTTTCTTCTCGATTGTTCCGGTTTCATAAAACGGAAGTTCCATAAAATGAATCTGATCATCTGTTAATCCAACAAAATGACTTGTCGCTCTCGCCTCTCCTTTTCTGATTAATCCTTTGATGTATCTTACTTCGGGAATATCAATTTCGCTGTTCTTTTTATTTTCTAAAAACGTTTGTGCTTTTTTGTAAATGTTATCCGCCTCTTCGCTTTTAATGTTGAATTTTTCATTGTAATCAATAACGAATCTTGCGAAACGTAACGCTTCATCATCCGCGACAGCGATATTTCCAGAAGTCTGATAAGCAACATGTACCTCATGTCCCTGCTCCTGCAGACGCATAAAAGTTCCACCCATACTAATAATATCATCATCAGGATGCGGACTGAAAATCAATACACGCTTTTTAGCCGGTTCTGCTCTTTCAGGACGGTTGGTATCTTCCGCATTTGGTTTTCCACCCGGCCAGCCTGTGATTGTATTTTGAAGTTTATTGAATATTTTAATATTGAT
>NZ_LIAC01000028.1:0-25375 GCF_002210235.1 Flavobacterium sp. NLM
TGTTTTCAGATTAAAATAAAGGCAAATATTGAAAAAAGGATTTTTTTAAAAGCTGATAATTGTCAGGTTTGTGGGTTAGCTGCCACGAATTACACGAATTTCCACTAATTTTTATTCGCAGGATTTTAAAAATTAATTCGTGAAAATTCGTGTAATTCGTGGCGAAAAAACTATACTAATCCATTCAACTTTTTAAAACGGATAATCATTACGGATATTGATTGTGTTCCTGCGGTTGAAACCGCAGGCTATGTTTTCTTTGCGTATATTTTTTCAATATAGCCCGTGGTTTCAACCACGGGGAACGTATTGTGAGAATGCGTTATGGAATTTCCTTACGGAAATATATTGTTTTCCTGCGGTTTCAACCGCAGGCTATATATTGACGTAGATGCATTTATATCAAAATCTTCTTCAAAGACTCAGCAATGCTTCTCCATAAAAAGTTATAAAATGATTTTTCCTGAATTCTTTCAATTTCAACATCGGCGGTTTTAGCTTTGTCTTTTGAATCGTTTTTGACAAGCAAATTAACAATTGCCGATTTAAGTTTGGCTTCTTTTTCAGGATGCTTCTTTTTGTATAGTTTTACTTTTAAATCGTCATAATCTAAAGAAGCATTTCCTTTTGAAACATTATCATTTCCGTAGAAATTAAATCGGTATTTATTAAAAAATCCAGTGAAAGACGCATTCATATAAGGTTTGCTGAATTGTCCCATCGCACGAACATCAAAATTCGAGATCACGCCCTGAATATGAAAACCGTCATTTTTATCCAGAACATTAAAACTCCAATCGACATTAAGAGGTGAAGTTTTCATAAAAATACATTTCACTTTAATTTTGACATCGTTTGTTTTTTTCACACCAAAACCACTTCGAAGGTTTGTTGCCTGCAAATTGAATTTGTCGAAATTTAAAACTCCGGGACCTTTGGAGAAATCAATTTCCTCTTCATAAACTAATTTTGATTTTAGAACCTGCAACGTATCAATTTGAAGTGGGAATTTTATATTTCGCAATAAATGATTGTACAGATATTTTTTGCTTAAATCATCTTTTGGCATTTTTCCGCGATAAATGTTCGCGTCAAAATGATTGATTACAAGTGAATTTGCTTTAAAGAAAAAACGATCATTTTTAAATCCCCAATCCATTTTTGAAACTTGAGCCGAATCGAATTTAAGTGTATAAATATCTTTTTCTTTATCTAAACGCTTAATAAAATCGGGGCGCTTAAATTGTGGAAGATTAGAGAAATTATTGATTTTTAAAAAGTTTTTTTCGGTACTTATTTTTCCAATGTTAATATGATAAAAAGCACTTGGTCTGTAAAATAAACTATCAATAACTAAGGCGTAACTATTATACTGCAGCGGAATTTTTTCTTTTAAAGTGGCATCTGTAAGCAGAATTCCTTCTAATTTCAGAATGATTTTTTTGATACTGAAAATAGGTTTTTGAGTATCTAAAGAAACAACATCGACAGTTCCGTCATTTAAGTAAATATTCGAAACAGCAATAATTTTTCGGAAAGGTTCAAAGATTTCGCTTTTTATGCTTTTACTGTTATTCAACAATTTTTCACCTTTTTTATATAAAATAACTCTGGGTTTATTGATGATAATACTTTCGGCCTGAATAATATCGCGGAAAGCCAAATCCCAAATATTAAAATGTTTGATTGTAATAGATTCAATTTTAGAGAAAAGCCCATTTTTGCTGTCTTTCGGCTGATTCTTTGGACTTACTAATAATGTCTCTGCATAGATATTTCGGGAAAAAAGAGAAACTTCAATTTTTTCGTAATTGATATTATAAACGGTTTTGTTTTTCTCGTGAATAATAATCGGAAGCTGTTTTTTAATCCAGTAATTCAGGCCAATATTTGCCAAAATCACAAGCAGGAAAAGGGAAATTACACCGATTACTATTTTTTTATATATAGACATTTATAAGATTGATTTTAAATACATAAATTTAGGCTTTAAAAAAGGATGACTATTACATTATTCTTCATTTTGGTTACATCATTTTACAAACATCATGGTTTATACTTTTGCAAAATATGAGAAGATTTAAAAAATTTCTGCTGGTTTTAGTACTGCTTATTGTTGTACTTGGAATAGGTTTATGTGCTTATATTTTTCATTTAAAACCCAAGTATGAAGGAGAATTAGAATTAAAGAATCTCGAGAAAGAAACCACGGTATATTTTGATGAATATGGAGTTCCTCATATTTATGCCGATTCTGAGAAAGATGCCATGACGGCGCTTGGGTATGTTCACGCACAGGAAAGATTATGGCAGATGGAATTGCTTCGCAGAATTGCTCCGGGAAAATTATCGGAAATCTTCGGATCTGTTGCGCTTAAAAATGATAAGTTTTTTGCCGGAATTGGTATAGAAGAGGCTTCGGCGAAAGCCATTGCCAAATTAGATAAAAACAGTGAAAGTTATAAATTAACGCAAGCGTATCTGGACGGAATAAATCAATATTTAGAAGAAGGAACGACGCCGGTTGAGTTTACATTGGTTGGAGTAAAAAAAGAAAAATTCACCATAAAAGATGTTTATAATATCTTCGGATATATGTCTTTTAGCTTTGCAATGGCTCAAAAAACAGATCCTTTATTGACCGATATTCGCAATAAATATGGTGTTGAATATTTGAAAGATTTAGGAATTGAAGGTGAATTCAATACTACGCAGATCAAAAGTTCAAAAGAAAACATTGAAGATTATACCGCTGTTTCAAAATCAATTACGGCTTTGTTGGACAAATCGCCAATTCCGCCATTTATCGGAAGTAACAGCTGGGTTGCGGGACCGCACAAAACAAAGAGCGGGAAAGTGATTTTTGCCAATGATCCGCATATTGGTTTTTCGCAGCCGGCAACTTGGTACGAAGCACATATTGTAACTCCCAAACATGAATTATATGGCTGTTATCTGGCAGGAACTCCGTTTCCGTTATTGGCGCACAATCGCGATTATGCCTATGGTTTAACAATGTTTGAAAATGATGACATCGATTTTTATCAGGAAAAAAATAAAGATGGTGATTCTAATCAATATCAAACACCAACAGGTTTTGCGGATTACGAAATCAGAAAAAAAACAATTAAAGTAAAAGATACTTCGGATGTTGTGCTGACGATTAAGTCAAGCCGACACGGACCAATTATGAATGATTTGCTGGAACGATTGGATCGTAAAAATCCAATTGCAATGTTGTGGACTTACACGCATCAGCCCATTCAAATTCTGGATGCTGCTTATGGTTTGTCGCATGCTAAAAACAAAGACGATTTTAAAAAGGCTGCCAGCTTAATTGCTGCACCGGGATTGAATGTGATGTACGGTGATGCTAAAGGAAATGTAGGTTGGTGGGCGACAGGAAAATTGTATAAACATAACAAAGGCGTAAATACGCATTTAATTTTAGACGGTTCAAGCGGGAAAGATGATATTGTAGAATATTTAGATTTTTCTAAAAACCCATCGGCTGAAAACCCGAAATGGGGTTATGTGTATTCAGCCAATAATCAGCCGGAGCCAATTGACGGTTATTTATATCCGGGATATTATCTGCCCGAAGATCGTGCGAAAAGAATTTCTGGTTTAATGGATGCAAAATCTGATTGGGATAAAGAAGCGATCAGTAAAATGATTTACGATAATACATCGGAAGTTGCAGTTGGAACGGTTCAAAACCTAATTTCGAATATTGATCTTACTTCTATTTCGGCATCAGAAAAAGAAGCCATAAAAGTTTTAAAATCCTGGAAGGGAACTACAAACCTGGAAGATGTTGCGCCAACGATTTACAATAAATGGGTTTATCTTTATTTGAAGAATACTTTTGAAGACGAAATGGGCGAGGACAATTTTAATATGTTTTTGGGAATTTCTGTTGGGAAACAAGTTATTGCCAATCAGGTTAAAAATGAAAACTCGGTTTGGTGGGATAATATAAAAACCAAAAATGTAAAAGAAACCAGAAAGGATATTGTTTCAAAATCTTTTCATGAAGCGATTTCTGATCTTCAAAAACAATTAGGAAACACAATTGCTGATTGGAAATGGGGAGAAGTTCACACTGTTGAGCACCAACATCCGTTAGGAAAAGTTGCTGCACTTCGTGGTTTATTTAATGTAGGACCTTTTGCTTCGCCGGGATCAAATGAAGTAATCAATAATTTATTCTTTGGTTTAACCAATGAAGGAAAGTATTATGTAAAAGGCGGACCTTCAACGAGAAGAATTGTAGATTTCTCTGATATTGAAAACAGCTGGAGTATTCTGCCAACGGGACAATCAGGAAATCCGTTCAGTAAACATTACAGCGATCAGGCAGAAATGTACAACGCCGGAAAGTTCAGAAAAATGAAATTAAATAAAGAGGAGATTATGAAAACGTCTACTAAACTGGTTTTGAAATCGAAAAAGTAGTTTGTTTTTGTTTCAAGTTTCAAGTTTCAGGTTTCAAGTTTTGCGTTGCGAAATCTTTGTCAAAGTTTAAAACTTTGACAAAGATGTTGAGACTTTAAGAAAACTCAGAATCTTAGTATCTTAGAAACTTAGCCACTTTTTTACTTCGAAATATACTTCCCTTTCACAATATCATTAGCAAAAATATTCAGGTTATTAGTAAGGACTTTACTTGTCGTCATAATATTTTGGGTTTGATAGGCAGTGTCTTTCTCGTATGCTTTTAGCAAAGTTTCCAGTTCAACTTCGTCATAAACAACAAAAAGGTTGTAGATCGCATCTCTAAAGTTTTTGTAATTGATGCTTTCTGTAATTTCCATTGCTTTTTGTTCGTTCCAGCCTTCTTTTGCCGAAGCTTCGTTTATTTTAGAAAGGCAATAATCAATTACATAATTTTTGTAATGAGCCGCTTCGACGATTTTATCAATTATGATTTTATTTTGCTGTGAGGGCATTTTTGCAGATGGAGAATTTGTCTGCGAAATACAAATAGTTGGAATTAAAAGGCATAAAAATAAAGCCAGAAAAGCGTGCTTTTTTAGATTTTTCATAGGTTATTTTAGTTGTTTTGGGTACGGCTAAAATAATATTTTTTATGATAAATCATCAAGTTTGAATGTTACAAGTTATAACAAAAAGAACTCCGATAAAAAAGATTTTGAATCGATTTTACCGGAGTTGATTTAAGAGATTTTCTAAAAATTATTTTGATTTATTTTTTGAAAGTTCTTCTACTACCTTTTTTCCATTTTCATTTGAAGGATCAAGTTCAACAGATTTTGAATAATTGGCTAAAGCCAGTTTTTTATCTCCATCGGCTAGATAAGCTTCGCCCAAACTATCATAGACATTTCCTGATTTTGGGAAAGCTTCTACATTAATTTTAAAAATTTCTATAGCTTCTTTCTTTTTTCCAGTTTGCAATAATTGGTAGCCAACATTATTCATGTCGCCTTCCTTAATACCATAAGTTGGATCGTTTTTCAATTTCTTATAAGTATCTACGCCAGCGGTTGTTCCTTTGGTTTTAAAAACTTCTAAAAGTTCAAGAGCCATTGATCTTTTTGCCTGATTGTATGGCTGGTTGTATAGAATATTACGAATAGCTTCATTCATTTCGCCTAAAACTGTTCCGCCGGTATTGTTCAATAAAAGAACTAAATTTTTATCAGCAGGCACGCGGGAAATGATTGTGTTAAATCCGTTAATTCCTCCGCCGTGCTCTATAATTTTATATTGTTTACCACCAATTTTCTCTTCAGATAAAAACCATCCGTATCCGTAACCTTCATTTCCAGACGAGATGTAAGATTTAAATAAAGATTCCATTGATTTTTCTGAAAGTATTTTATTGCCATAAAGCGCCTGATCCCAAAGATATAAATCTTCTACAGTTGAGTATAAAGATCCTGCAGCATATGGAATACTCATGTCAATAAAAGAAGCGTTAACATAGTTTTTGCCTTGTTTTTCGTAACCGGCAGCTCTGTTTTTAAGTATAACTTCGCTATGGTCAAAACCTGTATTTACCAGATTTAAAGGTGTAAGGATAGTTTCCTGTAAATATTGCTCGTATGTTTTTCCTGTAATTTTTTCGATAATATAACCCAATAAAAAGTAACCTGAGTTACTATAACTAAATTTTTCGCCTGGCTTAAAATCCAGAGGCAGTTTATTAAACGTTTTTACAAACTCTTCAGGAGTACTTGGGTTACGGCTTTTTTCTCTAAGGAAGTTTGTTGCAGAAGTATAATTCGGAATTCCGGATGTATGCGTTAACAAATGATGAATCGTGATTTTATCACCGTTTTCTTTTGGATAATCCGGTAAATAAGTTGTGATTGGAACATCAAGTTTTACTTTTCCTTCTTCAGCCAGTTTTACAATTAAAAACGCCGTAAATTGTTTGCTGATAGAACCTAACCTAAATTTAGTATCAGGTTGATTTGGAATATTCCATTCCATATTAGCTTGGCCAAAACCTTTTTTAAAGATTACTTTTCCATTTTCTGCCACTAACGCAGATCCGTTAAATTGTCCGTATTCAGTGTATTTAGCTAAAAGATCTTCGATTTGTTTTGCTTTATCCTGCGCAAAAGTAGTTATTGTAAAAAACGATAGTATTGCGCAGAGTGCGATGAGTTTGATTGATTTTTTCATAATCCTGGTTATGGGTTTAGTTAATGAATGATGCGTTTTGATTGATGATTGAAACTTCTAACAATTAGATATTCAATAAAAATGAAATCGAAAGTACGATTTTTTTTACTTGAATAAATTCGGATGCTTAAAATGTTAGACGATTGAATTACAATTTGGTTTCAACATTCATCGATTTTTTTCATTCATTTACTAAAAAAGAATTTGAGTATTAACTAGGGGTTAGTTTTTATAAGGTCTATGCTCGTAACTCACAATTCGTTTCAATTTCCAATCTTTACCATTTCTTTCCCAAATATGAACAAATTTTCCGGTTCCTTTTGGAACGCCATCAACATAAAAAGTGTGTTCTCCTAATTGTACAGCTCCAAAATCGCCTAATTTATCAATTGTACAAGAGTTTAATTTTCGAGTTAATTTTTTCGGGCTCTCGCATTTTGAAATCAACGATTTGATTTCATTTGCCTGGGAGATGTTCAATCCAGAGCGGTCATCATAAAACTCAACATCTTCTGAAATTATTTTTTTAAAGAGGGCAGCATCACATTGATTGAATGCAACATCAAAAAGTAAACTGTCCATTTTAATAATTTCAGTTTTTAAAAGATCCATTTTTAAAACCTCTGAATTGGTTTGCGCGATAGCTTCTCTTTTTAAAAATAACATAAAGAGAACTAATATATTGATCATTTTTGGCATAGCTGTAGTTTTAGAATATTGATTTTCGGGAGAATTATTTCGTTTCAATATCGATTAGTTTTTGCCCGTTTTCTCCAAGATAATGCAAGAGTAAATCTTTGTATACTTTATAGCCGTCATCAACATTGGTGAAAATAATAAGACCTTGTTTTGTTTTTGGAAGTATAAAAAACAGCGTTTGAACACCTTGATCTGCACCGCCGTGTGATAAAGCATATTCTCCGTTTCCGAAATCATAAATCTCAAAACCAAGACCAAAATATTTATCTTTTTTAGTTGTGACCTGATGTGCGTTCATATCGTCAAACACTTTTTTACTCAAGGCATCGCTGTTTAAAACACTGCAAAGAAATTTCCCATAATCTTCAATAGTCGTTAATAAATCGTCGGCGGCGTTTGCAGTTTTGTTTTTTGTTGGTTCATATGCATTTCCCTTGTTGTCGTAGTTAATAGCATATCTCGAAAGATCTATTTTGTCATTCCAGACAAGTTGCGAATCATTCATTTTTATTGGTTCAAAAACCAATTCTGATGCTAATTGTTCTAATGTTTTATGGAATTTTTTCTCTAACGCTTTTCGCAGATATTCAAAACCTTCACCAGAATATTGATATTTTGTTCCGGGTTTGAATTTGAAATCCAGTTTTTTAGATTCATTTAAAAATCTCCAGTTTGGGAAACCGGTTTGATGACTTAAAACAATTCTCGTAGTCAATAATTTTAAATTTGGATCATTTGCAATATCAGGATCTGTCCAGTATTTATAAAGCGGCTCGTCAAGATCCCATTTTCCTAAACTCACTAATTTTAAAGTCGTAATTGCAGTGATAGGTTTTGTTAAAGAAGCGACGTTCCAAATGGTATTATATGGCGCGGTAACACCTTTTTTTAGTTCGCCAAAAACTTTTACCTGTTTCAGTTTCCCATCTGTAATAATGCCGATTCCAAGGGCTGGTACTTTGTTTTCTTTCAGCCATTTTTCGGTTAAATCGTCATTATCAAAAAGGTTTGATTTCGTTGGTGCAGAACTTGTCATTTGATGATTGTAGCTCAATGATCGAGCTAATTTCCAATCTTTATTTTTTAAAAGCCAAACGTGGGTAAATTTTGCTATGCTTCCAAATTGTTCCGGCTTTCCCGCCGAAGTTTCATAAAAACGGTGCGTTCCTATTTGTATCGCACCATACAAAACACCTTTTTTGTAAAGCGGATAAATTTCTGTGCTTCCGTCAACTAATTCTCTTCGGGATTGATACGTTGTCGGCGATCCGCATAATCCGTTTTTTAGAGTTTTTAAAAATCGACCTTTGTCTGAAATACTATCTTTGTCGTGAAAAAACTCAAAATCTTCAGTTAATAAATCTTCAAATTGTTTGATGTTGCAAGTATTGAAACCAATATTAAAAAGAAGACTGTCTTTTGACATAATGGTTTTGTACAAAGCTGAGTTTTCGGTTTCCTGAGAAAATCCAAATTGGATCTGAAAAAGTAAAATTCCAATTAAAATAAACTTTAATTGAAAAAAAGTGTGATTGATTTTCATTGTGATTGATTGATGATTAATGATTTGCAATATTACATCAATCAAAATATGAAAAATAGTATAAAAGCGAAAACTTACCTTTTTTGCGAAAGAAAATAGGAATTGGGATCAAACATCTTGGGCGTTGTTTTCGTTACATCTTTAAACTTTTTTATAAAATGCGATTGATCAAAATATTTGTTGTACAATGCAACATCGGTTAGTTTTAGTTTTTCTAAATCAGAATTTACCATTTGATCAACCGATTTCCTGAACTTCAAAATCTGAATGTATTTTTTAATCGTAAGTCCGGTTGCTGTTTTAAATTTAATTTGCAGCAATCGTTGTGATGATTTTAAATCAGAACTAATTTCTGAAACCGAAATTTCTTCCTGATTTTTAATGATTTCGCAGATTTTTTCGATTATATTTTTATCTGAATGTAAATCAGACAATTCCTCAAAATAAGTATTTATGGTGTTCAATAAAGTTTCAATTTCGGCATCAGTTTGAACTTTAAAAGGCAATTCTTTAGGATTAATTTTAAGAATAGAATCTGTAAAATTACTTAAATCATATTTCGGAAACATTGAAAGCGTCCATGTATGAAGCTGTATTATAGTAACTTTGGTTTTCGGCTGAATATTCACCAAAACTTTATTGGTCATTTGCGAACAAAAGTAAACACCTTCGTTCATTTCGTATTTATTTTTACTCGTATGAACTTCTATAGCATTCCCAGTTACAATGGCAAGATTAAAACAGCCGTTTGGTAAAACGAGTTTATTTTCAATCAGGCTTTCGCCGATGCTGTTGTCTAAACACCAAATTTTATTGACGAACCTTTCAGCTTTTGGAGTTACGTAATGTTCTGAGTAGAGGTTCATTTTTTGGCCAGATTTTATTTAAAAGTAATATTTATTAATAGATCTAAAACTAAATACTTTAATGCATAACATAATATGATAGGTAAAA
Source organism: Flavobacterium sp. NLM (assembly GCF_002210235.1). NCBI lineage: Bacteria > Pseudomonadati > Bacteroidota > Flavobacteriia > Flavobacteriales > Flavobacteriaceae > Flavobacterium > Flavobacterium sp. NLM. The sequence continues at coordinate 9,854 of NZ_LIAC01000028.1, forward strand.
TAGTTAATGAAAATTGAAACCATTCTTCAATTGAAGTTGCTTCATCAGATTCTTCATTGTTCCAAACAGAATTGTATTTGATTTTAAAATATAAATTACGATTATTTCTTTTTAAAATATAATTGTCAAAGTATCTATACATCAACAAAAAGAATAGAAGATATAAGGCTAAAAAAGATGTTTCTTTTCTGTTTTGAGGCATTTCATTATTGTAAACAAGTATTGAAAGTAGTACTGATAGAATTGAAAAGTAAAAAAGCCGATTATAATTTTTTTTCTTTCGCAGTATTACATGAGCCGGAGGATAAATAAGAGTGATAAACCAAACTAAAGCAAATCCAAATAAAGAAATTGCAAGACTAATATTTTCCATGTTTGGTCTTTGGTTTGTAATTTTAATTCGAAGCTAAATTAATAATTTTCTAATTGAACTCTCCAAAATAATCTCGCTTAGTATGCTGCCATTCCTCTAATATTATGCTATAATAAACATCGTCTTTACTGTTTCCTTCAGAATCGATATAATTATTTCTAAATAAACCTTCTTTTAAAGCTCCCAAGTTTTCAATAGCTCTTTGTGATCTTAAATTTTCAAGATCAGCGCTGAATTGTATTCTTTTAAATTGAATATTTTCGAAGCCAAATTTCAATAATTCATATTTACAGGCTTTGTTTAAACCAGTTCCCTGAAAATCTTTCCCGTACCAAGTCCAGCCAATTTCACATTTTTGGCTCGCATGATTTAAATAGCCATAACGGGTACTTCCGGCCACTCTATTTGAAGCTTTGTCTATAATTAGAAATGGATAACAAATTCCGTCTGCTTTTTGTTTTAAGGTGCTTTGAATGTAATTTTCGAAATCCTGATCGTTGCGAACATACATTCCCATATATTTCCAGATTTCGTCATCAAAAATAATTTCTTTGAGCTCGATGTTTCTTTCATTCTCAAATGGAATCAATAATACTTTTTCATTTTCTAAAATGATTTCGGATTGTAAAATTTCGCTGTTCATTGTGGTTGGTTTATTAATGTCTTTTTGAATTAAGTTTTTTAAATGCTGGAGAGGGTTTCTCACAAAGTCGCGAAGACGCAAAGTTTTTTTTCATTTTATGTCATTTCGACGAAGGAGAAATCTCCGCATGAAGCTCGACAAAGATTAGATTCTCGTTGTAGAGTTACTCGTGGAGATTTCTCCTTCGTCGAAATGACAAACATTAGCTTATTATTGTTTTAAAAAACTTTGCGTCTTCGCGACTTTGCGAGATTTTTTCCTCATTTAAGATTTTTCTTTAAACGAAATTACTTCTTTAGAAAATCTAAATAAATCTAATAAAACAGGAATTTGTTATGAAAATGGTTGTAGATGCCCAGCTAAATATTGGTATTTAAGGTTAAATATTTGTTGTATTTTAAAGCTTATGTACAATTATTACTTATTTTTACGATCTTATATATTAGATTTTCCCCGATGCAAACTTCTCTAAAAATTGCTGTTGTAGGTTCTGGACTTGTAGGATCGCTGTTGGCAATTTATCTTAAAAAAGCAGGTCACACAGTTCATGTTTATGATCGCAGCCCTGATATTCGAAAAATAAATTTTTCCGGCCGTTCTATTAACCTTGCAATGTCTAATCGTGGTTGGAAAGCACTAGACGGCGTTGGAATTGGAGATGCGGTTCGGGAAATTGCAATTCCTATGGATAAGCGTGCCATCCATTTAGTCGATAAACTCAATTTTCAGAATTATGGACAGGAAGGCGAATCGATTTATTCAATTTCCAGAGGAAAGCTAAACCGTAAAATGATTGATTTAGCCGAAAATGCAGGAGCCGAATTTCATTTTGAACAAAAAATCTGGGATGTAACGCTGAGTGATGCAACTTTGCACATTGGCGAAAGTGAAAGAGGTGAGTGGGAAGAACGAAAATACGATATGGTTTTTGGTGCCGATGGAGCTTTTTCGAGAATCCGCCACAGAATGCAGCGTCAGAGCATGTTTAATTATTCGCAGGAATTTTTAAATATGGGTTACAAAGAATTAAATATTCCGGCAAATGCTGACGGAACACATAAATTAGATAAAAATTCTTTTCATATTTGGCCAAGAGGCGAGTACATGTTAATTGCGCTTCCTAATCTTGACGGAAGTTTTACCTGCACATTATTTATGCCTTTTGAAGGCGCTAATTCTTTTGAGTCGCTTACAGATCGTAAAATGGTAGAAGATTTCTTTGAGAAAAATTTCCCGGATTCGATTGAAGTGATTCCGGAACTGGCAAATGATTTCTTTAAAAATCCAACAAGTACTTTGGTAACCATGAAATGTTTTCCGTGGACTTACGAAGATAAAATTGCTTTAATTGGAGATGCCTGCCATGCTATTGTTCCGTTTTACGGACAAGGAATGAATGCCGGTTTTGAAGATATTACGGTTCTGAACGGAATGATTGAGAAATTTGGAAACGACTGGAAAAAGATTTTCGCTGAATATCAAATTTCACGCAAACCAAATGCCGACGCAATTGCGGAACTTTCGTACCGAAATTTCATGGAAATGAGTACCAAAACGGCAGATGAAAAATTCTTATTACAAAAGAAAATAGAAAAAGTTTTTTCAGATAAACATCCGGATAAATGGATACCGCTCTACAGCCGCGTTACTTTTAGTGATCGCCCATATGCCGAAGCTTTGGCAATTGGAGATTTCCAAAACGGAATTATGGAAGAAGTTTTAAAACTAGACAACATAGAAAATATCTGGAACTCAGCAGAAGTAGAAAATAAAATCCTGGATTTACTGCAAAAAGCATAATTTTTTTAAACCATATAAGTGATATAAGTTAATATAAAATGCCTTACGCATAAAAATTAAACCCGACAGATTCTTAAAATCTGTCGGGTTTGATATTTAGATACTTACTGTAATTCGACATATAAATTAAATGAACTTATATAACTTATATGGTTTAATACTTTTTTACTTTTTTAAGAATTTTGATAAAACGCCAAAAACACCTCTTATAAAAGTAGCGCTTGTTACCACTTTCAGTACAGATTTTGTAACAACCTCTGTAGTGCTTGGTTCTGATTTTGAAGATTTTGTTGGAGCTTGTTCTTCTTGTTGAGCAGCAACTTCATTAGCATCAGCTATTTTTTTAGTTAAGATTTCGAAAGCACTTTCGCGGTCAATTTCCTCAGCGTATTTTTTAACCAGTTTCGATTTTCCGTTTATTTCATCAATTTCTGAAGCCGATAAAATATCCATTCTACTTTGCGGCGCACGCATCATTGTAGCCACAAGCGGCGTTGGAACTCCTTTTTCGTTTAGAGCCGTTACCAAAGCCTCTCCAATTCCTAAACTTGTCAGCAATTCATCGGTTTTATAATATTCAGAAGTTGGGTAGTTATCTGCAGTTTTTTTAATCGCCTGACGATCATTTGCTGTAAAAGCTCTAAGTGCATGCTGAATTTTTAATCCTAATTGTGCCAAAACTCCACTCGGAACATCCATTGGATTTTGAGTAACAAAATAAACTCCGACACCTTTTGAACGTATCAATTTTACAATCGTTTCAATTTGCTCTAATAAAGCTTTGCTGGCTTCATTAAAAATTAAATGCGCTTCGTCTATAAAGATTACCAGTTCAGGTTGTTCTGCATCTCCTTTTTCCGGCATTTTTTGATAAATCTCTGCTAAAAGACTTAACATAAAAGTGGAGAATAATTTTGGTTTATCCTGAATATCCGTCAAGCGGATGATATTTACATAACCTTTTCCGTTTTCGTCAATTCGCATTAAATCATCCGTTTCAAAAGACAATTCACCAAAAAACAAATCTCCGCCTTGCTGCTCCAGTTCAATGATTTTTCTAAGAATCGTTCCGGTTGTAGCAGTTGAAATTTTGCCATAACTGGCTGCGATTTCTTCTTTGCCTTCTTCGGTAATATAATTGATAACCTTTTTGATATCTTTTAAATCTAACAAAGGCATTTGCTTGTCATCACAATATTTAAAAATAACAGCAACAACTCCGGCTTGCGTATCATTTAAATCTAAAATTCTCGAAAATAAAACCGGGCCAAATTCAGAAACCGTTGCACGCAGACGAACTCCGTTTTGTTTAGACAGCGACATTAATTCAACCGGAAATGCAGCTACATTATAAGGTACATTTATTTTAGCGTGGCGCTCTGTAATAAAGCCTTCCTCTTTTCCTTCTTTTGCAATACCACTAAAATCACCTTTAATATCCATCATTAAAACAGGAATTCCGGCATTTGATAACTGCTCAGAAAAAACCTGAATCGTCTTTGTTTTTCCAGTTCCGGTTGCTCCGGCAATAAGACCATGGCGGTTTAATGTTTTTAAAGGAATTTTTACGTGAGCCTCAGCAATTGCTTCACCATCTAAAATTGCACCACCCAAAATAATAGAGTCGCCCTTAGCAGAATAACCGTTGTTTATGTCCTGAATGAAATTATCTTTTTTATTCATGTTTTTATTTGTAATTTAGATGATTATAAGGGTTTTGTTTGGTTTTTTAACAAAATAACTATCTTTTTTTTAGTAGGAAAATGCTTTTTTTGATTGAAATAAACATAAAAAATAAATTCGCAGCTTTTTAAGAAGATTTCAATGGATTGTTTGAATATTCACTAAAACGTTGTAATTTTTTTATTAATCGCCTTTTTTTTTGTTTTATCATAAAAATGATGGCGACAAATTAATGAGATATTTTTTAATTTGACGTTAAATTTCCTTCAATAAAATTAAAAAAAGTTTTTTTATTTAAACTAAACGTATAAATTTGCTACCCTACAAGTTAAATATAACTAAAAAATAAAAATTATTTAAAACTATTAAAATTTAAAAAAATGGCAAACGTTAAAGTTAAAAAAGAAAGCACTTCAAATGGAGGAGGGATGATTACAGGAATCATTATTGTTGCGTGTATTTTGGTTGGGGTGTTTATTTGGAAAGTAATCATGGGAGATGCGTCTAACTTCGAAGGAGGTAACCCTGAAACTGGACATCCAATCAATACATTAGGACAAGTTTATAAAGGAGGATTTATTGTACCAGTATTATTAGGTATGTTTTTAATGGTTGTTGTTTTTTCAATTGAAAGATTCATTGTTATCGGTAAAGCTGCTGGAAAATCTAACCTTGACAAATTCATGAAAAGCGTTCAAGGAAGTATTAAAGAAGGAAACATCGAGGCTGCTATCGCTTCATGTGACAAACAACAAGGTTCAGTTGCAAACGCAATTAAATCTGCTTTGATTAAATATCAAGACGTTAAAAAAGAAGGTTTCAACAGTGAAGAAGCTTCAGAAGTAATCCACAAAGAAATCGAAGAGGCAACTTCATTAGAAATGCCAATGTTAGAAAAAAATATGACTATTATCTCTACTTTAGTATCATTAGGAACTTTAGGAGGATTATTAGGAACTGTATCAGGTATGATTAAAGCGTTTGGTGCGTTAGCTTCTGCTGGAACTCCTGACCAAGCTGCTCTTGCAACTGGTATTTCTGAAGCACTTATCAACACTGCAACAGGTATCTCTACTTCTATCTTAGCAATCGTTTCTTACAACTTCTTTACTGCTAAAATTGACGATTTAACTTACTCTATCGATGAGGCTGGTACTACAATCGTGAATACTTACAGAAGATTCAGAGGAAGTTTGAAACAATAATTAATTTTTGATATTAATAATTATAATTAATTATATCAAAATAAAATAAAAGAGAATGGCTAAAATAAAAATGAAAAAAAAGTCAACATCGACAGATATGACTGCCATGTGTGATGTTGCGTTCCTTTTGCTTACGTTCTTTATTTTGACCGCTACTGCTAAGGTGCCTGAAGCACTTCCTGTAGATATGCCTGCATCTGTTGCTGAATTTAAATTACCAGATACTGATTTGGCAATTATTACAGTAGGTAAAGATAAAGATGGGAAAAGCAAAGTGTTTTTTGACCTAAAAGGAAGAGAGATTCGTAAAAGAACTCTTGAAGGAATGGGGGCAAAATTCGGTGTGACTTTTTCAGAAGATGATAAAACTAAATTTGCTTTAATGGATGACTTCGGTGTTCCTGTAACAAGTTTAAAACAAATCATTGGTATGACTTCAGCTGAAAGAGTAAAAGCGGATCAACCTGGAATTCCAATCGATTCTTTAGATAATCAATTAAAAGAATGGTTGTTAGTTTCAAGAAGAGCTGCGATTGATCTAGATGATAAAGAATTGCAGATTGCAATTAAAGGAGATGCTAAAGAAGAATATCCAAAAATTAAAAAAATTATGGATATTTTACAAGATCAGAAAATCAATTCCTTTAACTTAGTTACAGGTACGAGAGGAAAAGACTTTTAATTAAAAAAGATACACTAAAATGGCTGAATTAAATACCGGCGACGGTGGTGGCGGAAAAGGTGGCAAGGTAAGAAGTAAAAAGCAAAACTCGAAAGTCGATTTAACGGCTATGGTGGATTTGGCATTCTTATTGATCACATTCTTTATGTTAACCACATCGTTGTCAAAACCTCAATCGATGGATTTGTCTTTGCCAAATAAAGATGATGATACGACTAAAACAGTGGACACGAAAGTAGATGAAAATCGTACGATGACTGTAATACTTGGTGCGGATAATAAATTGACTTATTATATGGGATTGTTAGAAAAACCTATTGGTGGACCTAAAGATATTGCATATGGTAAAGATGGGATTCGTAGAGAACTGCTTAAAAGAAAGAAAACAGTTTTAGAATATTCTGCTGCTAAAGGGAAGCCTAAACAGGGAATTATTGTTATTATCAAACCAACTAAAAAATCAAATTACCGTAATTTGGTAGATATATTGGATGAAATGGCAATTACTAAAGTTGATACGTATGCTATTGTTCCCGAGTTTACACCAGAGGAAACAAAACTGATAGAGAAAAAATAAGGGTTAGCTTGTTTTAACATCCTAATAATCAAGAAAATGAAATTAGATATAATTAAAAACACGTGGCTTGATATCGTATTCGAAGGACGTAATAAGATATATGGTGCATACGAGTTAAGAAAATCGAACAACAAAACTACGGTAAAAGCGCTTATCATAGGTTCGATAATTTTTAGCTTTGCTGTTGCAGCGCCTCTTATTGCTAGTTTTTTACCAGATTCTGGTGAAGAAGAAGTAGATAACAATGTTAAGATTGCTACAGTGAAATTACCTCCTAAAAAAGAGGAAGTAAAGCCTAATCAACCACCACCACCACCGCCGCCACCAAAAGTGGATCAGGTGAAATTTACAAAACCGGTTGTTGCTAAAGCAGAAGAAGTTACTGAAGATCCTCCAAAAATTGAGGATTTGAAAGACAAGAAAGTAGGTAATGAAACTATCAAAGGTGATCCGGATGCAGTTTTAACTGTTGACGAGCCAGTAGGTACAGGACCGGTTTCTCAAGTCGTAGAAGAAGATAACAGTGTATACAACACAGCTGGTATCGAAGTAAAACCTGATTTCCCTGGAGGGATGGATAAATTCTACAAATTCGTAGGAAATAATTACAAGACTCCGGAAGAAGAAGGTCTAAAAGGTAAAGTTTACGTTACTTTTGTAGTTGAAAAAGACGGTTCATTAACCGACATTAAAGTTTTAAGGGATATCGGTTACGGTACAGGAGCAGAAGCAATTCGTGTTCTTAAAAAATGTCCAAAATGGACTCCCGGCGAGCAAAATGGTAAAAAAGTTAGGGTTCTTTACTCTTTACCTATTACTATTCAATCTGCAGAATAATGTTAAAAGATATGCTTAATAATATTCAGAAGAAATCGCTCAAAGAGCGATTTCTTCTTGTTTTAGGAATACTGTTTTTTTTAATATATCTTGTGCTGGGTTTAATGATTATGTTTTGGGAAAAACTTCCTTTAAATATGGAGCCTAAATACAGATATGCTTTTGGTGGATTACTTATTGTATATTCTGCAATACGTTTTCTGCGATTGATAAATTCTAATACAGAGTAATTATGTTAAAATATAGTAAAGTTGTTGGTTTGGTTCTTTTTGTTTTTTTGTTTGTTATGTGCAACCAAAAAAGCAAAAATGAATCTGAAAACGAAACAATTTTAAAAGGATCAGTTGATGTTACTGTTGATGAAACTATAAAGCAAATTGTAGATGATCAGGTTGCTGTTTTTGAAGGGACATATTACGATGCTAAGATTACGGTTAAGCCAAAGTCAGAAGTGGAGCTTATTAACGACCTGTTAAATAAGAAAGCTAAAGTTGTTGTAACAGCTAGAAAATTGACTAATGAAGAATTAGGAAGATTCGAAAAAAGTAAAATTAAACCTAGAGTTACACCTTTTGCAGTTGATGGAATTGCCTTAATTGCAAAAAAGAACAATAATGATACATTAATTGCGTTGAAAACTGTAATTGATTTTTTACAGGGTAAAGGTGATTCTAAGATAAAAGGAATTGTTTTTGACAATCCAAATTCCAGCACAGTACGCTATATGAAAGAACTGGCAAAAGTAAAAGATTTTCCTTCTGCAGGTGTTTTTTCTTTCAAAACAAATGATGAAGTTATTAAATTTGTTTCAGAAAATGATGAAATGATTGGTGTTGTTGGAGTGAATTGGCTGTCACAGCCGTCACCGGACATGGTTGAGACAATAAAGAAAATTGATGTTTTAAGTGTTAAGGGGTTAAATGATAATGAATATTACAGCCCTAGTCAAACTAACATAGCATTAAACAAATATCCTTTGGCACGTGATTTGTTTATTATAAACTGTCAGGGTTATTCTGGACTAGGAATGGGACTTGCCTCTTTCATGGCTGGTGAGATTGGTCAAAGAATAGTTTTGAAATCTGGGTTAATGCCTGTAAAGACTCCAGGCAGGAAATTCAATATTAGAAGTCAAATTATAAACGATAAAGAATAAATTAATTACTATAAAGATGAATAAATTTAAAATTTTTAGTCTTGCTATGATTGCTACAGCTTCTGTTGCAAATGCGCAAGATATTAAAGAAGCAAAAAAGGCAATCGATGCTGAACAGTTTCAAAAAGCAAAATCATTACTTAAATCAATCATCAAAGCGAAACCTTCAGATGGTGAAGCTAATTTTGTTTTAGGTAATATTTACTTAAATCAAAGTGTTGTTGATTCTGCTAAAATATATTACTTAAACGGAATTGAAGCATCAGATAAGAAAAACTTAAACTATATTGGTTTAGGTCAAATCGATCTTGATAATAAAAACGCTGCTAGTGCACAAGCTAACTTTGCTTTGGCAACAAAAGATATTAAGCGTAAAGACGTAGATGAATTCATTTACATTGGTAAAGCTTACATGAACTCTGTAAATCCAGATTATACAAATGCAGTTGCAAGTTTGAAAAAAGCTTTATTAATCGAACCGCAAAATGCAAGTGCACTTTTGGCTATCGGAGATGCATATTATGGAGCTAACAATCAAAATGATGCTTACAAAGCTTATCGTGATGCTTTTACAGCAGACCCAACTCTTTTAAGAGCAAAAATGCAATTAGGTGTTTTATTGAAAGGAGCAAAATCTTACGATGAAGCTATTAAATCTTTCAATGAAGTTATCGCTTTGAACCCAAATTATGGTCCAGTTTACAGAGAATTAGCTGAAACATATTACAAATGGGGAAGAAACAAACCTTCTACAGCTAAAGTTAATTTGCAAAACGCAATTACTAACTACGAAAAATATCTAAGCTTAACAGATTACTCTTTAGATTCTAAAATGCGTCACGCAGATTTCTTGATCTTGGTAAAAGATTACAAGAGTTTAGAAACTGTAGCAAACAAAATGATTGCTGAAGATAAAGTAAACCCTAGAATCTTTAGATATTTAGGTTATGCTGCTTATGAAAACGGAAATGTTGATGTAGCTATCAAATCTATCGAAGATTATATCAAAACTCCAACAAATAAAGTAATTGGCAGAGATTATTTATACTTAGGTTTGTCTAAAATTAAAAAAGGAACAAATGCAGAAGGTGCTGTAGATCAGGCTTCATTTGACGCTGGTCTTGCAGATATCAAAAAAGCAATCGAATTAGAACCATTAGTAGTTGAAGAACTTAATGATTTAGGAAAAGCTTTATTTGGTAAAAAACAATTTGCTCAGGCTGCTTCTATCTTTGAATTCGGTGCAAACAATAAAGACTCTAAGAATTACTTAGATGATAACGTTTACTACGGTATTTCTGTTTACTACGCAAATGCTAATAAAACTGGCGGAGCTGTTGCCGATGCTGCTCAGTTAGCTAAAGCAGATGCTGCTTTTGACAGAATCTTAGTTGCATCTCCAACTTATGATGAAGCTTACTTATACAAAGGAAGAATCAACAACTTGTTAGAGAAAGATGATTTAATTATCAAAAACTACGAAGAGTACGTTGCTAAAACAACAGCAAAAGGTGCTGAAGAATTAGCTAAACCAGCTACAGTTAAAAAAATCGTAGAAGCTTACAACAGTATCGGAGCAAGTTATGCAAACACTGATAAAGCAAAAGCAATTGAATATTTCAATAAAACTTTAGTTTTAGATCCGGCAAATGCATACGCTTCACAATCTGTGAAAGCTTTAAAATAATATAGTTTTAAACTAATTTATTAAAACCGATAGTTCGCTTTGAACTATCGGTTTTTTTGTTCCGTAATTAATTGACTATCTTTGCACATTAAATTAAAATAATGTTACCAAAAGAAATACAATTAGAAGTAAACAAAGGAGCCATGCTGCCTTTGATGGAAGAATTTTATACCATTCAGGGTGAAGGATATCATACCGGAACCGCTGCTTACTTCATTAGAATTGGAGGTTGTGATGTTGGGTGTCACTGGTGTGATGTGAAAGAGAGCTGGAATGCAGAACTGCATCCGCCAACAAATATCGATGTAATTGTAAATAATGCTTCAAGTTATGCCAATACAGTTGTGGTTACCGGCGGTGAACCACTTACATGGGACATGACGCTATTGACGCAGCAATTAAAAAATAAAAACTTAAAAGTTCATATCGAAACTTCCGGAGCTTATCCATTATCTGGAACTTGGGACTGGATTTGTCTTTCGCCAAAGAAAAACAAACTTCCAACACCAGATGTTTATGCTAACGCGCATGAATTAAAAGTAATTATTTATAATAAACACGATTTTATCTTTGCAGAAGAACAAGCAGAATTAGTTAATGATGATGCTATTTTGTTTCTTCAGCCAGAGTGGAGTAAAAAAGAAGAAATGACTCCGCTGATTGTTGACTATGTAATGAATAATCCAAAATGGAGAGTTTCACTTCAAACACACAAGTATTTAAATATACCTTAAATCATAAAAAAAAACCTCTTCTAATTTAGAAGAGGTTTTTTTTATGTAATAAATACACACTGTATAAAAAAGAAACATTTTATTATTTCCAGTTTTTCTGATTTTTTAAATTGACAATCTGTGCTAAATGATGATTTCCGTGCCAGGCATACATACCAATAATTTGTTGAATTAGATACTCAGAATTATTTTCGGGATGAATAAATGACTTTTCTAAATCAACTTGCGATAAGTTTTTCATTATATATGCTAATCTAAAATGCAATCCTTCTAATAAATTTAGTGTCGGAGCGATTGGCATCGTTAAATTATCAGGCATTTCAGACCACAATTTTTCATCATAAGGTTTTATAATTGGATTGTTCTCAGTTAAAGCCCACTTTAATCTAATGTAACAATTCATGTGACTTTCGGCGCAATGATGAATTACTTGTCGAACAGTCCAGCCTTCAGGTCGATACTGAGTGTCTAATTGTTCGTCATTAAGAGGGGTAACTTCCTTTTTTAACCTTTCTGGAAAAGTCGAAATCTCTTCAATCCTATCTAAAATGTATTTAGAGGTGAATTCTTTAGGAACTTCAAATTTTCCTATAGGGTATTTTAATTTTTCTAAATCTAAATTTTCCATGATTAAAAGATATTTATATTGAAAGTCGGGCCAGATAATCATAATGATCACCTTCCGTAACTAATTCACATTTTAATCCATTTGCAATTGCAGCATTCTGCAGTGTATTATAATCGAGATATAACCAGTCAAAAGTATCTTCTTTTTCTCCTTTATACGATATAGTAAAAGTAAGATCGCCATAATACTCTGTTTCAGACGGAATCCATTTTCCGCCATCTTCATCTTCGTCAAACATATAAATGATATCAGAACTGTCAATTAAAATTTGCCCGCCTAAATTCAAAAGCGATTTTAGTTTTGATAAATACGTATTGCAATTTTCTAATTTCCCAAAAATACCAGTTCCGTTCATCAGTAAAATAATCGTATCAAATTTTTCACCTTCAAAATCTAATATATTTTCAACTTTGGCATTTTTTAATCCGCGAAGTTTACAAGTTTCAATCGCTTTTTCAGAAATATCAATTGAAGTAACATCTAAATTTCGGTCATTTTGTAAAGACAAACTGTGGCTTCCGGCTCCGCATCCTACGTCTAAAGTTTTTCCCGTTGTAAGTTGTAAAGCCTTTTGTTCAATTTTTGGCATTTCATCATAAGAGCGGAATAAATATTCAACACTCATTTCATCTTCTTCAGAAATCGAAGTTTCGGTAATAATATCTTCGGGCGAATTATTAGTCTGGAAATCGTAAATCGCTTTCCCAAAAAGATCTTTCATTAATTTAGTTCAAAGTTTAAGGTTTCAAGTTTAAAGTTGTTTAATTTTGCAGCTCAACTTTAAATATTAAACTTGAAACAGATTTTAAATAACTTAAATAAGTTAGCCAAAGATAAGCATATCGAAAACAAAAAGTATTTTGATAAGCTGAAAAAGAAACAGCCAAAGAATTTAGATTACGTTATGCAGGACTTGCATGATGCCGAATTTAAAAAAACGGATTGTTTACAATGTGCCAATTGCTGTAAAACAACTGGGCCTCTGTTTACTTTGGCAGATATTGAAAGAATATCAAAATCTTTCAGACAAAAACCACAACAATTTATCGACCAGTATCTTCGTATTGATGAAGACAAAGATTATGTGTTGAAAAGCGTTCCTTGTACATTTCTGGATAGCGAGAATTATTGTATGATTTACGATGTAAGGCCGAAAGCCTGCCGGGAATTTCCGCATACAGATCGTAAAAAGTTCCATCAAATTGCTGATCTGACTTTAAAAAATGTTGCAATCTGTCCCGCAGCTTATAATATAGTAGAAGAAATGAAAAAGAAATTACCACTTTAAGAATTAAAATAGCATTGTTACTTTAAGATTATACATTTCGCTTTTTAAATGTATTTTTGAATAACCTGAAATAGGATAAGAAATATAAATCATAACAGAACCCTAAATTGAATCTAGAATACTTTATAGCAAAAAGACTCATCACTGCAAAAGATTACAAAAGCAGTATATCGGCGCCAATTATTAAAATTGCTATTTCTGCAATTGCAATTGGTATTATTATGATGATGGTTTCTGTAGCAACCGGAATTGGGTTGCAGCAAAAAATACGCGAAAAAGTTTCAGCTTTCAACGGCCAGATCATTATTTCAAATTACGACAATAATAATTCAGAGATAACCTTAACTCCAATTTCAAAAAAACAAGATTTTTATCCAAATTTCAAATCAGTTCCAGAAGTTAGCCATATTCAGGCAGTAGCAAGCAAAGCCGGAATAATTAGAACAGAAAATGCCTTTGAAGGAATTGTTTTTAAAGGAGTAGGAGCAGATTATAATTGGAATAATATAAAAGAGTATTTAGTAGAAGGTAAATTACCCGATTTTTCAAAAACACTAACTGAAGAAGTTATTATCTCAAGATTTCTTGCAGATCGATTGAATTTAAAATTAGGAGACAGTTTCAACACCTTCTTTATAAAAGAAGAACAAGGAAAACTGCCCAACAGCCGCCGATTTAAAATCACAGGAATTTTTAGTTCAGGATTCCAGGATTTTGACGCTACATATATAATAGGAGATATTCGCCATATTCAACGAATCAACAAATGGACTCCAGATCAAGTTGGAGCTTTTGAAGTTTTTGTAAAAGACTTTACAACGATTAAAGAAACAGGAAACCAGATTTACGAACAAATCTCTTCAAATCTCGATACAAAAACAATTACCGAAAAGTACAGCTATATTTTTGACTGGCTTCAGCTTTTTGATTTCAATATAATTGTAATCCTTGCCATAATGATTCTCGTTGCTACAATTAATATGGTAGTAGCATTATTAGTTCTTATTTTAGAACGAACACAAATGATTGGAATTCTAAAAGCATTAGGAGCAAATAACTGGACAGTACGCAAAGTTTTTCTATATAATGCATTCTACCTAATCGTTCGTGGGTTGTTTTGGGGTAACTTAATTGGAATTACGCTGCTGTTAATTCAACAGCAATTCGGAATCATTCATCTAAATCCCGAAAACTACTATGTTAACCAAGCTCCCGTATATTTAAATTGGGGTTATATAGTCCTGTTGAATTTACTAACCATAACAGTATGCTTTTTAGTATTATTAATCCCGTCCTATATAATAACAAAAATCTCTCCCGTAAAAGCAATTCGCTTTGATTGATTTATTAAAACAAGATAATCTCACAACCCGACATTTTTCAAAACCTGTCGGGTTTGTTTATATACATATTATATGTATAATTATACTTAAGTCCCAATTTTCTGTAGAGACGCACAGCAGTGCGTCTTATGCGCAACGTTATATCTATTGTATATAGTCATGTCCGGGCTGAGCGAAGTCGAAGCCTTTTAGTTTGGAATTTGGAATTTAAGAATTGAAGTTTGTTTTGATGGAGCTATTTCCCGCTATCCGTTCCAATCTTTTGTGTCTCGTTAAAGAAACGAGACACAAAAGGATTTCCACTCTATCGGGGCTATGGCATGAGTTTTCAGAATAAAAATCACGAAGGATGGACTCTTCCAGAAGAAAAACAATCCCAAAAATAGAAACTTAGCGCCTCTGCGGCTCTGCGAGATTAATAAAACGGTAGAAAAACCAGACTTTGCGTCTTAGTTCCTTTGCGGTAAAACCAGTCAAAAAAGACTCAAACTTAAAAACTCTTCAAAAACGGTATTGTTGAAAGGGTATAAAACAAGGAAAAAGCAAAGATATGCAGAAAAACCTGATAATATTTTAAAAAAGTTTAAATTATAAAACTTGTGTTATCAGGAAGTTAAGAAATAAATGTAAAAAAGATGGAAAAAATATAAAAAAAAGGCTTGTAAATGTAAATAAAGGTTCTACTTTTGCACCCGCAACAACGAAAGACGTTCACTGAAACACTGGCAGGAAAAGAAATCAAAACTGAAAAATTTTTCAGAAAAAAGATTAGAAAAAGCTTGTGAGATTTGAAAAATGCTTTTACATTTGCACCCCGCAAAACACGGAAGTTCATTGAGAGACTGGAAGGAAAATTGAGAAAAAGGAGACGAAAAAAAAGTTTCAA
>NZ_LIAC01000029.1:0-24719 GCF_002210235.1 Flavobacterium sp. NLM
TGTCATTTCGACGAAGGAGAAATCTCCACGAGAAGCTCGACAAAGATTGGATTCTAGGGGGCGGAGTTGCTTACGGAGATTTCTCCTTCGTCGAAATGACAAACAGTATTCTTAATTAATTTACTTTAACAAAAACTCAGAGTTTTTGAGAGATTAAACGACAAAGCAACTTAAATTATCTTACATAACTTATATGGTTTAATCTTAAAAAAGTAATTATATTTGAGTGCTTTAAAATATCCCAAATATGAATCCGAAAATCTTTATAAGTTCACTCGCTATAACCTCATTACTTTTTGTTTCCTGCAAAAAGGAATTAGAACCACAGGAAAGTACTGCAACATCTGAATTGGTAAGACTTGGACTTGCCAAAGACACAACGAAAACACCTTCAGTAGTTCAGCAGAATCAAACTCAAGCTTCACCTTCAAACCCGAATACGGTTTTAAGCGATACAAAAGGATTAAATCCGGCTCACGGACAACCGGGTCACCGTTGCGATATTGCCGTTGGAGCGCCTTTAAATTCTGCACCAACACAGCAAGTGCAACAGGTACAGCAAGTTTCAGCGCAAGGCGGACAAACGGTTCAAGTAAATCCGAATCAAAAAAATGTAGTTACTACTACAGTAGTTGCGCCAGTAAAAGTTGGAAAAGGAATGAATCCGTCGCACGGACAGCCAGGACATAGATGTGATATTCCGGTTGGAGCGCCTTTGAATTCTCCAGTTGCTGCTAAAACTACTCCCGCAGCTTCGACACCGCAAGGCGGAACAATGACACAAAATGTAACCGTTCCTGCAGGAAATCCAGTTCCAGCTTTATTAAGTACAGATGCAAATAAAACAGTTGCAGAAGGAATGAACCCAGCGCACGGACAGCCAGGACATCGCTGCGATATCGCCGTAGGAGCGCCTCTGCCAAAATCATAAAGAAAAGTTGCAAAGTGACAAAGTAACAAAGGTGCAAAGTAAAACAAGCGCAAAGAAAACTTTGAACCTTTGTCACTTTGCATCTTTGTACCTTTTCAAAATACATAAAAAAAAGACGTTTCAACTTGAAACGTCTTTTTTTTATGTATTTTGAAATTTAGTGCGCTTTCAGTTTTTCGAAAGTTGTAGTAAGTGTTTTTTTAGCTTTGCTCAAAGCACCGTTAAAAGCTTTTTCAAGAGTTTCGGCATGTTCAGTTACAGTAATTGGCTGTAGTTTTGCTGTACGAACTTCAAGAACACATTTTTTATCATTTAGGCTGAATTTCTCGCCATTTTCATCTCCAAAATGTACTTCAATGCGTGTGATTTTATCTTCAAAACGCGCTAAACCTTTTTCTAATTCCTCAGAGAAATATTTTTCTAATCTTTGGTGTCCTTCGATGTTTTTGTCGGTATTGATTTGAATCTTCATAACGGTTTATATTTAATGTTTGTTTCTCAAAGCTATTTTTTTTGGACCGAAAAGCCAAGCGAGTTAATAAAACATTATGATATTTTTAGTGTTAATTTTTTATTCTGAAGAAGGAAGAATCGCACTAGAAACGCCACAATAACGAGTAAACTAAATTGTAAGAAAATCACATAATTCGCTCAGGTTTTTTAATATCTTTGCAGTCCTAAAACTTTCAGACTATGAACATGAAAAAACTTCTTGCCCGTGTGGTACGCTGGCGGTATTGGAAACAACTGCAACGCTCTGAAAGGCGTAGGACAGCTAACCCAGACGGGTTTATATTCCTTAAATTTTCAGACTATGAGTACAAACACCCTTTCCAAAGAAACAGAAATTCGTTTAACAGATTTCTTTAACAAAACCGTTGATCCAGAAAGTCTTGCAAAAGCGATTCGACAAATCAATTATTTAATTGCTTTAAGTATAATTCGGGATTGCGAAACTTTTCAAAACGAGAAAACAAATCTTGAAAAAGGTTATTATTGGCTGAATGAATTAGCCGAGATTTTGAATCCTTATTTTGAGGTTGAAAATTAACAAAATGTAAAAAGCCACTGTAGAGTGGCTTTTTTATTTTGTGGTTTGTCTTTCGTTTATTGCGTTTTGAATTTCAAGAATACAAGCATCTAAATTCTTTTTGATGTCATTGCTCCAGAAACGTAAAATCTTCCAGTTTTGAGATTCTAAATAAGTGTTTACTTCGATATCTCTTTGCATGTTTCTTTCGATTTTTTTGATCCAGAATTCTGCGTTGGTTTGTGGTTTTTTTCGAGTTTCCCAATCTTTTCCGTGGAAGAATTCTGAGTCTACGAAAATGGCAATTTTGAGTTGCTTAAATGTGAAGTCCGGTTTTCCGAAAACTGTTTTGTTGTTTTTCCGATAACGATAACCCATATGCCATAATGCTTTTGCTAAACGAACTTCCGCTTTAGTTTCTGTGCTTTTTATAGCACGCATGTTTTTGGAGCGTTGTTCTGGATTGTGGACGTCCATGACAATTTAGGTTAATATTTTAATGTATTTTATTTTGTCGCTGACGAACTATGTGTATAAAATCTTGAAGGTTTAATAAATTTGATTGTTGGGAAGTTGTAAATGTTTCCTTCAAAGATTGTGGAATTACAAGTTGTAAATTTTGTGCAAACATTTCATCGGTCTGATTTATACTTATTGCTGGCTCTAAAGTAATTAAATGTTTTTGAGAAATTCTATCTGCTTCTGATAAAACCTGTCTCCATCTATCCTTTGCCGTAGTCTTAACACCAAGCATCGTCAATAATTCAACAGGGAAATCTTGATTATGATAATTTTTTATCGACGGAAAAAGAAAATCAGGTTTGTTATTTCTTTCTGTTTTTGTTCCCTTAGAAAAACTTATTTCTTGAAATTTAAAAATAGATGCGAGATGATTTTCAAAAGCAAAACCAGCACGAGACTTTCTTCTATTCTGAACACTTAATGAAAATGAAATAAAATCGTCTACATCTATTTTATTTTCTCCAAATCCTTGTTCAAGTTTTTTGGATACAATATGTTTCTCAAGTGTTTTGAAAAGTATCTCTTCTCTTTCAAGCCAAGCAATTAAAGTTTTATCTGGTTCTTCAATGGGCGAGACATTATTAACTGTAGAGCGTGCAAAATTTGAAAAGATTGCTGTTGAAGGAAATTGACTTCCAAAATTCTCAAGTATTAAGTCTAAAAAATCTGGCTCAGTGTCATCAATTTCAAAACCAAGTGAATTAAGAATATACTTTCCTGCAAAATTAAGTTTGATGTCATTTGAGGAAATATCGCGGAAGATAAATTTGTTTCCAATTTCTCCAATTTCAAAAAGCCAAAGCAATTGCTGTTCTGCTGTTGTTCCTGTTGGAGCTACTACCACAACTAATTTATTATCATGTGTGAGTCCAATCAATAAGAAATCATCAACATTAGCCTTTTCCATAATTTGTGTTGTGGAATAATAAAGGCGAAATTCATTTCTTTTGGGATCGTTTTCTCGTGCGTTATACCAAGTTAAGGAGCCTACCTCATTTAATATAGTTTCTTCATCATCAGTTAGGTATATAAAAATACCTTCATATGTAGATTTTTCCGCGCCTAAAATAGATTTAAATTCATTAATACCATTGTATTCGTGTTGGTTGGAAACTTGGGGATTAACTTCAACTTGACTAAGTTTTTTTGCAACTATGCCTTTAAAGTATTTTGAAAGAAGACCATTTCCCATTATTAATAAAATTAAAATTAATTTATCACAATTTATTCTATTCTTGCTCTAGAGAATTTAATTTTTGATTAGCTTTTTTTGCGATTTCTGCGATTAAATTTTTTCCAACTGCTTGCATTAAAGGAGAAACTACGGAATTTCCAAATTGTTTATAAGCTTGATTGTCAGAAACAGGAATGATAAATTCATCTGGAAATCCTTGAAGTCTTGCACATTCTCTAGGTACTAATCTTCTAGGGTTTTTACCTTCCTGAGGAATTAGTATTTCTGCTCCGTCTTTATAATATCGCGCACTCATCGTTCTTGAAATTCCATTTAAATCTGCTAGGCCAAATCCAAAACCATTTCCTTTCGCTTTATGTTTTTTAGCATATTCTTGTAAATAGTTCCAAAGTTTATCTGATAAAGTGTATTTGGGATCAACTTCAGGTAAAAGAATATCCTTCAATGCGAATTTGGTATCACTCATTTCAGGGAATTTGAAATTTTCTTTTCCTTCAAAATATTCATTATCAAATCCAACAATTATAATTCTTTCTCTATGTTGGGGAACAAAATGTTTACCATCTAAAACTTTAAAATAAATAGTATAGTTTAGTTCTCTTAATGTATTTTGAATTACTTTAAAAGTATTCCCTTTATCATGAGAAACAAGATTTTTTACATTTTCTAGCATAAAAGTTTTTGGTCTTTTATGTTTAAGAATTCTGGCTATATCAAAAAATAATGTTCCTTGAGTTTCATCTAAGAAACCGTGATTTCTGCCTAAAGCATTCTTTTTTGAAACTCCTGCAATTGAAAATGGTTGACAAGGAAAACCTGCTAGTAAAATATCATGATCAGGAATTTCAGTTTCATTAATTTGAGTTATATCCCCAAATG
Source organism: Flavobacterium sp. NLM (assembly GCF_002210235.1). Taxonomy (NCBI): domain Bacteria; kingdom Pseudomonadati; phylum Bacteroidota; class Flavobacteriia; order Flavobacteriales; family Flavobacteriaceae; genus Flavobacterium; species Flavobacterium sp. NLM. The sequence goes on from NZ_LIAC01000029.1 coordinate 4,558, forward strand.
GTACTTTTCCAAAATTTGCTTCATAAGTTTTTTTTGAATAACTATCCCATTCACTGGTAAATACACATTTTCCTCCTAGATTTTGATAGGCAAGTCTTATTCCTCCGATGCCTGCAAATAAATCTATAAATTTAAATTTAGGTTCTTCAGGTGAAGGAAAAGGTATATCCCATTTTATAGGTAAGTAGTATTGAAAGTTTGGTTCTTCTAAAATGTTTAATTTTTCGTGTAAATTTGTAAGATACTCTGTGGCGTCACTTTTAAAATATTCTGAAACTCCATTTTTATGATTTTGAAAATAATGAGTCAGTTTGGCTAATCCATTATCTGTTTTCTTGTCAATGTCAATTTGAAGTTTTTGCCTGATTTCTGAGTATTTTTTTGCTTTCTTCATTTTTTAAAATCCTTATCATTAAAAAAAGCTCCAAAATCAGTATTAAGAGCTGTGATTATTTTTTCTATAATTTCTATTGAAACATTTCGCTGACCTTTTTCAATATCTGAAATGTAGTTTCTGTCAACGTTAGAAATATTGGCTAAATACTCAATTGAGTATCCTTTTTGTTCTCGAAGTTCTTTGACTTTGAATCCGAATTTTTCCTTGATATTCATAGTTTATAAAAGTAGGCTCGTGCGTACAATTGACCTGCGTACAATTGACCTCATTATTGAATAGTTTTCAACTTGATTATTAACTTTTTTGACGTATAGAATTTAGTTTCAAGATTTAGAAGGGTACAAATCTTTGTCGAGTTTCTAGTGCGATTCCTTCGTTCCTCGGAATGACAAAACTGTGGCAATAATTTTTACTTATTTCTCCTTCTTCCCCCACTTAATTTTCATTTTCCCTTCATCATCAACAGCAAGTAAATGAAGCACAATACCACGTTCACGAACCGCATCGCGTTCGGCTTTGCTGGCAAGTTTGGCGTCGTTTTTAGAATTTCTTAGTGGGATTGTCAGGGCGAGATTCGTTCCTCGACCGAAAGAATAAATTCCGTCAACATCGATGTTTAGGACGCTTGAACTTATGGTTAAATTATTTACGTCGATTTGTTCTCCGCGCATGTTGAGGTTTCCGGATAAATCACTGAAAGTTATATTCTTGACATCACGAAACGGAAAAGCAAATTTGCCCACTTTTACAATCGGCTCAAAGTTTAGCAATGCACCTTGATTGACGGTGAAATTCAGTTTTCCATGCATCGAATTGGTGATTAATTCTCCGCGGCTGTTGATAAATCCGCTTACGTTTGCGGTGCTTGTTAATCTTCCTTTTATATTATTCGGATTAAAAGACGAAATCCCGAAGTTGTTGAACGATTTCAAAAAACTAGCAATATCAACACGGTTTACTTGCGCGTTTGAACTGAAGGCATAATTTTTTCCGCTTGGTAATACTTCACTGTTAAAAGTTATGCTTCCGCCGGAAGTCTGCAGCGAACCATTTTTTATGACCAATTTAGAATTCAACATTGAGATTGTTGCTCTGGTATTGGTTGCGGTCAGCTTGTTGTAATTAATTTTATCTGCTTTAATGTCAATTACCACAATGCAATTTTCGATTACGTTTCGCAAATGATTGGAAATCGTCGTTCTTTTATTGTTTTTAAGTGCAGCTTTCTTTTTTTGAGAAGTAGCCAAAACGCCCAAAAATTGTTTAAGATCAATATTAGGACAATAAATGTTCCAGTTTACGACCATTTTTTCGGGAGCATCATAATAGAGGTTTAGAAAATTATCGATTTTTCCGTCTATAAAAATGGTGTTCTTTTTATGTTTGTAGGCAATTTGTTTAATGAATAAAGCTTTCTCGGTAAAATCAAGATGAATATTGGTTTTTACGGCCTGAATATTTTTCGGGATATAATGAAACGAAGCATCATCGACATCGACATTTCCTATAAATCTTGGCTTGGTAATGTACAAATTGACAATATCAAACTGAAACTTCAAATTGGCTTTGGCGTGGCCTTCTTCAAAATGAATCCACTTTTCGTTACTTACCTGATTGAGTCTTTCGATATCAAAATCAGAACTTACGTTTCCGGTTGCGATTGGTTTTTCGAGATTGCTAATTACAACTTGCGGAATGGTAAGCGGAATATTTTCATATTCTCCCGAAAAATGGGTTAAAATTACAGCCGAATTTGGATCATTAAATCCGTCTTTTGGTTTGAAATTATTGGTAAAAATTCCTCTGAAACTGCATTTGTCAATTCGCCCGTCGGGAATAGTGAGTTCGTTGTTTTTGGCTACAGCCTGAACCACAATTTTAGGATCGTCGTGCACATTTAAATCGCCTTTTAGGTCGCAGTTTACATCAATTGGTTTCTTCAAATCAAACCGATTCAGTTTAGAACTAATATTTCCGGATAATAAACGAGAAGCATTACTCCATAAAATACGCGTATTAATATTGATTCCGAAAAGCGAATTGGTTTTGCCAATATTGAAATAAGCCACAATATCAAATGAATCAGAACCAATTTTTAAGTTTTTGGTCGAAACATCAATTTTTTGTTTTTCGGCTTGATAAGAAACGGCCAGCGTTCCTTTAAGTTCTTTTTGTTTGGCAAAACTTCCGTGGACGGTATTAAAAGCTAAACTGTTTATTTGAGTATCGATAAACAAATCGGTATTCCAGTTGTCTCCGTTATAATCAACTTTTGATTTTAAGCTGTGAACATCAAAATCAAACAATTTATTTCCAAGCTGATTATCTATAATAATGTGAACATCGCTGAGGTCGATTTCGTCAATCGTGGTTTCGGGTTTTGATTTGTTTTCGGGAGATTTTTTCTTTTTCGGTTTAAAAATATCAGAGTTTGTATAACCGTCTTTAGTTTTGTAAATATAAATATCGGCGTCGTTAATCAGGATTTTATGAATGTTGACTTCATTTTGCAACAAACTCCAAACATTTAAACGTGCCTCGATTTCCTGTGCTTTCAGTAAAGTATGATGGTGCGTATTCCATTTATTGTCTTTTAGTTCGACATCTTTTAAAGCCAAAGTAAAATTCGGAAAACCGGTTAAAAACTTATATTGAAAATCGCCAATATGAAACTTTCCGTTTATATTCTCATTAATCTTGGTATTGATTTTAGCAATAATCTCGGTTTTATTCTGATTGAAATAAAGAGATAATCCTCCACAAGCCAATAAAAGCAATCCAATTAGTATCAGAATAAAAATACCAAAACGTTTGGCGTATTTTTTAAAATGAACCGACTGGAAAAATGTTTTTATTTTGTGTAAAGTTTCCTTCATTTTGTGTGGATTTTACGGACTAATAAAGATAAGTATAAAAAACGACTTTCTTTATGATAGTTAGAGCTTGTAAATAAAGAACATGTGAATGTTATAATAATTGACGATACATTTATAATCAAAACTAATTTGGGAATGGTGTATGATTTGTTTTTAATTTTTAACTTTGTACCTCAGTTTTGAAAGTATTTAAAAAGTCTCCCGAGACAAAAGCTGAGAATAACTTTAAAGAAAAATAATTATGGCATTAGCAATAACAGATGCTACTTTTGACGAAGTAGTTTTAAAATCAGATAAACCAGTAATGGTAGATTTTTGGGCAGCATGGTGCGGTCCTTGTAGAATGGTTGGTCCAATCATTGACCAATTAAGCGAAGAATATGCAGGTAAAGTTGTGGTTGGTAAAGTAGATGTAGATGCTAACCAGGAATTTGCTGCTAAATATGGTGTGCGTAACATACCAACCGTTTTGGTGTTTCAAAATGGTGAAGTAGTAGGAAAACAAGTAGGAGTTGCTCCGAAACAAGCCTACGCTGACAGCTTAGACGCTTTGTTGTAATCGTAAGATTATGATTTATATAAAAAAGGCCTGATTTTTTCAGGCCTTTTTTATTGTTTAAATATTTGACAAGTTTTTTTGCCACGAATTTCCCGAATTTCCACGAATTATAATTTTAATAACAACTTGCATAGACAATTTTTTGAGCATAAAAACAAGAAAAAATTCGTGAAAATTCGTGAAATTCGTGGCAAACTTTTTAGAATATAATCGTAAAAGTCGTTCCGAAATCTGGTTTTGAAGAGACTTCAATTTTGCAATTGATTGCCGTTGCGAGATCCCGAATTAAATGCAATCCTAAACCGGATTTGATCCCTATAACTTCAGAATCGTCATAAAGGGCTTTGAATTTTTCCTGATTTCCGCCCGCGCCGTTATCGGTTATAGAAAGAAAAGCTTGGTTGTTTTCCTGCCACGCTTTCCATATTATTTTTGGGTTTTCTCTTTTGTCAAGGGCTTTTATAGCGTTTCCGGTTAAGTTTCTTATAATGGTTTTCAGGTAATTTTCATCTGTAGTAAGAATAATGCTTTCCGGATTTTCAAACAAAATTGAAATGTTCTCATTGCTCGAAAAATGCTTTTGTATTTCATCAAAAATAACATCAACCGGAATTTCTTTAAAATGAGGTTTGAAGTTTTCCATCTGGCCTTTACTCCAAAGCAAAATGTCTTCCATAGAAGTTAGTAAATTTTCAGCTCCCGAAATTACTTTAGTCTGCATTCTCGCAGCCGTTTCTTCATCAATCAATTCCGGATTTTCTTTTTGAAGATGTAAAAAATGGATCAAATTAGAAACCGGACTTCTTAAATCATGATTTAAAATGCTAAAGAATCTCGCTTTAATTTTATTGGCTTCGTCTAATTCCTGATTTAAAACTTGTAATTTCTGATTGGTTTTTTTTCTGTTTTGATTTTGGTTGAATAATAACAATCCGATAATTGCAACCAATGCTAATCCCGAAATTAAATAGATACGCTGCTTTTTAGCTTCATCAATCTGAATATTTTTAATCGTGTTTTCAGTGGAAAGATTGTTGATTTTCTGTTGTTTGGTTTTATTTTGATAACGGGCTTCGGCATTTGCAATACTTTGTTTCGCCGATTCGTGCATCATTTCGTCGTTGTATTTGCTATAGATTTCGTTATAATGAAACGCTTCTTCCCAAAGTCCCAGCGCAGCATAACTTTGAGAGAGTTTTTTATTTATAGTAACAAAGAATTCTTTGTCATAATTTAAAGCATTTACCGATGCTTTTTTCAAGGTTTCAATCGCACTTTTATAATCTTTCTTTTCATACAAAACTCTTCCCATTATTGTATTGGCTTCCATCAGAATTTCTTCATCTGTTGATTTCTGCCCAAATAGAACAGCTTTTTTAGCATAATTATACGCTGTATTGATCTGGCCTTTATCTGCATAAAATTTAGACATGCTTTGGTTCGCAAAACTCAAATTAAGAAACAGAGAATCTTTTACAGTTGGATACGTATAAATTAACTTGTAATACTTCAAAACGCTGTCTGATTTTTTCTGGGCGGCAAAACACTGCATATAATAATTGCACGAAAATGCGCTTACATATGGAGATGTTTTTATATAAGGTTTTGCTTCGTTTAAATATTCAATTGCTTTATTAAATTGTTTCATTTTGATATACGCACTCGCAATCTGGCTGTACGAAACACCAATATTTTCAATATTTGGAGTGCTTTTTTTAAGCAGTTTTTTATACGTTATCGCTTTTAGCTGATATTTAATAAAGTTTTCATATTGAGCATAATCTAGATAATATTCGCCTAAACTTCCGTTAAGTACAGCTTGTGTATAAGTGTTTTTTGTAGTGTCGAGAACTTGTTTGATATAAACAATTAAGTCTTTCCTTTTTAAAGTATCATTCAGCGAATAATAAATATAATTGAGCCGCATTAAGGCCGAAGTTTTATTTTTTAGATGATTTCCTATTTGGGCATATTTCAAAGATTGCTCATAATTAACCAAAGCCTTTTGATATTGGTTATTGCTAAATTCATAAGCAGTTCCAATATAAAGATAAAACCGGCTTGTGTAGGCAGGATGATTTTTAGAAAGCTCAATTCCTTTTTGTCCAGCAATTATAACTTTCGAATAATCTTCTTTATCTAAAAGTTCTGTAGCATATTTGAGCCAGATTTTTAATTTTTCGTTTGTAGTTTTATATCGGGACAAATTCGGTTCCTGTTGTGCAAAAACAGAAATATTGATAAAGAACAAAAACAAAAACCCGGCTTTTTTCATCTAAATCAGGTTTAAGTTTTCTTTGTAACTTCTCCCAACCGGAATCGTGACATTATTGTTTAAAATGATTTCCGTAGAATTCATCTTCTGAATAAACTGCTTTTGAACGGCATAACTTCTGTGAATCCTTATAAACGATTGAAAATGATCTTCTTTTAAAAGATTTCCAATACTCGATAAAACGCAATGCCTTTTTTTATCGGTAATAATCAAAGTATAATCTTTTAGCGCTTCGAGATATAAAATTTCGTGAAGTTTAACTTTGGTCTGATCGTGGCCTTCTTTTATATAAATAGTATCACCGCCAATGCTGGCTTCAAAAAGAGAAGCTTTTAACTTGATTTCCATAAACTCTTCAATTCGGCTTACGGTTTGCGTAAAGCGATCCAGTTTTAAAGGTTTTACGATAAAGTCCAGCGTTTCTATTTGAAAACTTTCAACCGCATGTTCAGGATGTGCAGTAATAAAAACACATACCGGAATTTCCAGAGCTTGTTTCCTGAATTCAATACCGTTTAAATCCGGCATATCAATATCCAGAAATAAAATATCGACTTTTTTTTCTTCGATAAACGGAAGCGCATCTTCAGCAGAATCAAAAACACCTAAAATATCCAGAATCGGGAATTTTTTAGCAAAAGACAATACAGTAAGTCTGTCAATTTCGTCGTCATCAACAATAATACAAGAGTATTTTTTCATCATTCAAACTATGTTTTATGTCGTCTGTCTATTTAAAATGTTGTTTGTCTATTCGCTGTTTTTGCCCATGTTTTATTGGCGCACATTTGCCTTGTAATTAATTCAGGAGCTCAAAATAACTATCCCTGACAGCTTTAGGATTTCTACAAAAATAATGTTATTGAATTAAATAAGAACGATTTGACCAATTTAAAACTAAAATTATTATGAAATTTTCTAAAACCCTTTTATCAATTTTTTTACTAGCAATTTTTACAATTTCATGCAGCAGCGATGACGGAAAAGACGGTATCGATGGAACTAACGGAGTAGATGGAGCGCCGGGAGCAACAGGAACAGCAAATGTTATTTATAGTGCATGGATAACAGCGCCTGCAGCAGCTGCAGAAACTATCGACGGTACTTCTGGTTTATCTACGACTATTAATGCTCCGGAACTATCAGCAGACATCGTATCTAAAGGAACAGTATTAGTTTATATGTCTTTTGGTTCAGGTGTTTACACATTACCTTATACATCAACAGCTGGAGGATTTGTTAATACAATTTCTGCGATCACAAGCGTACAAAAAATTAAGCTTTTCAGATTTAAACATGTTGCAGACGGTACAACAGTAAATCTTCCTACATCACTTAGCTGGCGCTATATTTTAATTCCTGGTGGAGTTTCTGCAACAGCAAAAGAGGCAAAATTAGATTATTCTAAAATGAGCTACGAAGAAGTTTGTGCACGTTTAAATATTCAGCAGTAATCTGAAAAAACAATTTTAATCAACTAAATAAAAAAAATCAAAAGAGATATGAAAAATTTTAAAATACTTTTTGCCATTTTATCAGCATCAATTTTAAGCGTATCGTGCAGCAGTAATGACGACGACAAAGATAATACGCCGACTTTTGAAACAGAAAACCCGCTTGCAGTTTATTATACTCAAACCGGATTTAATACAGTTACTAATTTTGTAAACGCTGGAGATTACGAATTTGGATTGGTTTTTACACCAACTGTAAAAGGAAATATTAAAGCCATTACGTTAAAACTGCCTGCTGCAAATTCTGCAGTGCGTGTAACGATTTGGGACTATGCAGGAAAAGTAGTATTGCGTTCAGAAACTGTAAATGTTGCCACAGCAGATGTTCAGGTTACTAAAGAAATCAGTGTTTTTGCTCTTGAAAAAGATAAAAAATACATGATTACAATGAATTCTAATGATTGGTATAAAAAGGCCAAAGCAGATCTAACCAATACTGTTTATCCTATTACTGCCGGACATATCATATTTAATGAATATAGATGGATCAGCGGAACATCACAAACTTTCCCAACCAATGTTTCTGCAAATTATAATGCAGGAGATTTAAGTTTTGATTTTCAACAAACTGAATAATTTTATTTTTGGATAGTTTAATTAGTGAGTTTGTAAAAAGGTTTGACACTCGTCAAACCTTTTTTTGTTTTTGCGATGAATTATGCCAATTTCAACGAGTTTTTATTTTGCATACCTTACGATCTTTTCCTGTAAAATATTTAAAAATTGATTTCTTTGGTTTCAAACAGATAATATAATTCGTGAAAATTAGTCCAATTCGCGACTGACTTTTTTAAATGTTTGTTTTTTCCTATTTTTAACGAATCTTATATCTCTTTAAAAATGAAAATCTTCTATAGCTTTCTTTGTTTTATTGTGTTAATTACAAATGGTTTTTCTCAATCAAAAGAAAAAGAAAGTGCGTTTTTAGAAAATGGAGTTTCAGAACAATTGGCTCAATTTCGTAAAAACCAAATTTCAGATATTCAATACGAATTGTCTTTTGAAATCCCAACTCAGAAAGAAGAAAATATTAATTCTCATTTAAATGTAAATTTGAATTTATCTGGTTTAAGCCAGCCTTTACTTTTAGATTTTAAAGAGAAAGCTTCAAACATAAAAACAATTGAAGTAAACGGAAAAAATACTGCAATTGTTCACGAAAATGGGCATATAGTAATTTCTACTTCAGCTTTAATTTTAGGAAAAAACAAAGTTTCTGTTTCCTTTATCGCGGGCAATTTATCGTTGAACCGAAACGACGATTTTCTTTATACACTTTTAGTTCCAGATCGCGCGAGTACATTATTTCCGTGTTTTGATCAGCCAGATATAAAAGCCACTTATAAACTGAGTCTTTCTGTTCCAAAAGACTGGTCGGTTTTGGCTGGAGCCGATGTAAAAGAGAAAATCGAAAAAGGAGATTTCATAACGTATAATTTTGGAGAATCAGATAAAATGAGTACTTATTTGTTTTCTTTCGTTGCCGGAAAATTCAAAAGTGCAACGCAAAAGCCAGGTTTAGAAATGACAATGCTGTATCGCGAAAATAACGCAGAAAAGATAAAAACCAGTACCGATACGATTTTTAATCTCCATCAGCAATCTTTAGATTTTCTGGAAAAATATACCAATTATAAATTTCCGTTTCAAAAATTGGATTTCGCTGCAATTCCGGTTTTTCAATACGGCGGAATGGAGCATGTTGGTGCCATTCAATATAGAGAATCGACTTTGTTTCTGGACAACAGTGCAACCGACAGCGAGAAATTAAACCGCGCAAAACTTATCGCACACGAAACATCGCACATGTGGTTTGGCGACTTGGTAACGATGAAATGGTTTGACGATGTATGGATGAAAGAGGTTTTTGCCAATTTTATGGCCGATAAAATCATGAATCCAATTTTCCCAAAAGTCAATCATAATCTCCAGTTTTTTACAGCGCATTATAGTAACGCTTTCGCGGAAGACCGATCTTTGGGCACACATCCGATAAAACAGCATTTAGCAAATTTAAAAGATGCCGGATCGCTTTACGGAGCCATTATTTACAATAAAGCCCCAATTATGATGCGTCAGTTAGAAGCTTCGATGGGCGCAGCAGCTTTTCAAAAAGGAATCGAAAAATACATTAAAAAATACGCTAACAATAACGCCGACTGGAATAATCTTGTAGAAATTCTGGATGCCGAAACGCCGCTTGACATGAAAAAATGGAGCGAAGTCTGGGTCAATAAATCCGGAAGGGCCATTTTTACAGATAAAATAGAATACAATTCTAAAGGTCAAATTAAAAAGTTTGAAATTCAGCAAAACGCCGAAGATAAATCGAATAATATCTGGCCTCAGGTTTTTCAAATTGGTTTAGTTTATGATGATAATGTGAAAGTTCTAAACGCTGCTATTAAAGACAAAAACATTGTTTTAAAAGAAGCTGCCGGACTTGAAAAACCAAACATAATTATTTACAATTACAACGGTTTTGGATACGGCGTTTTTCCGCTTGACGGCAATAATTTAGATTATATTTCAACCTTGAAAGATGAGGTTGCAAGAGCTTCTGCCTACAGCAATTTGTATGAAAATATGCTAATTGGGAATATTTCTCCAGATGAAGCTTTTAATTGTTTTTTTAAAGGAATTCAATTTGAAGAAAATGAATTGGTTTTGCGAATTGTATCCAATAATCTAAATGCAATTTATTGGAGATTTTTAACCCAAAAGCAACAAGAAAGAGTGCAGACTTTATTGAGTTATACTTTATACTCACGTTTACAGACTAATTCATCTGCCAATGTAAAAAAGACTTTATTTGGTTTGTTTAGTTCGGTAGCGTATTCTGATTCGGCGAAAGCCAAATTATATCAAATCTGGAATAAAGAAATCGTAATTCAGGGTTTAAAACTAAACGAAGACGATTTTACCAATATGGCAATGAATTTAGCGATTTTCAAACATGAAAAAGCAGATGAAATTTTAGAGAAAACCAGAACAACAATTTCAAATCCTGATAAACAAAAACGATTTGAATTCCTGCTTCCGTCATTATCAAAAGACGAATTGGTTCGAAATGCTTTTATGGAATCTTTAAGAGACGAAAAAAACCGTGAAAAAGAATCGTGGGTTGAAATTGGTTTGAGTAATATTCATCATCCGCTTCGTCAGGAAAGTGCACAAAAATATATTAGATTTTCATTAGATTTGGTTGATGAAATCCAACGTACGGGAGATATTTTCTTTCCCAAAGACTGGCTTGAAGATACCGTTGGGAAATATTCGTCTAAATTTGCTTTTGATGAAGTACAGCGATTCTTAAAAGAAAACCCTAATTTTAGTCCGATTCTGAAAAGGAAATTATTTCAGGCCACAGATTTGCTTTACAAAGCAGAAAATATTAAAAAAGAAACCGAATGAAAATCGAATCGGAAATAGAGAAAGTTTCAAGTTTTCAGCATCTCGAAATGCTGGCAAATCAGGTTGTAGAAGGTTTTATATCCGGAATGCATAAAAGTCCGTTTCATGGATTTTCGGCCGAATTTGCAGAGCACAAAGTCTATAACGCAGGCGAAAGCACCAAACATATTGATTGGAAATTATTTGCCAAAACCGACCGTTTGTATACGAAACGTTTTGAGGAAGAAACCAATTTACGCTGTCATCTTATTGTCGATAATTCGTCGTCAATGCATTATCCCGAACTAAAATCGAATCAGCCATTTTATGAAAAAAAGATTGGTTTTGCGGTTTTGGCTTCGGCAGTTTTAATGAATATTTTAAAGAAACAGCGCGATGCTGTTGGTTTAAGCGTTTTCTCCGATAAATACGAATATTACGCACCGGAAAAAGGAAGTGATCGTCACCACAGAATGCTTTTGAACAAACTGGAAGATTTATTAGTACAGCCAAAAGTCAAAAAAACGACCGATACCATTACATATCTGCATCAAATAGCAGAGAAGATGCATCGTCGTTCGATGATTATTTTGTTTACCGATATGTTTCAGGCCGAAGATGACGAAAAGCTTTTTAACGCTTTACAGCATTTAAAACACAACAAACACAAAGTCGTTTTGTTTCATGTGGTTGATAATGAGACCGAATTGAAATTTGATTTTGACAACGCACCAAGAAAATTTATCGACTTAGAATCGGGAGAAGAAGTTTCAATTTTTGCCGATAATGTTAAAGTTGAATATGAAAAAAGGGTAGAAGCTTACTTTAAAAATCTAGCTTTAACCTGCGCCAAGAACCAAATTAAGTACGTTCCGGTAAATGTGGGCGACAATTTTGAAAAAATATTGACTACATATTTAGTTGAAAAACAAAACTTTGGCTAAGAATTTGAAAATTTATTTCATTTTTTTTATCAAAACACTTGCAGAAATGAAATTCTGTACTATCTTTGCAACCGCAATAACGCAGAGGTTTGGTAGTTCAGTTGGTTAGAATACATGCCTGTCACGCATGGGGTCGCGGGTTCGAGTCCCGTCCAGACCGCAATATTGGGAGAAGCCTTTCTTAACAGAAAGGCTTTTTTGCCCAAATACGGTATCTAAGATTAGTTGTGTTGTTTTGCTACGACTTTGTAACTCGTAGCTGGTTTAGTAGTTAGACCAATGAAAAGCTTTCCACTTTTGTGGATGGCTTTTTTGATTTAAGACACTTTTGATTTTTGTTTTTTAACCGCAAAGAATACTAAGATTTACGCAAAGGTCGCAAAGTTTAATTAAGCTTTGCGACCTTTGCGCTTTTATACTCATTGCATTTTAAATATAGCCCGTGGTTTCAACCACGGGAAACGGGATTGTGGTCATCATTGTGTCCTCGTGGTTGAAACCACGGGCTATGTTTAAATAGGATAAATATTTTTATTTGACAGAAAACTATCGAGATTTCGGTTAAAAAGAAAGAAAGTTCTTGTTTTTTGATTTAGTTCTCGTCCCGAGGCTTCGGGATAAAATATTGAAATTTAGTTCATTAAAAATTTCTCAATTTTTATTCCTAAAAACCCTTGCAGAATCCAACTTCTGTTGTATTTTTGCACTCACAATAAAGCAGTGGGTTTGGTAGTTCAGTTGGTTAGAATACATGCCTGTCACGCATGGGGTCGCGGGTTCGAGTCCCGTCCAGACCGCTTAAATTTAAAATGCCTTTCTTAACGGAAAGGCATTTTTTTTTGTAATTAAAGTTTCATTTATGTTCTACGTTTATATTATTTACTCTAAAACTTTTGATGTTTATTACAAAGGCTTTAGTGAAAATATTCATCAAAGATTATTATATCATAATGAAAATAGAAGTAAATATACTTCTAATAAAGGACCTTGGGATTTAGTTTATTCGAAGGCATTTGAAACTAAAAAAGAAGCTTTGATTGAAGAATTGAGATTGAAAAAATTAAATAGAAAATCACTTGAAGCTTTAATTCAAGATCAGAAATAAGAAAGGTAAAGTTAGTTAGAATACATGTCTGTCATCTCGTCTAAGGACGAGACGGGTTCGAGTCCTCTCGTTTCAATAACGAGACTAAATTTAAAATGCCTTTCTTAACGGAAAGGCATTTTTGTTTTTTATAGGAATTTAGAATTGAACCGCAAAGGCGCTAGGATTTACGCAAAGTTCGCAAAGTTTTTTATTCTATCTGATTTGTCATTTCGACGAAGGAGAAATCTCCACAAGAAGCTCGACAAAGATTGAATCCTCGTTACGGAGTTACTTACGGAGATTTCTCCTTCGTCGAAATGACAAACGTTGTGATAATTGGAATTTGGAATTTCAGATATTGGAATTTAAATTTCCTTATATTTAATATCACAAAACCATTCGTATTAAACTCCAATGGAACAATCAACCTTTAAAGTAGACAAATATTATATCAAGAAAGTAGATGCCGATAAAAAAAGCATTTATTGTCATCATGATATAATGGGAGAATTGTTTGTTCCGATACATAAACATGAAAAAGCGCAAATGCTGTATGCGGAAGGCGATGTAGTTTTTGTGACAACCGAAACGAAATCTTATTTTCTCCCTGCAAGACATTTTATTTGGATTCCTGCAGGTTTAGAACACAGCATCGAGCCAAAGTCGGAACATGTGATGATGCGAAATCTATATTTTCCTGTAGAAAAAGATGAAGACGACTTTTATAAAGTAGAAGGAATTTATCCCGTCAATAATTTATTGCTGCAAATGATGCTTTTCACGAATCGATGGAATGGACATCTTAAAAAAGGAACTCCAAACTTTACCATTGCTAAAGCAATAAAAGCGATTTTACCTCAAATTTGCACCAATAATTTACCTTTAGAATTACCACAGCCTAAAGACAAACGACTCGGAAAAATTCTGCGTTACATTGAAAATAATCTCGGAGAAACGATTTTGTTTGCCGATGTCGCGCATGAATTTGGTTACAGCGAACGCTCTTTGTATCGCTTGTTTCAAAAAGATCTCAAAATGTCTTTCATTCAATATTATACCATTCGCAGAATCTTAAAAGCAATCGAACTTTTATTAGAAAGAAAACTTTCGGTAAAAGAGGTAGCCCTGGAAGTTGGTTATAATAGCGTTCCGACTTTCAGCAATACATTCTTCAAGATTTTAGGACAAAGACCTTCCGATTACTTAAATGGTGAAGAGATTTTGGAGCGAAAGTAAAATTTTATTTCACGCAGATTTTAATAGATGTAAGCCAATTTTGCTGATTCTCTTTATTTCATACGTAAAAAAATTCTCTCGCAGATTCCGCAGATTTGAGAGATTTTTTAAATGCTTTATAATCTGAACAATCTGCCAAATCTGCGAGAACAAAAAATAAAATCTGCGTACATCTGCTTAAATCATTTATAAATCTGCGTGAAACATCTCAAACTAAATTAATATTCTAATAAATTGTTTTTCAATATTTTAATATAACGTTTTCGGGAAATACAGTTTTAATATTTGTCCGAAATGAATACGTTATTGACTTTTTAGAATTATCAGTCAACGGAAAAATGAAGGAACTTTGCAGCATAAATTATTATCATGTTCCTTAAAACAACAAATTCTACAGACGATTGTTTTTCCAGAATCCTGCTGTTACTCTTAATTGTATTAGCATTCAATGGCTTACAAGCGCAGGAAGTTCATTCGGTTTCATTAAAAGAGGCTTTGAAACTGGCAAAAGAAAACAACAAAAAAATCCTTAGATCTCAACTGGAGATTACGCTCTCGGAGCAAAACATCAAAGAAAGCAAAGAACTCCGCTTGCCAGACATCGAATTAAACGGCGAGTATTCCAGAATTACAAATATTACCGAATTCAAAGGAAGCGGTTTCTTAAATGGAAAAGAAATTACAAAGGCAATTCCTGAAATTTATCAGGTCAATTCGACTTTTAAAATGCCAATTTATGCGGGTAATAAGATTAATAATGCGATCAAAATTGCCAATCAGGAAAGTGAAATAGCTAAAATAAAAACAGAAAAGACAGAAAATGATATCGAGCTTGAAGTTGTGGCAAATTATCTTTCGATTTATAAAATGATGGAACTTCAGAAGATTTTTGAAGAAAACATTAAAGAAGAAAAAAGCCGACTGAAAGAAGTACAATCGCTTCAAAAACACGGAACGGTTACAAAAAATGAAGTCATTAGAGCCGAATTACAGCTTTCAGATCGTGAATTAAATGCGCTTACAAATTCCAAAAACATAAAAATTGCGCTTCACGATCTGAAAACTTTAATTCAGATTCCGGAAAATGAAGAAATCGCGATTGATACAACGTCAAGTTTAGACGAAATGAATGGTTTAGATCCGTATGATTTTTATATGACTAAAGCTTTGCAAAACGAAGAAATGCGTATTGCAAGTCAGGAATTAAACATCAAAAAAACGGAATTGCAATTGGTTAAAGGAAATTATCTGCCAACAGTAAACTTCTTCGGGAATTATGGCTTTTATTATCCAAACTACAAATTTTTTCCGCCAAATCCGTATTTGTACACTTTGGGACAAGTAGGTATCGAAGCGAGTTTTGATATTTCGGCTTTATATAAAAACAAAACCAAAGTCGAACAAGCCAACAAAAAAATCGAATGGCAGCAAATGCAGTCTGAAATCATAAAAGATGAAATTCAGGACAAACTGTACAAAGAGCATACGCAATATCAGGAAATCCTTGAAAAATTTGTGGTTGTTGATAAAGCTTTGGACTTAGCCAGTGAAAACTACCGAATTGTAAAACTGAAATACTTAAACCAATTGGTTTTAATTACCGAAATGGTTGATGCTGATAATGCTTTGCTTCAGGCGAAATACAATAAAATTTCTACCCGACTGGATGCGGTTTTAAAACATTATGAATTGCTTCATACTGCTGGAATTATGCCTAACGAGATTTGATTTTTTAGAAGAAAGAGGCAAGAAGCAAGAGAATAAATAGAAAATATAGGGTTTCAGTTCCGAAGGAACGATCCATATTGTAGCGCAGGATTTTAATCCTGGGAAGAAATAGAAAGAATAGAATAAAGAATATAGATTTTAAGTTCCGAAGGAACGATTCATATTGTAGCGCCGGATTTCAATCCGGGGGAAAATAATTAAAGATATAAAGTTTATGGTTAAGATAAAAAATGAAACTAGACAAAACAGAACGTTTCATATATTAATAACAGTTATTGCATGTGCGCTTGTGGTAAGCGGGGTTATTTTGGGAATTTGGTTTTATGTATTCAACAGAAACCACGAAGAAACTAATGACGCTCAGGTGGAACAATATGTAACTCCAATTATGTCGAGAATTACAGGTTATGTGCAGGAAGTTCGTTTTAATGAAAATCAGTTTGTGCATAAAGGCGATACTTTGGTTGTAATTGACAATCGGGAATATAAATCAAAATTGAATGTGGCTCTTGCCGATGTTCAAAACGCACAGCAAAATAGCGTTGTGGTGCAAAGAAATGCAGTTACAACAGCAAGTGCAACGGCAATTAATGAATCACAGTTAGAAGGTGCAAAATCAAATCTTTGGAAAACAAAACTGGAATACGAAAGGTACAAAGCTTTGGTAAAAGAAGAAGCGGCAACTTCTCAGCAATTGGAAAAAGTAAAAGCCGATTACGAATCGGCGCAAGCACATTTTGAAGAAATGAAAAACAGAATTCACTCGGCGACTTTAAGTACTTCTGTTGCCGAAGCAAATGTGCCGACTACACAAACCAATATTGCATCAAAACAAGCGGTGGCTGATAATGCGGCATTGTTTCTTTCGTACACGATAATTACAGCGCCTTACGACGGCTGGGTTGGAAAACGAACTCTACAGCCAGGGCAATTGGTAAAAGAAGGACAATCATTGCTTTCGATTGTAAGTAAAGAAAAATGGATTACTGCTAATTTTAAAGAAACGCAATTGCAGTATTTAACCGTTGGGCAGGATGTTGAAATAAAAGCCGATGCTGTAAGCGGCAAAACGTTTATTGGTACAATTGCTTCTTTATCTCCAGCGAGCGGCGCAAGATTTTCATTGCTTCCTCCAGATAATGCAACGGGAAATTTCGTAAAAATAGAACAAAGAATTCCAGTTAGAATTCAGTTAAAAGATAACGAAAAACAAACCGATTTTTTAAGAGCGGGAATGAATATTACTGTGATCGCAGCACACTAAAATGGAAGATAAAGGTATTTTTAAATCCTGGGTTCCAAAATGGGCAATCATTATTATTTTGTTTGTCTGCCTTTTGCATTCCATGATTTTATTGGGAGTTTATACTTCAAACGTAACCTACGCAGCCAGTTTTTTGGACATTGAGCCCGAAGATTTGCAGTTTGCAATGTGTGTTACCTACGGAACTTTGCTGGCAACGATTTTGATCGAAAGTCGATTTTCGAGTTTTTTCCCGGCAAAAAATTACCTGATGGCGGTGTATTCCTTAATCGGAATTACGATTGTTTCATCGGCGTATATTACCAATTTTTATCTTTTTTTAATACTCAGAATTGCCGAGGGAATCCTGATGGCGCTTCCGGTAATTACAATCAGACAATTATTGATTGAGCAGTTTAATTCTAAAAACGCCATTATCATTGGTTTTTCGTTTTATTACGGTTCGCTGTTATTGTCAACGCCTTTTATTATGAATATTGCAGTTTGGTTTCTGGATCATTACGACTGGAAATACATGCTGTATGTTTCCGGCGGACTGCAGGTTTTAAATGTCTTTTTAATCTTAGTTACTTTTCGTGGGCACCGAATCACAAAGAAAATTCCGTTGTATCAAATCGACTGGATGAGTTATTTTTTGGTTTTAACAGCTATTCTTTGCGGTGCTTACTTTTTTGTTTATGCCGAGAAAAAATATTGGTTCGATTCTTCTGAAATGGTTTTAATGTTAATGATTGCCTTGATTACAGGGGGTTTATTCATCTTTAAAGAACTTTTGGTAAAAAGACCCACTTTTGATTTTGAAGTTTTTAAATACGCCAATCTCCGAATCGGATTTTTATTGTTCTTCCTTTTCTATATCAGCAGAGCAACGCTTAGTCTTTGTCATTCGGCGATGTTCTCCATTTGGAATTGGGATCCGTCACGCGTTGCGGGCGTACAATACATAAACGGATTAGGAAATGTAATCGGACTAATTTTAGCAGCATTTTTCCTGATGAAATCTGTTTCGACGAAAATCATTTTTATAATTGGTTTTTCGCTGATTGCATTATTTCATTTTTGGTTTACGTTTCTGTTTGTGCCCGATGTGGCTTTATCAGATATTATAATTCCGTATGTTTTACAAGGAATTGGAGTTGGGTTTTTATTCGTTCCGTTAATCTTGTTTACTACATCTTCGGTTCCGGCTAAAATGGCGGTTTCTTCTGGAATTGTTGGGGTTTCCGGACGTTTTTGGGGAAGTACAATTGGTTTTTGTGTCATGCAGAATGCGACCGTATTTTTAAACAAAAAACATTTTTTAAAACTAAGTCAGTTTGTAACAGGGGAAAATCCCGAAGCACAGCAAACAATTTCTGCAACCGCACAAAGTTTT
Source organism: Flavobacterium sp. NLM (assembly GCF_002210235.1). NCBI lineage: Bacteria > Pseudomonadati > Bacteroidota > Flavobacteriia > Flavobacteriales > Flavobacteriaceae > Flavobacterium > Flavobacterium sp. NLM. Next base: position 23,206 of record NZ_LIAC01000029.1, read on the forward strand.
ATGGCAAAAGGATATTCGGCAGATAATGCAAATACTTTGGCCTTAAAAAAAGTCTTCGGAACTGTTGCCAAACAAGCCACTTTATTGGCCGATATGGAAATTTATACGATTGTAGGTTATGGTTTGGTAATTTTGATTATTCTGATTGCGTGTAATCAGCATTTAAGACAAACTATGACTTTGGTTAAAAGTAAAATCTGGATCGGCTAAAATGCAAATTCCAATTTTTAAATTCCAAATTCCAAAGTGGAGTGAATTTAATCTCGCAAAGTCGCAGAGACGCAAAGGTTTTTTAAGCCACAGATTAATAAGATTTAAAGGATTTTTTTTCACGCAGATTCTGCAGATTTTAGCAGATTTAATTTTAATAATTATCTGCGTTTATCTGCTTAAATCTTTTTAAAATCTGCGTGAAACAAAAACTTTGCGTCTCTGCGACTTTGCGAGATTAAAAAAAACACTGCGAGAAACCTCTCCACAACTTTGCGGTAAACCACACTTATCAGTATCTTGCAACCGTTAAAAAACAAAAATATAAAATGAAACAGCAATGTGTAATTTTTGATATGGATGGTGTTATTTCGCACACCAATCCGCATCATGTGAAGGCTTTTGAGGCGTTTTTCGATAAATATAAAGTTCCTTATACCAATGAAGAATTTGAAGAACATATGTACGGAAAACATAACAGTTATATCATGACGCATTTCTTCAAACGCCCAATTGCGGGAGAAGAACTCTTAAAACTCGAAGACGAAAAAGAAGGAATGTTCCGTGAAATTTATAAAGATAAAGTCGATACGATTCCGCATTATTTGGATTTTTTAAGCGAATTAAAATCTCGCGGATTCAAAACAGCTGTGGCAACATCGGCACCGCGTGCGAATCTGGATTTGATTGCAAACGCTTTAAAAATCACAGACAAAATGGATTCGATGATGTCCAGCGAAGACGTTACGTTTCATAAACCAAATCCAGAAGTATATCTAAAATCGGCAGAGCGTGTTGGCGTTTCTCCGTCTGATTGTGTGGTTTTCGAAGATTCTTTTTCGGGTATTACAGCAGGATTAAATGCCGGAATGAAAGTCGTTGGTGTTTTGAGCACGCATACAAAAGAACAACTTCCTGTATGTGATTTTTATATTAATGATTATAGTGAAATTAATGTGGATAAGATAATTGAGTTGTTAAATTCCAATTCTTAAAATTCCAAATACCAAAACTATACGAGAGATCTTTGTCAAAGTTTTAAACTTTGACAAAGATTTTTGTTAAGAGTAACCTCAATCTTGTCATTTCGAGGAACGAGAAATCTTCGCAAGTAACTCCGTAAAGGGTAACCGCAAAGTATTGTCATTTCGAGGAACGAGAAATCGCACTCGTGAATCTACAAAGAGAATCGCCAATCTTTGCGGAGTTTCTAGTGCGATTTCTCGTTCCTCGAAATGACAAACTAGACGAATAAAAGAAACATTCAATACTTCTCCTCCAAAAAAGCAATCCAGCCTTTTTCA
>NZ_LIAC01000030.1:0-30299 GCF_002210235.1 Flavobacterium sp. NLM
CATTGAAGGAAAAACAGTTAAAAATCAAGAGATTATTCTAAAAGTTACTAACTACGAAAACGAAGCTGTTTTAGAAGAAATTATTAAGAAAGCTGTCGAAAAATAGTCTATAAATTTATTAAGTTTCTTGTCATTTCGAGGAACGAGAAATCGCACACGAAACTCGACAAAGATTAGTGATAATCTTGACGGAATTACTAGTGCGATTTCTCGTTCCTCGAAATGAAAAATTAAGCTTTTTACCACTCTATTTCCTTAAGTCCTTTTGATTTTAGAAAAGTATTTGTCTGGCTGAAATGTTTATTTCCAAACCAAAAACCTCTATTAGCACTCAAAGGAGACGGATGTCCTGATTTTAAAATATGATGTTTAGAAGCGTCGATCAATGCTGCTTTCTTTTGAGCAAAACCGCCCCAAAGTAAAAACACAACATTTTCAGATTCAGCAGAAATTTGCTTAATAACAGCGTCAGTAAATTTTTCCCAGCCTTTTCCCTGATGACTTCCGGCTTCAGATTGTCTAACGGTTAGAGTAGCATTTAAAAGAAAAACACCCTGATCTGCCCAGCGCTCTAAATTTCCGGTTTTTGGAAGCGGCTTTCCTAAATCAGTTTCGATTTCTTTGAAAATATTATATAAAGATGGAGGAAACGGAATTCCGTCATTTACAGAAAAACACAAACCATTTGCCTGATTAGGTCCGTGATAAGGATCCTGACCAATGATAACCACTTTTACCTGATCGAAATGACAATGATCAAAAGCTGAAAAAATCTGGCTTCCTTTTGGATAACAAACCTTTGTTGAATATTCTGATTTTACAAAATCGATTAATTCATTGAAATAAGGTTTTTCAAATTCTTCATTCAAAAACGGTTTCCAGGAAGAATGCATTTTTACGTCCATAATTTTTTTTATGCGAATTTCAGAAATTTTTAAGTTAAATCATACTTTAACAAACAATAAAATAACACAATAACTTTACAGTATTCAATGATACTATTTTTGTATTTTTGCCTGTACTTTCTTAAAGAAATTAAATGATTAGTATTACCGAAAAAACATTACAAGATTTACAATTTCCAACAGTGCTCGAAACCATTTCGGCTGGCTGTAATACAGATATTGGAAAAGAAAAAGCTTTACAAATAACACCATTCAGAGATAAAGAAACCTTAATGCAGTCTTTAATGCAGACTTCAGAATATGTTTCGTCTTTTGAAAATAACAACGCAATTCCAAATCATGGATTTGACGCTATAACGCACGAAATTAAGTTTTTAGCAATCGAAGATAGTTTTCTTGAAGTAGGCAGTTTTAGAAAAATTGCCAATCTTTCTTCAACAACGAATTTTTTATTAAACTTCCTGAGAAAATTTGACGATTATTATCCAAATTTAAACGCAAGGGCTTCTCGTGTAGAATTAACAAAAGACATCATAACTCATATTGATGCAATTGTTGACAAATACGGAGAAATTAAAGACAATGCTTCTCCCGCACTTTTAAGTATTCGTCAGAATATGAACTTGGTTCGCGGAAAAGTAAACCAAAGTTTTGGTATAGCTTTAACGCAATACAATGGTTTAGGATATTTGGACGACATCAAAGAAAGTTTCGTTCAAAACCGACGTGTTTTGGCTGTACTTGCTATGTACAGACGTAAGGTAAAAGGCTCTATTTTAGGAAGTTCCAAAACCGGAAGCATTGCTTACATTGAACCTGAAGCTACTTTAAAATATTCAAGAGAATTAGCAAATCTTGAATACGAAGAGAAAGAAGAAATTACGAGAATTTTGAAGAATTTATCGAATATCATTCGTCCGTATTTACCTTTACTAATTGAATATCAAGACTTTTTGAGTGATATTGATGTCGTTGCCGGAAAAGCAAAATATGCCAACCGAATCAATGGAATTTTGCCAACAATTACTGAGGAAAGAAGATTGTTTTTTAGAGAAGCGTATCACCCAATTTTGTATTTGAACAACAAGCAAAAAAATGAAGTTACACATCCGCAGACAATTGAATTAAAACAAGAAAACAGAATTATTGTAATTTCTGGTCCAAATGCCGGAGGAAAAACAATTTCCTTAAAAACAGTTGGTTTGTTACAATTGATGCTGCAGTCTGGAATATTAATTCCGGTTCACGAACGAAGCGAAACTTTCTTGTTTGACAGGATTCTAACAGACATTGGAGACAATCAATCTATTGAAAATCATTTAAGTACATATAGTTATCGTTTAAAAAACATGAATTATTTCTTGAAGAAATGCAACAAGAAAACCATGTTTTTAATTGATGAATTTGGTACAGGTTCTGATCCTGAATTAGGTGGAGCTTTAGCTGAAATTTTCCTGGAAGAATTTTATCACCGTGAAGCCTTCGGAATTATTACAACGCATTATTCCAACTTAAAAATTCTGGCTAACGAATTACCTTTTGCAACAAATGCGAATATGATGTTTGACGAAAAGTCTTTAGAACCAATGTACAAATTGGCTTTAGGACAGGCAGGAAGTTCTTTTACGTTTGAAGTGGCGCAAAAAAATGGGATTCCGTTTGGATTGATTAATCGTGCCAAAAAGAAAATCGAAGTTGGAAAAGTTCGTTTTGACAAAACCATTGCAACACTTCAAAAGGAAAGATCGAAGCTCGAAAAAACTTCTTTAAATTTAAAAGAGGAAGAAACCCGTGCGCGTGAGGAAAGTAAAAAGATGGAAAACATCAATACAAGAATCCAGCAGAAATTAGAAAGCTATCAGGAATTATATGACAGTAACCAGAAGATCATATATATAGGACAAAAAATTGATGATATTGCTGAGAAATATTTCAACAACAAAAACAAAAAAGAACTTATTGGTGAATTTTTGAAAATTGTTGAAATCGAAAACTCAAAACGTAAAAAAGCAACTCCAAAAGAAGTTAAGGCAAAAGTTGAAAAACAAAAAGAAGTTATTGCCGAAGTTCAGGTAAAAGTTGAAGAAATTCGTAAAGAGAAAAAAGAGAAGAAACTCAAACCAGTTATAGAAAAACCAAAACCAATTTTAAAAGTTGGTGACCGAGTTAGAATGCTCGACGGAAGATCTGTTGGAAGTATTGACTCTATCGAAAAAAACAAAGCAACTGTCAATTACGGAATTTTTACTTCGAAAGTAAGTTTAGACGAATTAGAGTTTGTTGAAGCTGGGAAGAAATAAGTTTTTTTTTAATTTTCAGTCGTAGAGACAGTTTTTAGTTTGAAAAATGGGAGAAATTGAGACAAAATTAAAATAAAGCGATTTAAGAAACGATCTTAAAAAAGACAATTACGAAGATGGAAAAATTTCAAAAATTGCTTAAAAATAATTTATGAAAGTCATTTTTGATTTATAAAATTTATCGAATTTTTATATTTAATAAATTACAACAATAGTTATTTATTCTCATTTTTGTCATTATGAGGAATGACTAATAGCATAGAACTTTGTCAAAGTTTCAAACTTTGACAAAGTTTTCATCTTAAACCAACAAAATGCAAGACTTACCAAAGTACAAAAAAATAATCCTCTTCGATGGCGTTTGTAATCTTTGCAACGGCGCGGTTCAGTTTATTATCAAGCATGACAAAAAAGATATCTTTCGTTTTGTGGCTTTGCAGTCAGATTTGGGAAAAGAGATTTGCAATTATATTGGTGTTGATCAAACTAAAATTGACAGCATTATTTTGTATAATCCCGGTGTTGCTTATTATCATAAATCATCCGCAGTTATAGAAATTGCAAATGACTTGGGCGGATTTTACACTTTACTTTCTGTTTTTAAAATTTTACCTGAAAGACTTCGAAATTATATTTACGACTATATTGCTAAAAACCGCTATAAATGGTATGGCAAAAAAGAAAGCTGTATGATTCCTACTCCGGAATTGAAGGCTAAGTTTCTTTAAAAAAGAAAAATTCCAAATCTAAAATTCCAAATTCCAATTTCACAATATTGTCATTTCGAGGAACGAGAAATCTTCGCAAGTAACTCCGTAACGAGAACCAAATCTTTGTAGAGCTTCTCGCGAAGATTTCTCCTTCGTCGAAATGACAAACAAAACGGAAAAGACTAATAAAAATAAAAATCCCAAATTCACAACAATTGGAATTTGGGATTTTTTTATTGAAAATTTAGATTTTACTATCTAATCAATTTTCTGTATTTCAAACGTTTTGGAGTTAAGTCACCACCAAGACGTTTCTTTTTGTTTTCTTCATAATCAGAGAAACTTCCTTCGAAGAAATAAACTTCAGAGTCACCTTCAAAAGCTAAGATGTGAGTACAAATTCTATCTAAGAACCATCTGTCGTGAGAAATAATTACAGCACAACCTGCGAAATTCTCTAAACCTTCTTCAAGTGCACGAAGTGTGTTAACATCTAAGTCATTCGTAGGCTCATCTAGTAAAAGTACGTTTCCTTCTTCTTTCAATGTCATAGCTAAGTGTAAACGGTTACGTTCTCCACCAGACAGCATTGAAACTTTTTTGTTTTGCTCGCCGCCGCCAAAATTGAAACGAGATAAGTAAGCTCTTGAATTTACTTGCTTCCCTCCCATCATAATCAATTCCTGACCATCAGCAAAGTTTTCCCAAATCGATTTATTTGGATCGATATTAGAGTGCGACTGATCTACGTAAGCGATTTTTACAGTTTCTCCAACCGAAAATTCTCCACTGTCAGTAGCTTGCTCTCCCATAATCATTTTGAAAATAGTAGATTTACCAGCACCGTTTGGTCCAATAATTCCAACAATACCTGCTTGTGGTAAAGTAAAATTCAAATTATCATATAATAATTTTTCACCAAAAGCTTTGGCAACATTTTTAGCTTCAATAACATTCGTACCTAAACGTGGACCATTCGGAATATAGATTTCCAAGTTTTCGTCCAATTGTTTTTGGTCTTCATTTAATAATTTATCGTAATTCTGTAAACGTGCTTTTTGTTTTGTCTGACGTCCTTTTGCTCCTTGACGAACCCATTCTAACTCACGCTCTAAAGTTTTTCTACGTTTTGAAGCTACTTTTTCTTCCTGAGCCATACGGTTTGATTTTTGGTCTAACCAAGAAGAATAATTTCCTTTCCATGGAATTCCTTCTCCTCTATCTAACTCTAAAATCCAACCTGCCACATTATCAAGGAAATATCTATCGTGCGTTACAGCAATAACAGTTCCGGCATATTGTGCTAAGTGCTGCTCTAACCAAAGAACTGATTCAGCATCAAGGTGGTTGGTAGGCTCATCCAGTAACAATACATCAGGCTGTTGCAATAACAAACGACATAAAGCTACACGACGACGCTCACCTCCTGAAAGGTTTTTAATTGGTGTATCACCTTCCGGCGTACGCAAAGCGTCCATTGCAATTTCTAATTTGGTATCGATTTCCCAAGCACCAAGAGCGTCAATTTTGTCTTGTAAAGCGGCCTGACGATCCATCAATTTATCCATTTTATCGGGATCTGAGTAATTTTCCTCAAGACCGAATAAATCATTAATTTGGTTGTACTCTTCCAAAACTGCCATAGTTTCAGCAGCTCCTTCACGAACAATTTCGATAACAGTTTTAGAATCATCAAGAATTGGCTCCTGCTCTAAATAACCTACAGTATAACCTGGCTGAAAAACCACATCTCCCTGATAATTTTTATCAACTCCTGCAATGATTTTTAAAAGAGAAGATTTTCCAGAACCATTAAGACCCAAAATACCAATTTTTGCTCCGTAAAAGAAACTTAAATAAATGTTTTTAAGTACTGGTTTGTCTGCTCCCTGATAGGTTTTACTCAATTTTTGCATTGAGAAAATTACTTTCTTATCGTCTGACATTCTATTTATTTTTTATTTTAATTAATTATTTTTTTACTGTCCTTAAATTGCAATTGATTTTTGCAATTGATATTGAATCAAATTAAACTCTACCTTTTAAAGCGTTAAAAACCCAGGCATTAGCAAAAAAACCAACACCTGCCGCCGCAAATCCCCAGCCAGAAACATCGCTATATCTAAAAGCGCCAAGACCTATAAGCAACAATCCCATAAGTATCATTATAAAAGTAGCCCATCCTAAAACGGTATTTTTATTCATTCCCATAATTGTGTAATTATTATTTTTAAGTAGTAAAATTTTTAGAAAGGCAAATATCGTGAATTTTCACGGCTTAATTAAATATTTTATACAGCATTTCTTTTAACAAATCTGATTGTGGTAAAGCGTTGGCTCCTACACCTTTACTTTTTACATCAATATCTCGTAATGCTCCAACAATCTGACTGACTTTTCGCATGGGATAATTTTTTACCGCCAAATCGTATTCTTTTAAAAAATATGGATTTACTCCAATTGCTGCTGCAACGTTCTTTGGATTTTTATCTTTAAGTCCATGGTACTTTAAAAGCTGTACAAAAAATCCGAAAACTAAACCAGTTGTCATTACCAGCGGATATTCCTTTGGATTATGAGCAAAATTTTCAGCAATCTTATAAGCTTTTAACTGATTGCGTTCACCAATTGCTTTTCGAAGTTCGAATACATTATAGTCTTTACTAAAACCAATATTTTCCTCAATATGCTGTGGTGTAATCATTGTTCCTTGCGGTAAAATGATCTGCAGTTTTTCTAATTCGTTATTTATTTTACTTAAATCAGTTCCCAAAAACTCAACAAGCATAGCATTTGCTTTGGGGTCGATTGTATATTTTTTTCCAGCCAGAACACGCTTGATCCAATCTCCAACCTGGTTTTCGTATAGTTTTTTACTTTCGTAAACGATTCCTTTTTGCGCTAAAAGTTTGGTAACTTTTTTACGTTTATCAAGCGTTTTATATTTATAACAAAAAACCAAAACTGTAGATGGCATGGGATTATCAACATAAGACTCGATTTTATCAATTGTTCTAGATAAATCCTGCGCTTCTTTCACAATAACAACCTGACGATCAGCCATCATAGGATAACGTTTCGCTGTTGAAACAATATCTTCAATGGAAACATCTCTTCCGTATAAAACCGTTTGGTTAAATCCTTTTTCTTCTTCAGCCAGTACATTTTGCTCAATGTATTCAGACAATTTATCTATATAATAAGGTTCTTCGCCCATTAAAAAATAAATAGGTTTTATATCTCCTGCCTTGATATCATTGACAATTTTTACAACTTCGTCCATTAAATTTAGTTTTCAGTATTCAGTATCAGTTTTCAGTTTAATTCGAAATAAAATAATTAACTAATTTTCAAATTGACTAATTTTCAAATTATATTTGCTTTATGTTAAAACTAAATTTCCCTACATATACTTTCCGATTCAAAAATAGCGAAAATAAAGTGTCTATTTTTGATGAAATCAGGAAAAAATTTATCATTCTTACTCCAGAAGAATGGGTTCGTCAGCACGTTGTTCATTATTTAATTAATGAAAAAAAATACCCAAAATCGCTGATCAATGTAGAGAAAGTTTTAACGGTCAACGGATTACGAAAAAGATATGATGTTGTGGTTTTTAATTCAGATGGTTCTATACATATATTAGTAGAGTGCAAAGCGCCTGAAGTAAAAATTTCACAAGCAACTTTTGATCAAATTGCCCGTTATAACATGACCATGAAGGCACGGTTTTTGAATGTCACGAATGGGTTAAGTCATTTTTATTGTCAGATGGATTTTGAAAATGAAAAATATCAGTTTTTGCAGAACTTACCAGATTACCATATTAATAAATAAAATAAAACACTTTTGGATAAAATAGCAGTTGTCATTTTAAATTGGAACGGAGTTAAATTGTTAGAACAATTTTTACCTTCAGTTTTACAATATTCAGAAGAAGCTACTATTTATGTGGCTGATAATGCATCAACAGATACATCTGTAAATTTTGTTAGAGAAAATTATCCTTCAATAAAGATTATACAAAACAGTGGTAATTACGGTTTTGCAAAAGGCTACAACGAAGCTCTTCAAAGTGTAGATGCTCAGATTTATGCTTTAGTTAATTCTGATATTGAAGTTACCGAAAATTGGCTGAAACCTATTATTGAAACTTTCGATAAAGAAAAAGAAACCGCTATTATTCAGCCAAAAATCCTGGATTTTAAAAACAAAGAATATTTTGAATATGCCGGAGCAGCGGGCGGATTTATTGATAAATATGGTTTTCCATTTTGCCGAGGCCGAATCTTTGATACTGTCGAAAAAGACAACGGTCAATATAATGACAGCTGTAAACTTTTTTGGGCATCGGGCGCTTGTTTCTTTATTAGAAAAGAAGTCTATCATGCTTTAGGAGGCTTTGATGAAGCTTTTTTTGCGCATCAGGAAGAAATTGATTTATGCTGGCGTGCTGCAAATGAAGGACATATTATAAAATACAATTCAGGATCAGTTGTTTATCATGTTGGAGGAGCAACTTTACAACAGGGAAATCCTAAAAAAACGTATTTAAACTTTAGGAATTCATTGTTAATGCTTGTCAAAAATCTTCCTAAAAAAGGATTGTTCTTTGTGATTTTCTTTCGAATGGTTTTAGATGGAATTGCGGGTATCCGTTTTCTTACACAAGGAAAGTTTGGGCATACTTTTGCAATTTTAAAGGCGCATTTTTCATTTTATTGCCTATCTTTAAAATATCTAAACAAACGAAAAGATTTTCAAATACAGCAATACTATACCGTAAAAAGTATCGTTTTCCTTTATTATATAAAGAAATTAGAGGTTTTTAAAGAAATCTTTAACAGTAATCAAAATATTAAAAACTAAATTTGTAATCAACGTTTAATTAAATATAATACCTATGAGAAAAATAGTTATCGCACTATCAGTATTAATGGCCTTAACTTCGTGTGTATCTAAAAAGCAATATGCTGCATTAGAGGCTAAGCAAAAAGAGACACAAGATTTATTAAACTCTTGCACAGTTAAATTAAATTCTTGTCTGGAAGAAAAAGCAGGATTAGCAGCAACAGCTGAAAGCTATAAACAACACAATCAAGATTTAATCAACAGCTCTAAAGATTTAACAGTTTTAACTACTAAAGGTGCAGAAAACTTAGAAAAATCGCTAGAAAGCTTAAAAGAGAAAGATTTAAAAATATCTAGACTTCAAGATGCACTTACTAAAAAAGACAGTGTAACATTAGCATTAGTTACAAGTTTAAAAGGTGCAGTTGGAATCAACGATCCGGATATCGAAATCAATGTTGAAAAAGGAGTTGTATTTATCTCTATTGCTGATAAATTATTATTCAAAAGCGGAAGCTATGAAGTAAGTGATAAAGCAAAATCAGTTTTAGCTAAAGTTGCAAAAGTGGTAAATGACAAACCTGATTTTGAGTGTATGGTTGAAGGTCACACAGATGACGTTCCTTACAAAAGCAATGGAGTTTTGCTAGACAACTGGGATTTAAGTGTTAAACGTTCTACCTCTATCGTTCGTGTCTTGACAAATGACTTAAATGTTAACCCTGCAAAATTAATTGCTGCTGGTAGAAGTTCATACGTTCCATTAGTTGCAAACGATTCTCCAGAGAACAAAGCTCGTAACAGAAGAACTCGTATCGTTGTTATGCCTAAAATTGATCAATTCTACGATATGATCGAGAAAGAAATGAAAAAACAGGCAAAATAATTTTTAAAGTAACATATACTTTATATACAGAAAAGGCTGGTCAATTGACCAGCCTTTTTTTGTACCCTTAATTTTTTTTAACAACCAATTAAAATAAATTAAGACAACATTGCTTTTATTAACTAACTAAATTTTAACTATACTAAAGTTAGGTATAATTTTTTAAGTTTTATGCAATTTAAGTTTTTTTTTACAAAATATCAATATCACCTTTTCCTTCCCTTACAATAACTGGCTCATGTTCTGATAAATCTATAATGGTTGACGGAATATTATCTCCATAACCACCGTCAATTACCATATCAACCAGATTCTGCCATTTTTCAAAAATTAATTCAGGATCAGTAGTATATTCAATTACATCATCTTCATCACGAATCGAAGTCGAAACAATTGGATTCCCTAACTGGCGAACAATTTCTAAAACTATATTATTATCAGGAACACGAATACCAACAGTAGTTTTCTTTTTAAACTCTTTTGGCAGATTATTATTTCCCGGTAAAATAAAGGTATAAGGCCCAGGCAATGCTCTTTTTAATATTTTAAAAGTCGAAGTATCAATTTGTCGCACATAATCTGATAAATTACTCAAATCGTGGCAAATGAAAGAGAAATTTGCTTTCTCTAATTTTACTCCTTTTATTTTGGCAATTTTTTCTAAAGCCCTCGAATTGGTAATATCACAGCCTAAACCGTAAACAGTATCTGTTGGATAAATTACCAAACCACCATTTTGAAGCACTTTTACAACCTTTGCAATTGCAGCTTCACTAGGTTTATCTGGATATATTTTTATGAATTCTGCCATTTTTGTTTTTTGTTTAAAGTTTTGTTTGTTTCAGGTTTCATGTTTGTCAGGCTGAGCGAAGTCGAAGCCCACGTCCTATCGGAGCGCCCCTCGACTTCGCTCAGGGTGACAAATGTTTTCAAAACTTAAAACAAATATTGTTATCCTACAACATCTAATTTAGCAAATCTTAACAGAAGTTTTTTAATTCCTCCTACTTCAAATTTAATTTCGGCTTTTTTATCAGCTCCAACTCCTTCTAAATTAATCACTTCTCCTTTTCCGAAACGTTCGTGCATTACGACATTTCCAATTGTTAGTTTACTGTCAAACAAATTAGTATTAGAACTCTCCGGCGCATTTCCAGATACAGGTTTTAATTTACGAATGTTTAAATCCGGTTTCGGGTTATTATCTGTAATATGTTTTGGCGGCGTTCCTCCTACTGGTTTTGCTAATCGTAATTTTGATTTATCAATATCTCCAAAAATATCACCATCGATTGGTGATTTGTAACGATAATTACTTTCTGACGGAGTTAGATATTCTAGAAACTGTCCGTCAATTTCTTCAATAAAACGTGATGGTTCACTATCTGTCAATTTACCCCAACGATAACGAGATTGAGCATAAGTCAAATATGCCTGATGTTCTGCACGCGTTAGCGCTACATAAAACAAACGACGCTCTTCTTCTAATTCACTTCTCGTACTCATACTCATCGCACTCGGAAACAAATCTTCTTCCATACCAACCACAAAAACATGAGGAAATTCCAATCCTTTTGCTAAGTGAATCGTCATCAGCGCCACACGATCTTCATCATTGGTATCTTTATCCAAATCTGTTGCCAAAGCCACATCTTCCATAAATTCAGAAAGTGCACCTCTAGCTCCGTCAATTTCTCTTTGTCCTTCTGTAAAGTCCTTAATACCGTTTAAAAGTTCTTCGATATTTTGGATTTTTGCCATTCCTTCCGGAGTTGCATCTTTCTTCAATTCCTGAACCAATCCGGTTTTCTTTGCAACGTGATCTGTAATATAAAAAGCATCCTGATTTTGATCAATAACCTGAAAACTCTGAATCATCGTCACAAAATCTTTCAATTTGTTTTTTGTTCCGGCATTCAGTTTCAAGTCAATTTTATCAATATTTACCATTACTTCCCAAATCGAACGTTTGTAGTGATTTGCAGCAATAGTTAATTTTTCTACGGTTGTATCTCCAATTCCACGCGCCGGATAATTGATTACACGAATCAAAGCTTCTTCATCTTTCGGATTCAGAACCAAACGCAAATAACATAAAACATCTTTAATTTCCTTACGTTGGTAGAAAGATAATCCACCATAAATTCTATACGGAATATCACGTTTTCTCAACGCGTCCTCCATTGCACGCGACTGAGCATTAGTACGATACAAAATTGCAAAAGCTCCATTATGCAATTGATTCTGCATTTTCTGTTCAAAAATCGTACTGGCTACAAAACGACCTTCTTCCGCATCTGTCAAACTTCGGTGGACTTTAATTCTTGGACCAAAATCATTTGCAGTCCAAACTACTTTATCCAGTTTAGTTTTGTTGTGCTCCATAACCGTATTTGCGGCTTCAACAATATTTCGGGTTGAACGGTAATTCTGCTCTAAACGATACATTACAACACCTTCATAATCCTTTTGGAAATTCAGGATATTATTGATATTCGCTCCACGGAAGGCATAAATACTCTGTGCATCATCTCCAACCACACAAATATTCTGAAATCTATCAGATAAAGCTCTAACAATCAAATATTGAGAGTGATTTGTATCCTGGTACTCATCAACCAAAATATAACGAAAACGATCCTGATATTTTGCTAAAACCTCTGGAAAACGAGTCAGTAACTCATTTGTCTTCAGAAGCAAATCATCAAAATCCATTGCTCCAGCCTTAAAACAACGTTCTACATACTGCTGATAAATTTCTCCCAATCTCGGTCTTTTTGCCATTGCATCAGCTTCGACTAATTCCGGATTATTGAAATATGCTTTTACTGTAATTAAGCTGTTTTTATAACTAGATATACGTCCTAAAATCTGTTTTGGTTTATAAATATCACGATCGAGCTGCATTTCTTTAATAATTGAAGAAATAAGTCTGGCCGAATCCTGAGAATCGTAAATTGTAAAATTGGATGGATAACCTAAATGATCTGATTCTGAACGAAGAATACGGGCAAATATCGAGTGAAAAGTTCCCATCCAAAGGTTTTTTGCCTCAGATGCTCCCACAATATCCGAAATCCTGTGCTTCATTTCACGGGCTGCTTTATTGGTAAAAGTCAGCGACAAAATGTTGAATGCATCAACACCCTGAGCCATCAAATAAGCAATTCTAATTGTTAAAACACGGGTTTTCCCCGAACCTGCACCAGCAATAATAATCATTGGCCCGTCTTTTTGTAAAACAGGCGCTCTCTGTGCTTCGTTGAGCTGGTCAATATATTTCTGCATGTAATTTTTCTCCTTTATGCAAAAATAAGAATTATAGTTTTAATAAGCTACTAAGATATTGAGGTTCTAAGTTGCTAAGTTTTTTATTTTTGGAAGCCAAAGTATAGGCATTTTATTAAACATGGTTTCCCGCTTTCGGCTATATCTCTTCGTTTCACTACGAGGATACCGCCTCTATGGGGCTAGGTTTAAACAATTGGTTTTCTTTAAATATTTTGAAAAACTAGATATTATAAATCATTCGTAATTTTTCTTTAAAATCTGAATAGGAAATAAGTCTACCAGCTTTTATATCATCCTCACTTTTTTGAAGTTCTTGAATAATCGTGTTATCTGGAAAATCTTTAAAAGAATCTTCCAAATTTTCTATAATTTCATCCATTATTATATCTTTTTAGTTTTAATTATTTCCCAAATTCAATTATTATGCTACATATTATTATGCTGCATAAATTTAAATAGCCGTTGGTTTTAACCAACGGTTTTTTGAAATTAGAAAACAAGGCTTTAGCCAAACTTTATTTATTTTGGCTAAAGCCTTGTTCGTGTTATAAACTTAACCGTTGGTTAAAACCAACGGCTATTAAACATTAGCATCTTAGCAGCTTTATTTATAAAATACATCGTAAGCAAATCGAATCAAAGTTCCCACAACAACAATCAAAAAGAAAATTCTAATAAAACCATTTCCTTTATTGATTGCGAGTTTTGCACCAAGCCAGCCGCCAAGTCCGTTGCTGACCGCCATCGGGATTGCAATTGTCCAGATGATTTTTCCTTTTATCATAAACAAACAGATCGAACCAAAATTCGTTGCCAGATTTACCATTTTAGCATTCGCGGAAGCGTGCAAAAAATCAAAGCCTAAAAGAGCAATAAATGCCACAACAAAAAAACTTCCTGTTCCGGGACCAATAAATCCGTCGTAAAAGCCAACGATTACACTAATGACAACCGCATAAATTATTTGTGTTGATGCCGAATGATCTTTGGCAACATGCTGTCCGAAGTTTTTCTTTGCATAAGTATATATAAACAACAATGACAAAACAACAAGTAAAAGCGGTTTCATAAAATCATTGCTTACCAGAGTCAAAATAGTAGATCCTAAAAATGCTGAAGGAACCGCTAAACACATCATAATCAAAAGCAATTTCCATTGAATAACTACTTTTTTCAGGTATTGAAAAGCAGCAAAAGCTGTTCCGCTAAAAGCAGGAATTTTTAAAGTTCCTATAACTGTTGAAACAGGTAGATTTGGCAATAAAATTAATCCCATTGGAGTTTGGATTAATCCGCCGCCACCCACAATTGCATCAATAAATCCTGCCGCAAAAGCTGCCAGGCAAAGAAAAAGTATTATGTATGAATCCATTAAAAGTGTATTAAAAAACAAGTAGCAAAAGTAAGTTTTACAATTTGTTTATTCGTGTAAATTTAAAGTGGATTTCTCGTCAAAAAGTATATTTTTGCTAAAAAAATTTACCCAAATGGATTTTACAAGAATTATAGAATTAGCAAGTTATACTTTACCTGCAATTGTTACCGGATTTGTAGCCTACAGTTTTTTTGAACTGCATATTAAAAACAATGATAAAAAGCGTGCTTTTTTGTTGAACAGACAAGCGCATAAAGAATCACTTCCGATACGTCTACAAGCTTACGAACGTATGACATTATTTTTAGAGCGCATCAATTTGACCAAATTATTAATCAGAATCACTCCTATTTCTCACGATAAACATGATTATGAAAATTTTGTAATCGACCAAATCGAACAAGAATTTGAGCACAATTTAACGCAGCAAATTTATATGTCTGATGAATGTTGGACAATAATTACAACTGCAAAAAACTCAACTATCCAAATGATTCGTAAAGCTGCCATGAGCGACCGTGTTGACAGCGCTGATAAACTTCGTGAAGTTATTTTAAATGAACTTTTAGAAAAACAATCTCCAAGCAATGCTGCTTTAGGTTACATTAAAAACGAGGTTGCTGAACTTTGGTAAGATAATAATTTTAGATTTTAGATTGCAGAGTTCAGATTTATGAAACTTTCAATCTAAAATCTAAAATCAGCAATCTAAAATCTAAAATCATCTGTTATCACTCATAACCTCAGACTTATTCTGAGCATATTCATAACCTTGTTTCCACCATTCTTTCATTATTTCCTTATTGAAAATTAGCGCATTATCTGTTAATTTTGTGGGAGTGTAGTATAAATTAAGTTTTACATCTTTAGTATTTGCCATAAGTTTTCCTATAGCAATATCATGTTTTTCAACTTGATCTAAGGCAATTCGGAACAAATCAATCATTAATGAAAATGGATTTTTACCAATAACCATTTTGCTTGTATTAACTTCTGTTTCCAAAATAATAACATCGATTTCTGTCGCGCCTCGGTTAATAGCTTCACGAATTGGAACCAAACTTGAGAATCCGCCATCGCCATATTCGTAATTGTTTTTTGAAACCAAACTCATAAACGGAACATAATTACTGGAGATCCAAGACCAATCGCAAAACTCTTCATAACTGCAATCTTTTACTGATTTGTATTCTGATTCATTTTTAGTGAAATTGGTGACCGTAATAATTACGTCATTATTCATCTTTTTAAGATTATTGAAATCAGAAAGAGAAAAATTATTTCGAATATATTTCTTTAAACCTTTGCTTTCGCCAAAAGTTCTCTTTCCCTTAAAAAACTGACGAAGTACATTAAAGTGATTAATCGTCACGATATCCACTCCTTCTTTTACTTTTACTACAAAGGGGCAGATATTAAAAATACTGGACATTGTAACATTGGTATAAACGGAATGTATTTTTTTGATATGACCGAGAGCTAAATGCGGAATAAGCAAACTTCCTGTAGATGTTCCTATAAATAAATCGTATTCATGATGTTTTTCTTCAATTAAATACTGTGCAACTCCTCCGGCGAAGGCTCCTTTACTTCCACCACCAGAAATAACTAATGCTCTCATAAAATATATAGTAGGTTTTGTTTTTGGTTAGAAAATAGAAGAAAGAAAATAGAATATAGACTCACCTAAAAATCTATTTTCTTTCTTCTATTCTCTATTTTCTATTCTTTTAATAAACGATTCAATTGAAACTGTTCATCGGGGTTCAAATTAGGTAAAATTCTATTAAATGAAGCACGCATTTCTGAATTTTTTAATAAAATCCTAATCGAATCTCTTCCAAATTTTGAAAACTGCCACATATGGTGCGTTGTGGCGTTAACTAAATTGGTTAAAACTTCATCGTTAATAAACTTAAACGCAATCAATTTTTCTAGCGCATTCTGGCGTGTTGTTGCTTCATATTTTGTTGTAGAAAAAGAAACTAATTCATTTATCAATTCTTCAGGATTACTGCTGTAATCCTGAGTCGATAACGCGAGCGAAAGCCACAATGTACGGAGATTATAATCGTTAAAACCAATCCAGTTTTTAGATTTATCAAGATATTCTTTTCTATGACTCGGAAAGTTATTCCATAAATAAAACAAGGCCACTTCCTGTGTCTGATACGATTTATCATCGAGAAGTGTTTCATATTCTGTTCTAAAATCTTCCGGGATTTTTGATAAAGTTTCTGCTAAAGTCTGACGAAGCGGCACATTATTTTGATGCAAAGCTTTTAGTAATAACTCTTTTTTATCTTCATATTTTTCAGTCTGCAATTGTGAAATAATTGCTTCTTTTACTGAATGATGAATATCTGAATCCATAGTTTTGGTAAAGAATTCAATCTTTTCTTTTAAAGGTGTTTTCTTTAATTTATCAACTTCTAAGCGTACTTTAATTGCATTGTTTTTACTTAATAAAGCATTGGCTGTCGGCGTATCAAAAGCTGTAGATTCCAGCCAGGTTTTTTGAAACTGAACCAAATCAAAATCCGAAACTTTTTTAATTTCGTCGAAGAAATTCTCTGTGTTTACATTCTTGAATGCATATTTATTCAAATAACTTTTTATGGCTTTTTTAAAGGCTTTGTCTCCAATAGATTCGTGCAAAACGAAAAGTGCCCATGCCCCTTTTTCATAAAAAGTGAGCGAACTTGCTTTTCCATTCAAAACCGGAATAGTGTCGGTTCTTGATGCAAATTTTATCTGTTGTGCCGTATCATATAATTTGGCGTAAAAATAATCATCTCCAAAAATATTTCTTTCAGCCAATAATGCATAATACGTTGCAAAACCTTCCTGAAGCCAATGATGCGTGCTGCTTTCGGCAGTAATTAAATCTCCAAACCAATGATGTGCCAATTCATGAGCATCAACATTAGTATAATTACGATCTATAAAACCTATATCATCCACTACATAACGTGTTGTAAATAGTGTAGTTGTTGTATTCTCCATTCCGCCGTATAAAAAATCGCGGACTGGAATCTGCCTGAAAACTTTCCATGGATATTTTACGCCAATTTCTTTTTCAAGGAAATCAAAAATTCGCTTCGAATAGCGATATGTAGGTTCAAAACGCGATGCGTCTTTGTTTTCGATATAATATTCTAACGGAATTTTAGATTTAGATATAAATTGTTTTTTGTCATATTTTCCAATAGAAAGCATTAATAAATAAGAGCTCATTGGGTTTTCCATTTGGTATTGCCAATGCACCAAATTATCTTTCTCTGTTTTACTTTTTAAGACTCCGTTTGAAACAACCTGATATTCTTTTTTATAAGTAATTCCGAGATTGAAAATTACTTTTTCATTCACATCATCAAAACTCGGAAACCAGTTACTGGTGTATCTTCCCTGCCCCTGCGTCCAGATTTGAATATCATCATTTTCTATATCTACAAAATATAAGGCTTGTTTTGGTTTTACGTTGTAACTGAAAGTCAGATGATTATTTCCTTTCTGGAAGTTGTTGATGATTTGCAATTCTTTATTTGTATTAATAAATTTTACATCTTTTCCATCAATTTGAACATTGGTAAACTGCATGTTTTTGGCATCGATTTTTATGGTATCAATCGGCTGTAAAACGTCAAAATTATAATCTACTTGTCCGTAAATTATTTTTTGAGAATCAACGATATTCAATTGCCCCGAAACCGATTTAAAATCAACGTATTTGGTTTGCTGTGCAAAAATGAAAGTGGTTATAAAAAAGAAAATGTATTTCATTGCAATTATGAATTTATAGAATCCGTCTCCCAAGATATTGGATTATTTTTAATATAATCATAAATTGTTTCAAATGTTTTGTAATTTCTAACAATATGATCGTGATAGTTTTGCTGCCAAATTGTTTCAAAACCATTGATTTGTTTTGTTGTAACCGATTTAAAAATAGCAACAAATGATGAAATGGAATTTGGTTTACGAGAGAATGTCGACAAAGATTGGTTCTGTAGAGGCGCACAGCAGTGCGTCTCCGCAAAGTGTGTCGACAAAGATTGGGTTTCATTCGTTGTGGATGTGCAGGACGTAGACGCACTGCTGTGCGTCTCTACAATATGCGATGTGTTAATCTGCGACGTTTTAATTTGTGACGTTTCAATCTGCGTGTTTAAATTCGATAATTCTGACAACGATTCGTTTGATGATTTCGACAAAGATTGGTTCTGTAGAGACGCACAGCAGTGCGTCTCCGCAGAGGGTGTCGACAAAGATTGCGTTTCATTCGTTGTGGATGTGCCGGACGTAGACGCACTACTGTGCGTCTCTACAATATGCGATGTGTTAATCTGCGACATTTTAATTTGTGACGTTTCAATCTGCGTGTTTGAATTCGATAATTCTGACAACGATTCGTTTGATGATTTCGACAAAGATTGGTTCTGTAGAGACGCACAGCAGTGCGTCTCCGCAAAGGGTGTCGACAAAGATTGCGTTTCATTCGTTGCGGATGTGCCGGACGTAGACGCACTGCTGTGCGTCTCTACAATACGCGACGTGTTAATACGCGACGTTGCAATCTGCGTATTTATATTTGATTCATTTAATGATTTCGACAAAGATTGGTTCTGTAGAGGCGCACAGCAGTGCGTCTCCGCAAAGTGTGTCGACAAAGATTGCGTATCATTCGTTGTGGATGTGCCGGGCGTAGACGCACTGCTGTGCGTTTCTACAATACGCGACGTTGAAATCTGCGACGTTTCAATATGTGTCGTTCCAATCCGTTTTTCCATATTTTCCTGAATTTCAATCAACAAATGAATATGATTTGGCATCACAATCCAATTATGAAAAAACCAATTTTTACGAATCTTTATCGATTTCAAAAGCTCATTCTCAATAATCTTTCCATTTTCATTTAAAATCATTTTTCCATCTTCAACAGATCCAAAAATGCATTCTCTGTCTTTTGTAACCATTGTAATGAAATAAACTGCTTCACTAGAATAATCCCAATTTTTCAATCGGTTGGAATCAATTTTTAATTTGTCCTTATATAATGTCATAAATTGGCGTGTAAAAACCCAAAGTTACAAAGGTTTCAACAACAAATCGAATGAAATTTGTAAGTTTACCACACAAAAATAACCAAACGTGTCGACACCAAAAAAAACCTTATTTAACTGGAGCAGCGGAAAAGATTCTGCATTAACATTATACAAGATTCTTCAAAATTCGGAATTTAAAATCGAATGTTTATTAACGAGCGTGAACCAGCAATATCAGCGAATTTCAATGCATGGCGTTCGTGTTGAATTATTGCAGGCTCAGGCAGAAAGCATCGGAATTCCATTAAAAATCATGCAGGTTCCGGAAATGCCGACAATGGAAGTTTACGAAACCGTAATGACAGAAACCTTGACAGAATTAAAAAATCAAGGAATTATGTATTCTGTTTTTGGAGATATTTTTCTGGAAGATTTACGAAAATATCGTGAAGAGCAATTGGCGAGAATAGGCTTTGAAGGTGTTTTCCCTATTTGGAAAATTCCATCTCTCGATTTAATTCAGGAATTTATTTCGCTTGGATTTAAAACGATTGTGGTTTGCGTAAATGAAAGATATTTAGATAAAAGTTTTGTCGGCCGAATTATTGATCAGGATTTTATAAATGATTTACCTGAAAACGTTGATGTATGTGGTGAAAATGGAGAATTTCATACTTTTACTTTTGATGGGCCAATTTTTTCTAAACCAATTGATTTTGAAATTGGAGAAATTGTTTATCGAAAATATGAAAAACCAAAAACCCAGGATTCATCCAGTAAAGCCTGCGACACAAATGCAGCAGATGCTTTTGATTTTGGATTTTGGTATTGTGATCTTATTTAATTGTTTCAATATAAAAACAAATTTATATGCCTTTGCAAGAAAGTTACGAAGTAAAAAAAGTGCTTCAGTTTCTAAATGAAATTAACATCAATGTAATTGAAAAAGAATTGGGTACAACTTTTTTACCGGGATTGGATTTAGGACCAAATTGCATTTATATTGATTATAATAATTTACTATATCCCGGAGATATTTTACATGAAGCCGGACATCTGGCCGTTACAACTTCTGTAGAAAGAAAATTAATAGGCACAGATAAAATCTCACCTGAATGGCCTACTCACGGAGAGGAAATCGCAGCTATTCTATGGTCATTTGCCGCAGCCAAATATTTGAATTTACCGCTAGAATTTATATTTCATCCAAATGGATATAAAAATGATTCTGATTGGTTAATTTCAAATTTCAGCAATGAAAATTACATCGGTTTACCTCTTTTGGAATGGATGGGTTTATGTCTGGGAAATGAACTTGCTGCTAAAGAAGGAAAATCAGCTTTTCCAGCAATGCTAAAATGGATGCGGGATTAATTCTGTTCCTCATACATTGCTAACAAATTTGTAACCGTATTCAAGTTACGCATTGTGCCAATTACATTTAGTTTTTTCTCGATATATTTCAATTCCAGTCTTGTCTTTCCGGCGCCAACAGCATATTTAATGTAAATCCTGTTTTCGTCAATAGTTGCTTCGTCTGGTTTAAACTGGCTGATTTTTAAATCATGAATGCTTTCTTTTTTCAAGGCAATCGCAACAAAAACAATATAAAGCTTTTTGATATCTATATCTTTTTCTTTCAAATAAAGATTGTTTGCAAAACACAATTCTAAATCCTTTTTTGCAATTACAATGGCAGGAACTTCATGTCCAAAAACCTTAAAGATTTCCTGTTTTATCATAAAACCCACTTTTGCAGCATCTTCTTCACTATCAACAAAAACATTTCCGGATTGCAGATAGGTACGAACGTTTTGAAAACCAATATTTTCCAGCATTGTTTTCAAAGCATCCATTTTGATCATATTGTGACCAGAGACATTGATTCCGCGAAGAAGTGCTAAGTGTGTTGCCATTTTTAAAATTTTAGTCAAAGATAAATATTCATTGTATCAAAACTAGTCTTCATCTTCACCAATTTCTATATCGAATTTGATTAAAAAATCATTGAGTTGTTTTTTATACTTTGCTTTTGCTTCATCAACGATTTCATCAGCTTCTTCGTTTGTTTCTATTGCATTAAAACCAAATTCCTTTTTAACCCATTGCTGAAACTCTTCTTTGTTTTCATTTTCTTCGTAATATTCTTCATCTTTATAGAAATAAGCATTGTCAAAATCGACTGAAACTTCGGTATCCAAAGTTAAAAGATGAATCAATTTACGTGTATTTTCAGCTACAACATGAATTCCACCTTCGTCACCAAAAACAACTATCGGGCAATTATTTAAATCTTTATCAATAAGCCAGTAAGCATACGAACTTCCGGAGCCGTTTGCGCCTGCAAATTCAATAAAACTATTGTAGAATTCTTCTTCTTCAGACCATGTTTTTATTCCGGTTTTATCATCATAAATTAACAAACCAAAACATTCTGAATAGGTTTCAGATCCATAATTTTGATCAAATTCATATAATTTTACTAAATCTTCGGGTAAAGCATAATTCCCAAACTGAACCGAATATTCTTCTAAAGAAAAACTATTATCATATTCCTGATATTCTGTTTCTTCATCGTCGTCTTCATCATCATCTTCTTCAGAAGGTTCTGCTGTTAATACTTCAAAAGCTTCAAATGCAGCACATTTTACAGTAAACATTTCTATTCCAGGCGCAGTTTCATTATTGGCCCATTGATATTTCGTGTCTCCTTCTTCATCAAGATATTCCAGAACGAGCGTGATTTCTTCATCATCATGGCACCATAAAGCACGCATTTTAATATTAAAACCATTTCCAATTTCTTCAGAAATCTGGCTGTATTTCTTTCCTTCATAAGTAAACGGAATAAACGAATATTCGTTTGTACCGCTCTTTTTACTAATTCTTCCTATGTGTTTTACATATTCTAATTGAGATAAAACTTCCACCATATTTATAAACTGACTACGAAAATCAGTATACAAATATTTTTCTTTTTTATCATAATCAAGAATAGAAAGTCCTTCTTTAAAAACGTCTTCGTGGTAATTATTTCCTAGTATTTCAGTTCCATTTGAAATCTCGATAAAAGAATCATCGACAATATCAGATAATTTATGTGTGGATGGAAAGTAATTTTCAATTGTAATTATATTGCCGTCAGCATCACTTAGATTGCTGCAAATCATTATATCCGGTCTGTTTACACTCACAATTGCCTGAATATCTGTAAAACGCTCAAAATGGATCAGCATATCGTCGCTGTAAATTAACCACGCTGTAACATCACCTTTTACAAAAAGTTCTCCGTGATTGTATTCTCCAATAATGGTATCACATTTTAAACCTCCGCCTAAATAATGAACATTTCCAAACAAAGTGATATTAACCGTTTTAGTTTCTCCCAAAACAATTAATGCAGGAGAATTATCTGTATCAAAAGAACTTATGAGCTTTGTAACATTCAAATTTCCTTTAAAAATAAATCCCAGAATAAAAATATCCTGATGTTGTTCTGTAGTGAAATCCATCTCGAAGGAATCCATTTCTACATCTTCTTCTGCTAATAAAAAGATTGGATTTTCTTCATAATCAGGAAAACGCCAGGTATCTTCAAAAACATTGTAGATTTTTTGACCGTTAAAATCCGTAAGATCTCCAATAATAGTGTGGGCTTCATTTCTATTAATAACTTTAAACGTAACACCTGCAAACACAATAGTTTCAAAAGGAACTTTTTCTTCTTTACTCATTTTCTTAGTGGCTTATATTTAAAACAAATCTAATAATTATCTTTATTTATTAAAACAAAACTGACTATAAACGAAAAAACTCTGTTAAGTTTCTAACAGAGTTTTTTTATTTTGAATTTCGTGAAATCTACAACTATTTTGTTTTTTCGTATACCAATGTCGGGCCATCACAATTTTGCCATGTACTTATTAATTCCTGTGCCTCATTAATAAATAATTCTTCGCTTAAATTTCCGGTACAGCTTTCTATAATTTCGCTTGTGCTGGTATATGTTAATTTAAAGTGCTTCTGATTTTGAATTTCTGTTATCGAAAAAGTTCCTGATGCCGTTGTTGTAACTCCATCTTTTGTTCTGGTTTTTATAAATGTATTATCTTTTTTTAAATCATAATATTCCAGATATTGCGGCTTGCCAATAATATAAATAGCTTCAACAAAAGAACCTGTAGATCTGGTAAGTTTCCATTTTCCGTAATAAGTAAAAGAAGATCGGGAATCGGCATTATCACTTGAACAGGAAACAATACTTAACATTAATATAAAAATAGAGGCAAATTTTTTCATTTTGATTTTATTTTTAAAGTTTAACTATATAAATAGATGATAAAATTGTTAAAAGGTGGCTTATCTGTGTAATAAAATTTTTCAAAAGTAATGTACTTTCAAATTTCCTAATTAAAATTTATCTTCGCTTTTCAAATTAAATCCCAAAATAGAAATTCCAAATTCCAATACCGAAATCTAAAATCAACAATCTAAAGTCTAAAATCTAAAATCTAAAATCTAAAATTCATAAATGTCTAATAATCTCCTGGATACTCCTATCGAATACTTAAAAGGTGTTGGCCCAAGTCGCGGTCAATTGCTTCGTAAGGAGTTAGGAATTCATAAATATGGAGATTTAGTCAATTTTTACCCAAACCGATATATTGACAGAACACGTTATTATAAGATTAACGAACTGCAAAATACGGGAAGTGAGGTTCAGATTGTTGGAAAAATCATCAACATAAAAACGGTTGAATTTGCTAAAAACAAAAAGCGTTTGGTTGCCAGTTTTATTGATGAAACGGGAATGATTGAACTGAACTGGTTTCAAGGTCATAAATGGATTCGAGAAAGTTTAAAACTAAACGAACAGCTTGTTATTTTTGGAAAATGTTCTTTATACGGAAGCCAATTTAGTATGGCACATCCTGAAATTGAATTATTGAGCGAACACGAAAAAAGTCTTCGTTCTGCCATGCAGCCGGTTTATCCATCGACAGAAACGCTGACAAATCGCGGAATTTCAAACCGAACGATCAATAAAATGATGGAACAATTGTTTATTGAAACTCAGGCTTTGTTTACCGAAACTTTCCCGGCTTATTTAATTGAAGAATTAAAGCTGATTCCGAAAAGGGCGGCTTTGTTTAATATACATTTTCCAAAAAGCGCAGACGCTTTGGCGAAAGCCCAATTCCGATTAAAGTTTGAAGAATTATTTTTTATTCAATTACAATTAATTACTAAAAACTTAATCAGAAAACATAAAATAAAAGGGCATCCGTTTACAAAAGTAGGGGAACTTTTTAATGATTTCTACCAAAATCATCTTCCGTTTGATTTAACCAATGCTCAAAAAAGGGTTATAAAAGAAATCCGCTCCGATATGGGAAGCAACGCGCAAATGAACCGATTACTTCAGGGAGATGTTGGTTCAGGAAAAACGATTGTGGCTTTTATGAGTATGCTTTTGGCAATTGATAATGGTTTTCAGGCATGTTTAATGGCACCGACAGAAATTCTGGCCAATCAGCATTTTCTTGGATTGTCTGAATTTGCTAATACATTAAATATCAACATCAAAATATTAACGGGTTCAACTAAAACTTCTGAAAGGAAAATTATTCATGAAGAACTGGAGAACGGAAGTTTGCAGATTTTAATTGGAACTCATGCTTTGTTAGAAGACAAAGTAAAGTTTCATAGTTTAGGTTTAGCGGTTATTGATGAACAGCACCGTTTTGGTGTAGAACAACGCTCCAAATTGTGGAAGAAAAACGATATTCCGCCGCACGTTTTGGTTATGACGGCGACGCCAATTCCGAGAACTTTAGCGATGAGTTTATACGGAGATCTTGATATTTCTGTAATTGATGAATTACCACCGGGAAGAAAACCTATTGAAACAGCACATCGTTTTGATAGTAACCGCTTAAAAGTCTGGAAATTCCTCCGCGATGAAATTGCTAAAGGAAGACAAATTTATATTGTGTATCCGTTAATTCAGGAATCTGAAAAAATGGATTATAAAGATTTAATGGACGGTTACGAAAGTATTTCAAGAGATTTTCCGCTGCCTCAATATTCGATTTCGATTCTACACGGAAAAATGAAACCTGCGGATAAAGATGCCGAAATGAAACGTTTCTCTGAAGGGAAAACCAATATTATGGTCGCAACAACCGTAATTGAAGTTGGTGTAAATGTACCAAATGCCAGCGTTATGATTATCGAAAGTGCCGAACGTTTTGGTCTCTCACAACTCCACCAGCTACGCGGACGTGTGGGCCGTGGCGCGGAACAGAGTTATTGCATCTTAATGACCAGCCACAAATTAAGTGCCGACAGTAAAACCAGAATGGAAACGATGGTACAAACAAACGACGGTTTCGAAATAGCCGAAGTCGACCTTAAACTTCGCGGTCCGGGAGATTTAATGGGAACGCAGCAAAGTGGTGTTTTAAATTTACAAATTGCTGATATTGTTCGCGATCGTGACATTTTATCTTTGGCACGAAACTACGCCTTAAAAGTTTTAAAAGAAGATGCTCCGCTCCAAAAACCGGAACATGCTATTTTAAAAATGGTTTTTATAGAATTGACTAAGAAGAAAAATATTTGGAATTATATTTCGTAAGGTTCAAAGGTTCAGAGATGCAAAGTTTCAAAGGTTTTAACTTGACGAATGTCATCCTGAGCGAAGTCGAAGGCTTATGAAATACAAGCATACTGAGCACCTTTGAACCTTTGTCACTTTGCACCTTTGTACCTCAAAAAAATACACTCCACTGCATCAATAAGTTTTAAATATTCAGGTGATTAGATTTGTTGGGGAGCAAACTTTTGATTTGAATATTACTTCGACGCAATGAAGTATATTTATTAAACTATTTCTTGGGCGGAGTTTTGTCAAATAATCCGCTGAATAAGCCTTTGCTTACTTTATTTTTATCATCTTTTCCTGTAGCGATTAAATGGTCGATATATTCCATATAGGTCTTTTTTCGCTCTTCTAAAAAGCCAACCAAATATTCTTCAGAAGCGATTAGGCCGCTGGCTTCTTCAATCTGTAATAGCTTTTTATATAATGGTTCAATAAATTTCGTAATGAGAGGTTCCGGAACCGATTTTCTGGTTCCAAAATAACCTACAATATCTCCATCAGCATCGGCAATAATTTTAAAATCGGTTACAACCCAGTAATAACGACCGGTTTTTGCCATATTTTTTATAATAACATGAATGTTTTCACTTGATTTAATGCTGTCCCACAAGAATTTAAAAATAACTTTTGGCATATCAGGATGCCTCACAATATTGTGAGGCTGTCCTACAAGTTCAAATTCATCATATCCTGAGACATCTATAAAATCTTCATTGGCATAAAGAATCGTTCCGTTTTTATCTGTTTTACTAAGTAATACTTTATTTTTATTCCAGTCGACTTCTCTGTCAGAAGGAGTTGGACGGTTAAATCTCGTATCCATAAATTTGCTGCTAATAATTAATAAATGGTTGATTGTGCGTGTAAAAATGTTGGTGCGGGGAAGTTGGTTTTTATAGTTTTTAATTTCTGGTATTAGTCGATTTTACATGAATATCATTTACTAAATCATCAATTTTTTTGGCACTTTCACGCATCATATCCAAATACGTTAAAAGCTTGTCATTATCGGTATGTCCTTTTGAAACATCAATTAATTTTAAAACAGAATTCACCGGAAGTTTTAAATCCAGGGTTGTTCTGTGAATAAAATCGTTGTATTCTTTTGTTGCCGATAAAGAACTGTATTTAGCAGAGGCCAGTTTCATGTTTTCTAATTCGTATTCATCAGAAATTTTAGAGATATGATTGTGACTGTGTTCTTTAAAATAATAAGCCCAATACCCATTCATGAAAAATACAACGGCAGCCAAAACAGTATGGATTATAAGCGTTTCTAAATCAAAATTTACCTGAGAGAAATAAACCTGAAGTCCGTTTGCATCATTATAAACAAAGTTTTGCAAATAAGCCAAGCCAGCGTGATGAAGCACAACCAAAAGCGTTAACGGAATCTGTAATTTCCAGTTTTGGTAAATAATTAAAATGGTACTGGCAATGAAAACTGTAAAGTGCATTTCGAATAAACCATGCATTTGGTAAATATATTGTGCCATAAATACTGCCAGTATAACTGACAGAACGTATTGATAAAATTTAGAATTCTTTAGAAAAAACTTTGCCGAATAATAGGCCAAAAGGTTCAGCGTTCCAACTCCTACTCCAATTTCGAATGTATCATACTTAAAGGATAATCCGATTCCGAGAAGAAAATAAACGGCTAGAACATAATTAATAATGATATCTGATTTTTGCGTCATAGTCGACATAAAACTGTGCAGATAATCTTGCTCATTTAAACTGGCTTTTGTTTTCATAGGTTTAAAAAATTTTAGTTAGTGATAGATTTTATTTAGTGCAATTTGGTAATGAACATCCGTAAGCTCTAAGAGCTAAAGCATTAAATGAGGGCGAAATATTTTGTTTTAACAGTAAATCGATTGCCATTTGCGCGTAATTACTTTCAGCATCTGTGCAATATCTTGTTTTATTGTAATTACCACGATAATATAAATTATGATCAGCATCAAGCAGAACTGCTTGCGGAGTCGAAATCACGCCGCATTTTTGAGCGATGCCTTCATCAAAATAAACCGGAATTGGTGCTCCAAATTTTTCCTGAATTTCTTCGATAGAAAAAGTTTTCTTTTTGTTTAACACCACAATTTTAAAATTGATTTTATCTCCGTATTTCTTTATCAAATCACTTACATGCGGCACATTGAAACGTGAGCACGGACAATCCGGATTAAAGAAGTGAAAAAAAACAGGTTTATTATCAAATGCACAGCATTGCGACAAATCAACTTTGGAGCCCATTGCTATAGCATGATAATTTTTCGGAATTGGCGTTGGCAGACTATATTTAAATTCATTCTGCCAAAAAAGATAACCAACTGAAAATAGTAAAAGTGTAAACCATAAAGCTAAGAGTATTTTTTTCTTCATATATTATTTTTTTAGTAATTAAGAACAAAAAATATAAACACTTGTTAATATAATTATCAAATAATTTCTGTAAAAAACCTAAAAAATTACACCTAACTCATTATTTTAACTAATAAACCTACATAATTTAGTAAGTATTAGTAGCAAAACCAA
The DNA here is from genome assembly GCF_002210235.1 of Flavobacterium sp. NLM. NCBI lineage: Bacteria > Pseudomonadati > Bacteroidota > Flavobacteriia > Flavobacteriales > Flavobacteriaceae > Flavobacterium > Flavobacterium sp. NLM. Next base: position 28,572 of record NZ_LIAC01000030.1, read on the forward strand.
CATTTTGTTTAACATAGTAATGTTACAAATAAATTCGATAAACTGCAAAGAAAATCGGACAAAAGCGAAAAAAAATTATGAAGCCTGAGCAATCATTGAAGTTCTGAGATGATAAAACCAGAAAAATTAAATTTTACTTTTTAAAATAAAAAATTACATTTATTTGATTATGAGACAGATAACTTACAAAACATTTTAATTGTTAAGAATTACAAAAAAAAATAATATTTACATTTAAACCTTTTCTTAAAAACGATATCTAAAAGCAAACTTTTGCTGTTAGAGCTCATGAAAACGATTTGAAATTATTGTAAGCCAAGTGTTAAATAAAAGCTAACGCCTTTTGGTTTCAGCACAAAAAGTTAAATTTGCTAGTTGCAAAAAAACATACAACAAAAAAACATTCACCTAAATTTTATGAAATTAAAACACCTAATCTACGCCTTGATCATCATCGTTTTAGGAGGATTTATTACTTACCGAATAATATCCAACAAAGGCAAAAATGACGAATCAAAAAAATTTGGCGATAAAGATAAGCCAACAACTGTAACCGGACTTGTAGTTAAAACTTCGACTTTTGATAACAACTTATCTTTATCTGGCTCAATCGAAGCAAACGAACAAATTGAAATTCACAGTGAAGTTTCGGGAATTGTAGAAGGTATTTATTTTAATGAAGGAACTTACGTGAATAAAGGTCAGGTACTTTTTAAAGTAAACGACATTGAATTAAAAGCGCAATTAAGACAAGCTGTAACTAAAGAAGGTTTAGCTGCTGAAAATGAAAGAAGAGCAAAACTTTTACTTCAAAAAGAAGCTATCAGCCAGGAAGAAGCAGATATTGCAAGAGCAGATTACGCTTCGGCACAGGCACAAAGTCAATTAATTAGAGCACAAATATCTAAAACCTCTGTAAAAGCACCATTTTCAGGAAAAGTGGGTTTACGTTCTATTTCGCCGGGAACTTATATTACACCAACAGTTGTAGTAGCAAAACTGGTTAATACAGGAAAATTAAAAATTACATTCTCAATTCCGGAAAAATATGCAGCGCAGGTAAAATCCGGTTCAATAATCGATTTTAATGTTTCGGGATCAGACAAAACCTATTCAGCAAAAATTTATGCAATCGAGCCTGAAATAGCCGTTGCAACACGTACATTACAAATTCGCGCCATTGCAGATAATACCGACGGAAAACTTTTCCCAGGAACTTTTGCTGATGTAAAATTACCATTAAACATTATTAAAGATGCTATAGTTGTACCTTCTCAGGCTATCATACCTGTTCAGGACGGTAAAAAAGTGTTTATTGCAGATATGGGCAAAGCCAAAGAAGTTATGGTTGATGCCACAACAAGAACTGATGCTTCTATTTTGATTTTATCAGGATTAAAAGCCGGAGATACTTTAATAACAAGCGGTGTTATGTCATTAAAAAACGAAGCACCAATAAAAGTTAAAGTAAAATAGTCATAAAGCCGAAAGTCATAAAGTCCAAAGTCGTAAGACTTGAATATAGATTTAAAGAGCAGTAAGATTTAGCATAAATCTGAAATCTAAAATCAACAATCTAAAATCAAACATGAGTTTATCAACTACAAGTATAAGAAGACCTGTTTTAACCATTGTACTGAATCTATTAATTATATTATTCGGTTTTATTGGTTATACATTTTTGGGTGTTCGTGAATTTCCTTCCATCGATCCTGCTCAGGTTTCTAT
>NZ_LIAC01000031.1:0-14393 GCF_002210235.1 Flavobacterium sp. NLM
AGATTATATCGTTATCATGGCTTGCGTTCCGTAGGAACGTTTGAATTAGCATCATTTTTTAATAATCTAACATAAAAAGAGGCTGTCTCAAAAGTTGAGACAGCCTCTTTTTATGTTACATGTTTATTTGTTCTGTAAGAACATTTCATCGGTAGAAAAATTATATTGTTTTAATGGACTACGTTCCGTAGGAACGTTTGATTTCGATATTGTTTTTTAATAATCTGATCTGTCAAACGTTCCTATGGAACGCAAATGTTGCTGATCTTTATTTTTCTCTACCTACGAAACATTCCTATGGAATGATAACTGGATATAATAAATTGTAGATAAAGGGCTGACTTTTGAGACAGCCCCATAACTAACAACCATGAACTAAAAAAAGTATTACATTTTTGTAAGCGGCAGGTTAAAATTGACTTTTATTTTATCCGCCACTTTTTTAGAAACCAGTTTTGGAATTTGAATATCAAAATCTTCTGCTTTTACTTCAAAATTTCCTGTTACGGTAATCTTGTCATCAGACTTTGAAATTTTGGCATTTGTCGTTACTTTTTTTGTTTTTCCGTGCAGCGTTAAATCTCCCGAAATCTTTACTGTTTTGGCTGTCGCCGAAAGTTTAGATGCATCAAAATCTTCAATTTTTCCTTTAAATGAAGCTTTAGGAAATTTATCCGATTCTACGTAATTTTCATTAAAATGCTCTTCCATTAAGGCCACTTTAAACCGAAATCCTTTCATAAGTATTAACACCGCAATATCTCCCGTTCCTGAATCTAAAATGGCCGATGTGTTTTTGTTTTCTGCCGCCACTTCTTCAAAAGAATCAACAGAAGCTTCAAACTTTAAGTTTCCTGTTTTTGTCGTATATTTTTGTGCCGAAACATGAAATATTCCAGCCAATAAAAATAGCAGTACAATTCGTTTTTTCATTTTCTATCGATTTAATTTTCTAATAATCCGTCCGTACTCCATTGTAGAATTGTATTGATTTTATCCTGAGACATTCTTCCTGCTTTTGGCATTTGTCCCGGAGTTCCGTTTTGACGCTGAATTCGGTCTATCAAATTCGTATTTAAAGTGGCGTCTTTCACCTGAGCATACGTTTCTAAAGGGATAAGCTGGGACTCAGAATTATGGCAGGCAATACAGTTAGCATCAATGATAGATTTCACATTGGCGTTGTAGGTAACCGGGCCTGTTATAACTTCTGGTTCTTCCAGACTTTCATAAGTAGTAGATTCGCAGCTGTATAAGGATAATATAATGCCAGATAAGAAGATAAATTTTTTCATATTGTATACTTTTAAAAAACTCTATATAAATTAAATCCAAAGAAAAAATCGCCTTTTCCCCAATCACCGGTTGCATTGGTCAAATAGCCGCTTTCGGTCATAGATTGTGAATTCGTGAAAATTAATTGAAAAATATGACCGCCGGTTTCAATGTCCAAACCAACAGATAATGGATTATTATAAAAATCAGGTTTGTTGAAATTTTCACCATATTCAAGATTTAAAGAAAGTCTTTTGGTTAATTTTAATCTTCCGCCCGCACTTAAAGTAAATTGATTATCGTTTTCATTATCCGGATTATATAGATTTTTATGGATAAATGAAGGCGCTAATTCTAAAGATAATTTATCAGAGAATTTTCTGGAAATCAAAAGTTGATTAATATAAGTTAATCGGTCAGAGAATTCAATTTTAGGATAATCGTCTTTTTTTAATCCGCTGTTAATATCAATTGTATTGTAACCCACAATGTCAAACGGGAATTCGTCGTTTTGTCTCGCTAATCGATATTTAACCGATGTTTCGTAAATTTTCAAAAGTGTATGACGTGACGCACTTACAGAAAGCCAATCGGTTACACCATAAATTCCGCCAATTTTTGTCGTGGCATCATCAAAACCAAAAAACTCAGAGATTCCGCCTTTTACAGAACCAAATCGATGCGATATAACAATATAAAGCTCTTTTTTGGCCGCCATTTTTGTCGACTGCAATGTTATAATCTGCAGACCTTTAAAAGTGGCAGTTGCGTTTTTATCAACTACTTGTGTTGAGTCCAGACTGGAAAGTAAATCTTCTTGGGCATTTGCACATAAGCAGATTAAAAAGCTGGCTATTAAGAATATTTTTTTCATATTTAGTTTTGTTGTATACTGCATTGATCCAATTTTACAACTCCAAATAAATCATCAAAACCTATACATCTTCCTTTTATATTGATTGGTTTATTGGTGAAGTTCGTTTTTACTATTTCATTCATTTTACAAAATACTTTTCCGTCAATTACCATTGAAGAATCAGTAACTTCTGTGGCTGTTCCTTCAATTTCAATTGTTTTATTTAAGTATTTTGAATCTGCCTGCAAAGCGTTTTTTGCATAGTGGTTTTCTAAGTTTTTAGCAGAAATGGTAAGTATTGATTTTTCATTATTGATGTCTCTGGCATCTTTGTAAATAATGTTTTGGTAGATATAGTAAGGACCAAAACTTACCAAAAGCAGTACGATTAAAATCGTGATTTTTCGTTTGTTCATGTCAATTTGGGATTTAAATTTTACAGCAGTTTACCAGAATTTATTATGTATTGATTTTTTATTTAACACATAGTAACATAGATTTTATACTTAAAAAGGATACAAAAAAGAAACCCGTTTCTTTCACATAGTAAGCTTTGTGAATTTAAAATAAGTGAAACGCCTTTTTAAGAATCTAAAATCTATGTCCCTATGTGTTTAAATTAATTTACACTTAGTAAGTAAATTATTATGGCGCAACCGCAGCAGCAATATCTTTTACAGGAACCGGCCAAATACCAGGAGCAGGGAAACTAATTCCTTTGTTAGCGCCTCTCACGTTTGCATCTTGTCCAAAATAGTATAAAGGCCATCCGTTGTAAACCAATTGTGATTTACCAAATACAGTAATAACTGAGAATTTAGTTTTATCAAGAGTAGAAGGAACTACAATTTTGTCTGTCTCATATATTGGCCAAACTGCATTGTTAGAAAAATCTTCTTTTGTGTAGTTGTTTTTGTTGAATTTATCGTTTTTAAAAGTGTACAGCGTAATACCTTTAGCATCTGTAAAGTACGTTGTAGCACCGTCTCCAACAGTATAATCTGATTTGTAGTTTTTACCGTCATGCCCCACAAGCTGGCTTCGAACAATCATGATAGAATAATCTGGTTTTGCTATAAACCAAATACCGCCAATTCCGTCCCCGCCTGTTTTTCCAGCAGCTTCAGGAGTATTAGTTACATTTCCATATCCATCATCTCCAGAACTTGGGGAGTAATAGTATAAAGGCCATCCTTTGTAAGTAACTTGTTTTTTTGTGCCAACAGTAACAGTTCCAAAATCTGATAATGATAATCCTGCACCCAATTTATCTGCAGTTAAATTATCTAAATAAAATGGAGGCCAAACTTTTTCACAGTCACCAGTACAAGATACTTGTCCTTTTGAATCTGTTGAGAAAAAATATAAAGATCTTCCGTCTTTATCTACAAGGTAAGAACCTAATGTAGTGCTTGTAGCAAGGCTGACCTCTTTTTTAACTTCTGGAGTTGGCGGGTTATTATTTCCACCATTGTCTCCACTATCTCCACTGTCACTACTGCAGCTTAAAAAGAATGTTGTAATTACAAGGGCCGCAGCGAATTTAAGTTGTTTTAATTTCATCGTTTTTTAATTTAAGTTATTTTGATATTGATAAGGGAATTGAAACTTTACAGAAAATCGTAAAGTGTTTTGTTTTAAAATTCTACATCAGGAAATCGTGCTTTAATGAGCATTTTGTTTCCTGTTTTAGTTTATGCTACGAAGAGTCATAAATAAAATAGCCTTCGTGGTATTTTTTGAAGTTTTGTAAGGCGGTCATTTTTATTTTTTTGATAGGGTTCAATAGTAAAACAGCCTTGATGTAGATTACCCTACCAAAGAATTGAAGTTTTTGTAAAAAAAAATGAAAAATTAATGTAGGATTTTTTAAATCCCGACTTGAAGAAAATTAGTAGGAAACCCTAAAGCTCACGTTTGGAGTTCTTTGCAGTGAAAAAGTCTCGACTTCTTCGATAGAATTTGTCAACGAACTTACTCTGTAATATTCGCTGATTTCGTTTCTTCTGTTTAAAATATTTAAAATAGAGATCCCTAATTTGTATTGAATGCCGTTAGCTGTTTCCCATTTATAGGTTGAAGAAAAGTTTACCTGCGAAAATATATGCAGATTATCACTGTTTGGCTTACGATAAATTAAAGTAGGATTTGAAGGATCGATTTGTGTATTATCAGGAGAAGTTTTAGGTCTGCCCGAAGTCCATTTTGTGCCCAGAGCAATTTTAAAATTGTTTTTCTCATAAATACCTGCCCACGATGCTGTGTGCATTACCTCAAAATTGTTAGGGAAAATTGGGTATTCGTAATTAGAAAAATGATAATTATTATGATTATAAGTATAACTTAACCAAGTCAAAAAGTGGTTCATTTTTTTTTGAATCAGCATTTCGGTTCCCCAAACCTCATAATCTCCCGTAGTTTTAACAAACTCTAGCTGGTTTTGAAATCCCTGACTGGAAGTTGTAATTCCGATTACTTTTTTATAAAAATTTTCGATATCAAAAAGCCAGTCATTTTTTATATAAGATAAATTTAAAGACAGCTGCCTGCTTTTTTGAATAGGAATTGTGGAGTTGTTAGAGATAATCCAGCGTCTTTTTTCAATTCCGAAATAATCCTTTTGCAAATCAATAATCTGTTGAGAATTTTGACTTTTTAGTTCACCCAGCAATTCTGCATTTAAACTTTTACTAATGCCGTAGCTAAACTGCACACGCGGTTCGATAATATATTTTTTGAACTTTTCGATATAATTAATTCGGCTTCCGGCCTTAAAATAGATTCTCGAAATCGTATCGTTGTATTTTACTTCTGCAATTAAAGCGTGAGTTCTTAAAACGTCTTTTACTTTACGGTAGAAATCCGGATTTGTAACCTGCTCTAAATTAGTAACACCAATTTCATTAAACTGATACCCATCGTTTATGGTAAATTTAGAATTAAGGATATGATTGTTCTCTAAATTAATTCCGTTATTGTTCACCGTATTTTCCTGAATTACAATTTGACCTTCGCTGGTAGATTGATTCGCGCGAAGCTCGTAAGCAGAATTGTAAATATTAATTTTAGTCGTATTAAAGCTATTCCAGTTTCGTTTCCACGACAAATTTCCTCCATAATTTTGCTGACGTAAAATATTGTTTTCAGAACTGTTTATGTCGTAAACTTTTGCGCTTTGAAAAACTTCCAGATTATCTTTAATCGTAATAAGGTCTAAAACGATTTGATCTTTAAGTCCTATTTTTTGAGCATATTTTAGCGTCGCATCATAAAAACCAAATTTTTTGTCGCTGTGATAATCGACATTTTGTTTATCTGAAAAATCAGTGATCGTTGTGTTTTGAAATACTTTATTGAAATACTCTTTGTAAGTAGGCGTTTCAACAAAATCAGTAATTGATTTACGTGCCGAAATCTCAATATAACCCTTTGGCGAAATATTGTATTTCCCGTAAACATCAGCATTAATCATATTTAATCCTGCGCTAAACGAGTTTTTTTCAGCTGTTTCCGGAGTAGATGAAATCGCTACAACGCTGGAAACACTTTCTCCGTAAAAAGCAGAACTTCCATTTTTGTAAATAGAAATTGTATGTGCCAAATTAGGATTGAATGCCGATATTAAACCAAAAAAATGTCCCGTTTGAAACATTCGTATACCATTCCACAAAAACAAATTCTGGTCGTGTGTGCCGCCGCGAACGTTAATGCTGGAAACGCTTTCGTCGATACTGTTTACACCCGGAATTTGCTGCATGGTCTGCAAAGCATCGGGCTCAATAAGTCCGGGAAGAATCCCAAATTTCTTGGGTTTAATTTCAAACGATCCGTCTTTGTTTTTTGAAATCCCCGAAGCCAGAATTGCATTCGCTTTAATTTCCTGAAGCTGCATAATTTCCGGTTCTAAAAATAGTTGTAGACAATCTTTAGAATCGGTATTGCCAGCGGTTATTTTTTTAGTTAAAAATCCTATGTGACTGATTAAGAATGTGTTTTTGTCTTCTTTTTTAAATTCAAAATAACCGTTTGCATCTGTTGAAACCTGAGTTTTGTTAGATAGGTTAATATTGGCATTTTCAATAGGTTTTTTATCTGTATTAGAAAAAACATAACCGCAGATTAGCGGTTCCTGATTCTCTTTTTTATAAATATTAATGAATTTGTTGTCGATGTTTTCAAAAGATAAATGGGTTTTTTGAGCCAGATATTCCAGCTTTTCGACTAAAGAAAGTGATTTTTTTGGCGGAATTAATTCCAGTCCGGCAATATTATTTTCGGTATAATTAAAACTGATCTGATGCTGCTGTTCAATTTCAAGTATGATTTTTTTAAAAGGCATAAGTTTTCCTTTGTCCTGAGCAAAAGCATTCAGGACAAGTAAAAACAGAAGAAACAAAAAATGAAATTGTTTGGGGAGCAACATTTATTTTTCGTCAAAAATTATTTTATTTTCTGAAGCTTTTTTAGCTTCTAAATGATAAGTTGTACTAATAATCTGCAAGGCTGTGTTTAAATCGTTAGCAGGTAATTTCCCTGTAAATAATGATGTTGTATCTTTTGTATTTAATTCAATTGTAATGTCATATTGTCTTTCAACTTCGTCAAGAATGCTTCTGATATTTTCTTTATAAAAAGCGATTTCATTGCCAATCCATTCTGGCTGCGTTAAACTTACAACCGTCTTAATTTGTTTTCCGTTTTCAAAACTAACACTTTGTCCGTGAGTTAATAAAATTTGAGTATTGGCATAATTTACTTTTACGCGCCCTTCATAACAAACTACATCAAACCTGTTTTTTCTGGCTTTCACATTAAACTGAGTTCCTAAAACCGTTACTTTTCCTAAATTGGTCTGTACTTCAAATTTTCGGCCTTTGGCTACTCTAAAATAAGCTTCTCCTTTTAAGTCTAAATGTCTGTTGTTGTCCCAGTTCCATTTTTTATAATTTATTTCAGAACCGGAATTTAATACCACTTCAGAATTATCAGGTAATGAAAAAGTGGTCTTTTTTCCAAAATCTGCTGTTTCTGTCTGCGGTACTAAAACCTTCATTGCAAACGTAATCCCAAGTGCCAGAACAAATATGGCCGCCGCTCTAAACGCCCATTTTTTGTATAGTGGAACTACTTTTGGAGTCGCTTTTTTCTGACTCAAAATGTTCGACAGCATCGCATTTTCATCCAAATCACCTACCTCTAAATGAGCTGTATAATCTTTAATTTTTCGGTATTTTTCAAAATCGGGACTTGCTTCAAATTCAGCCAATTCATCCGGAGATAAATCATCGTTGAGCCATTTTGCTAATAAGCGATCTTTTTTCATTGTACTGTACTATATTATTAAAACAATTAAAACTAAATTTACCCTACTTTTATAAATCAATTTCTTTACGCAGGCTTAATAAAGCGAGATGAATGCGCTTTTCTACTGCCTTTACGCTGATATTTAATTCTAAGGCAATTTCGCTGTATTTTTTTCCGTCAATTCTATGCATTAAAAAAGCTTCACGCTGCTTTTCGTTTAAATTTTCTATGGCTTTTAAAAGTTTGGCCTGAAATTGTTTTTCTTCCAGAATATATTCGGGACTTTCATTTGTTTTGTCTAAACCCGTGAAGTTTTTTTCGTATTTCAAAACCACTTTTTGGTGTGCAATTTCGTTGAGACTGCTGTTGTTGGCAATTGTATATACGTAAGATTTTGCTTTTTCCAGCGGTACAGATGCACAATTTTGCCAAAGTTTTACAAATGCTTCCTGCGCCACATCTTCTGCCTGATTGATATTGCCAAATTTGTAAAAAAGAAAATTTCGAAGTGCTTTTACATGACTTTTGAAAAAAGACGAAAAAATTATTTCATCGCAAGTATCTGATTGGTTCTTAGTTGGCATTTATATTTGTGATTGGTATGATGCAAAAGTATTTGTTTTTACTTTAAGTAGGGTAAAAGCAATGCAGATTGTTTTATAGTAGTATGAAATGAAATTTCGTATGATAATTAAAAATGAAAAAACAATTCAAACTCCTTGATCGAGAATTTATTAAAAAGCAGTTTCTTAAATTTTATTACCTTTGTAAAAATATAAATATGTTCCCTTTTAAAAAATATTTATCACTAGCAGCAGTTTTCCTGTTTTTGTTATCTTGTCAAAATGAATCGCCTGACGATCAGGGTGATAGTGGGCAAGGAACAATTACAAATGCTTCTCCGCTTACGTCTTATCTGCAAAGGGTTGCCATGGTCCCAACCGTGCAGGATAATGTAATTGACGGTTCTACTTATTGTACTATAAAACTACCTTACACGGTTACCGTAAATAATACTCAAATTGCCGTTAATACTACTGCCGATTATCAAAAAGTAATAGACAATATCAATGCAAATAATTATGATGACGATATTGTAAAAATAGATTTTCCGGTAACGATGGTTTATTATAATTACATCCAAAAACTGATTCCAAATGAAGCTGATTTTGATTCTTTAATTGATTACTGGAATCAATATCCTGATCTTTTATCTAAAATTAACGGACTGAATATCAATTATCCTATAACAATAAATATTTATAACAGCGCTAATCAAATAGGAAGTTCCCAATCGATTATAAGCGATCAGGCTTTTTTTAATTTTATTAAAAATTTGAATCCGAGTCAGTATATTTCTTTAAAATATCCAATTTCGATAGTTGATTATCATGGTCAAACGAAAACTATTAATAATAATTTAGATTTCGAAAATGCTATAAAATATGCGATTGATTATTGTCCTGAAAACAATATTGTAACCCTTGATTTGAATGAAGTAATTACAAAAGGTTCCTGGGATATTCCGTATTATTTTGATGATTCTGAAAAAACTTCCTCTTACAGCGGTTATTCATTTGTGTTTAAAAGTGATAACTCTGTAGTGGCTACAAAAGGCGGAACTTCAGAAACAGGCCAATGGGAAAGCAGCGTACAAAATAATGTTAGGGAATTAAAACTGACTTTCAGTTCCGCGTTATTAAGTAAATTGAACAACAGCTGGAAATTGTTTGAATTTAATAATTCGCAGATTAGATTGCGCGATGTAAGCAGCAGTACCAATTATCTTTACTTCGAAAAGTTATAAAAAAAATGACCGCACAATTTGGTTTGAATCATGCGGCCAAATCAAGTTAACTAATCATAAATCATTATTAATTGGGCGTAAAGGTCAAATAATCTAAATTCATATTACCGTTTTCTACGATATGTAAAGTGAGTAATTGCTTTCCTTTTTCTAATTTAATTGTACCAATATTTTCAGAACTGTTCCAATGATGCCATTGTCTCCAGGCAACAGGATCTTTATCATCGTACGTTGAAATAATTTTCATATTTCCGGTAGCATCTTTTCCGTTTACAGCAATAGAAATTGTTCCATCGCCGTTTGCCGTATATAAAACACCAATTTTATAAGTGCCGGATTTTTTAACCTCAACCGTATAATTAATCCATTCTGTTGGCTGCGTCCAGCCTACGTAAAGCTGTTTCATCTTAATTGGAACTTTGGTATAAGGCGTATCGTCAATGCTGTCTGTTTTGGTATACGAAATATCAACACCTTCTTTTAATCGGAACTCGTTTAACGGATTTCCGTTTACGGGATTCAGTTTTCCGCTTCCGTTATTAACCTCATCCGTATCGTGATACGCAACATCTTCGCCTCCTAAATCATAAAATTCGCATTCTATTTTTCCTGGAATTTGCTGTGTTTTAAAAGATTTTGGCTTTTCAGCCGATGTTTGTGCAAACGTCGAAATACCATTCATCAAAACGAAAGCATTCAGAAATAATAATACTTTTTTCATAGTAGTCAATTTTAGCATTAACGTATTTCTAAAGTTGCGATAGAATGTGCCAAACTCGTAATTTTTGAAGCTTTTCCTTTTATCCATAGAAAATATTCTACGTCATTATCAGTTTGGTTCATTACGACAACTTCAAGATTATTATCCTGATTTACAAAAGCGGTCGACAACAATTTATTACTGCTCGAATTACAAGCCACACGTTTTGCACCCGGTTTAATGAATTTAGAAAAATGTCCTAAATAATAATATCCGTTCGTGTAAATCAGTTTTCCGGTTTTTAAATCAGCGTGAATAGGAGACATGCAGAAGTTTTGAACGTGATTTGGTCCGCCTCTTTCATCCAGTAAAATATTCCAGTCTGTCCAGGCAACCGTTCCAATATTGAAATCGTTAATCATCGACATTCCGTATTTTTCACCGTAACTCCATTCTGTTAGTAATTTTTGATCAAAATCTGCCGCACAGCCTTCCGTAAGAATAAGCGGTTTGTCTGGAAAAGCTTCTGCAACGCGGCGTTCGCCTTCAAAGTTCATTCCGTTTTTCATCCAGTCTTCGTACCAGTGATATCCAACTCCCCAAACATATTTTGCAGCATCTTTATCTTCTAAAACCGTGCTTACACGCTGATACATTAAATCACGATTGTGATCCCACATAATCAGTTTCTTTTTAGACAATCCGGCTTTTTGCATCGTTGGCCCAAGAAAGTTTTTGATAAAATCACGTTCTTCCTCCGCAGTAAAAATGCACGATTCCCATTTTTGAACCGCCATTGGCTCATTTTGAACGGTATAACCCCAAATAGGAATTCCTTCTTTTTCGTATTCATTAATAAATTTTACAAAAAAGTTAGCCCAGCTTTGGTGATATTCCGGTTTTAAAGTTCCGCCCTGCAAAACATTATTATTGGTTTTCATCCACGCCGGCGGACTCCAAGGCGAAGCGTATAAAGTTAATTTTCCTCCGGCTTTTGCAATCGCTTCTTTAATTAACGGAATTCTGTATTTCCTGTCGTGGCTGATATCAAAGGTTTTTAAATCTTTGTCACCTTCCGCAATATAACTGTAAATATCACTGGAGAAATCACAGCTTTGCATATTCGTACGTGCCAGAGTATAACCAATTCCTTTGTCTTTATCGTAATAAGCTGTCAGGATTTCTTCTTGTTTATCTTTTGGAAGTGCGTAAAAAACTTCTGCGGAAGCGTCAGTAAGTGCACCGCCAATTCCAAGCAGAGTTTGATAGGTTTTTGAAGGATCAACAAAAACAGAAGTTTCTTTTTCTGTTGGCTGAGGTTTATCAAAAAACGATAAAGTTTCGGTTTTTGTTAATTTATTTTCGGTGTTTTTTGCCGTTACAAAAACTGTTACACTTTTATAATCGACAGCTTTAGTCTGCTTTTTCTGCGCCGTTAAACTTGCCGCCAGAAAACCAGATAACATGATGGTCAGGCATGCATTTATTTGGTATGTTTTCATAATTATGGTTAAATAGTTAGTGTCGTTTTATGCTAGAATGTTATCAATTTTCTGAAGTTCATCAGCAGAAAAAGCTGTGTTTTTAAGACATCCAACAGAGTCTAAAACCTGCTCCAGTTTGCTTGCGCCAATGATAACTGAACTAATTCTGTTATCTTTTAAAACCCATGACAAAGCCATTTGTGCCAGACTTTGCCCGCGTTCTAATGCCATTTCATTTAGCAGACGAACTTTTGCAATATTTTCCGGCGTAATTGCATCTTCTTCAATTGCTCCGTTTCCGCGATGTGCGTTTGCTCTTGAATTTTCCGGAATTCCGTTTAAATATTTATTGGTAAGAAGTCCTTGTGCCAAAGGAGAAAAAGCGATTCCGCCAACTCCGTTAGTTTCCAGAACATCCAGTAAACCGTGTTCAATAGTGCGTTCCAGCATTGAATATTTAGGCTGATGAATTAAGCAAGGTGTACCTAATTCTTTCAAAATTTTAATTGCATTTTGAGTTTCTTCCGGGCTGTAGCTCGAAATTCCCACATAAAGTGCTTTTCCCTGACGTACAATTAAGTCAAGTGCTGCCATAGTTTCTTCTAATGGCGTATTTGGATCTGGTCTGTGATGATAAAAAATATCAACATAATCTAATCCGAGGCGGGAAAGACTCTGATCTAAACTCGCAACTAAATGTTTTTTTGATCCCCAATCGCCGTAAGGGCCATCCCACATAGGCCATCCAGCTTTGGTAGAAATCACAAGTTCATCACGGAAAGGTTTGAAATCTTCTTTAAATAATTGACCAAAAGTCTGCTCTGCAGATCCCGCCGGCGGACCATAATTATTGGCCAAATCAAAGTGACTTATACCATTATCAAATGCAGTATGCAATATTTTACGGGCGTTTTCGATATTGTCAATCGCGCCAAAGTTGTGCCACAACCCAAGAGAAAGGGCAGGAAGCATTAATCCGCTTTTACCGCTGCGGCGGTATTCCATTTTTTGATATCGGTTTGAATCAGGTGTGTAACTCATGTTTTTATTTTAATTTTTTGTTCTGTGGTGCAATTTAATTAAACACATAGAAACATAGTTTTTATAAATCTAAAAAAGACGTTTCACTTGCAGTAACAAGCACTGGCTATGTTTAAATGATGTGTCATTTATTTTAATCTTTTTATTTAAATACTATAAATCTATGTTTCTATGTGTTTAAAAAAATGTTACAGATAAACGAGCTGGTTATTATATTTTTTTGAATGCTTTTATTACAATTTCTAAATCACTAACGCCTCTAAAGCCGCTAAAACCAACAGAAAGTTTTGTTCCGTCAGATAAAGTTAAAGGTTGTCCGCCCTGCCAGCCAATAAGATCTGGAGCTTCAATTCCGTTAGCGTTTTCATCTACAATATTATTAAAAACCAATTTTTCATAATCTCCTGTTTTTACTCCGGTAAGCCAAACCTGACTTGCTTTTGTCCACGCAATTTTATACGATTGTCTTTTTCTGGCTTTATCATTTCCGTACATACGACCATAAACGGTTCCTTCTTCGTCAATAATACATACGGCTACATTTCCGTTTGAAATTACTTTGTCTTCCTGAACGTCCATGTAGCTGGGGATCAGATCTTCAATAGCCAACAAAGCTAAAGCAATTCTTAAGTGTAGAATTTGATCATTCATTATTTTGATTTATAAAATGCTAGGGATTTCAAAGATGAAATATTTTGTTTCCTAATTTCTTAAACTAGATCAAGAAATTATAATAAATAAAATTTTTATTAAACACATAGAAACATAGATTTCATATTCAAGTTGAAAAAGATTAAAATAAATGACACATCATTTACACATAGACTATGTTTGTTAATGAAAGTGAAACGCCTTTAACAATAACAAAACCTATGTTTCTATGTGTTTAAATTATTACATTCAATGAGTTAAATAAATCATCTTATATTTACATCTTGTAAATCAGTAAAACAATGTTTCAAAAAATACGAGAATATCTTTCAAGGTCTGTCCGTCTTTCTGAAAAAGAAATTAAAATTTTTGAAAACAGTCTGGAATTGAGGCTGGTTCCGAAAAAAACAATCTTACTGCAGGCTGGCGAAGTATGCAATTTTGAAGCTTATATTAATAAAGGCTGTATTCGCGAATATTTTATTGATGATGCAGGAATTGAATTAACGCTGCAATTTGCAACCGAAGATTGGTGGGTAAGTGATATTACCAGTTTTGAAGACCAGATTCCGAGTGATATGTATATTGAAACGCTTGAAGATTGCGAATTATTGGTTTTAACCCGTCAGTCTAAAGAAAATTTAATTAACGAAGTTCCGCAGTTAGAAAGAATGTTCCGATTGATGATTCAAAGGCATTTATCGAAATTGCAAAAGAGATTGTTTAAAACCGTTTCTTCAACGGCAATGGATCAGTATATTGAGTTTGTTACGCGTTATCCAACAATTTCGCAAAGGGTTTCGCAGCAATATATCGCTTCTTATTTAGGAATTACGCCTGAATTTTTAAGCAGATTGCGTGCGAAGCATTTGAAGAATGGGTGAATTTAAATTTGAAAAACAATAAAAAAGGGCTGTCTCAAAATCGAAACAGCCCTTTTTAAATTTTGTTCCGTAGGAACATCTCGTCGGTAGAAAAATTATATTATTATCATCGTTTACGTTCCGTAGGAATGTTTGATTTTGACATCGTTTTAATAATCTAATATATCAAACGTTCCTACGGAACGTAAAATGCGGTGAATCGTTATTTTTTTTCTACCGATGAAACATTCCTAACGGAATGATAATTGAATATCAAAAAGTAACAAGTTTTCTCTGTTCCGTAGGAACATCTCGTCGGTAGAAAAATTATATTGTTATTATTGTTTACGTTCCGTAGGAACGTTTGATTTTGATATCGTTTTTTATAATCTGGCATATCAAACGTTCCTAC
>NZ_LIAC01000032.1:0-5821 GCF_002210235.1 Flavobacterium sp. NLM
TCCTTCGACTTCGCTCAGGATGACAAACTGTACGGTTACAGAATCTTCACCCAATCTTGTCATCCCGAGGAACGAGGGATCTGCGCAAGTAACTCCACAAACTAAATCGCCAATCTTTGTCGAGCTTCTTGCGCAGATTTCTCCCTTCGGTCGAAATGACACAAAAGATGCAAAAACTTTTCCCCACAATCTTGTCATCCCGAGGAACGAGGGATCTGCGCAAGTAACTCCACAAACTAAATCGCCAATCTTTGTCGATCAGTGAGTGCGATCCTTCGTTCCTCAGGATGAAAAAAAAATGCGCATAAAGTATATCGCTAATCTTTGTCGAGCTTCTTGCGCAGATTTCTCGTTCCTCGCAATGACAAACTGTGTGGTTAACACTGGTGTTCAGGATGACAAACTGTATCTGATATTTTTATAAGGAGCAAAAAATCTAAAATCTAAACTCAGAAATCTAAAATAAAAAAATCCCAAACTCTTTTTGGAATTTGGGATTTAAAATATTGTAATTTAAAAATCGTTAGATTTTCTTCATTTGTTCTTTCATCATCGAGATTTGCTCTTTCAGCATTCCTTGTTTGTCTAATTTTTTAGCTTCGGCTAATAAATTAGTAGCTTCCAGTTTTCTGCGGCGTGACATTGCTACTCCGGCAAGGTTTAATTTAGCTACAGCAAGATCCATATCCATTGATAGTCCAAGCTCGATCGCTTTTTTGAAATGTTTCTCAGCCTGAATTAAATTAGTCTGCGAAAGCATGATACCGTGAAGGTAATTAAAATATCCTTGTTGTTTTCTTACTAAAGCAGTTTCTGGATTTTTGATGTATGCTAACCATTTTTTAGCCCCTTCGAAGTCTTGTTTTCTTAATTTAAGAAAGGCTAAAAGGATAAATTCATTTTTAAAATAAAGAAAAATAGGAATTGCAGACAATAATATAAGGAAGATACCATTACCGGTTTCTTTGTCTACAATTTGCCAAACGCCAGCTATTATAAGAAGTCCGGCCAAAATAAGTTTGATAATTTTATTAAACATAATTCATGTAAATTTGTGATTGCAAATATAGTAAAATGAATTAAAAATATTTTTATAAAACTACTTGCCAGAAAAAAAAGTCTTTGTATATTTGCACTCGGTTTTTGAGCAACGGAATTCAAAAACAGAAAAACAGATAATAGACACCATTTTAAAGATACAAAGCAATGAGCAAAAGAACATTTCAACCATCGAAAAGAAAAAGAAGAAATAAGCACGGATTTATGGACAGAATGGCTTCTGCGAATGGAAGAAAAGTTCTAGCGCGTAGAAGAGCAAAAGGAAGACATAAATTGACTGTTTCTAGCGAACCTAGACACAAAAAATAATGTTTGTATAAACATACATAAGGCGATTACTTTTTTAGTATCGCCTTTTTTTATACCTTGTCGGTAAAAATTTTCTCAACATTCTAGTTTTTAGTACACTAAGAATGTTTTTTAAAATACTTTTATATAACTACACAATACATACAAAATGCCTAAAGACACATCAATTAAATCAGTTTTAATAATAGGTTCGGGACCTATTGTTATTGGTCAAGCTTGCGAATTCGATTATGCAGGATCTCAATCTGCACGTTCGATTCGTGAAGAGGGAATTGAAGTTATCTTAATTAACTCCAATCCAGCGACAATTATGACCGACCCATCTATGGCCGATCATATTTATTTGAAACCATTAACTACTAAATCGATTATTGAAATTCTGAAGGAACACCCGCAAATTGATGCAGTTTTGCCAACAATGGGAGGGCAGACGGCTTTGAACTTGTGTCTGGAAGCTGAAGAAAAAGGAATCTGGCAGGATTTCGGAGTAAGATTAATAGGAGTTGATGTAAATGCAATTAATATTACCGAAGACAGAGAGCAGTTTAAACAGCTTTTAGAAAGAATAAATGTACCAACTGCACCTGCAAAAACAGCTACTTCATACTTAGAAGGAAAAGAAATTGCACAGGAATTTGGTTTTCCGCTTGTAATTCGTCCATCGTTTACACTTGGTGGAACAGGAGCAGCGGTAGTTTACAAAAAAGAAGATTTTGATGAGCTTTTAACCCGCGGACTTGAAGCGTCTCCAATTCACGAAGTTTTAATTGATAAAGCTTTAATGGGATGGAAAGAGTACGAATTAGAGCTTTTAAGAGATAAAAACGATAATGTTGTCATTATTTGTTCTATCGAAAATATGGACCCAATGGGAATCCACACAGGAGATTCGATTACCGTTGCGCCGGCAATGACCTTATCTGATACAACTTTCCAGAAATTACGTGACTACGCAATTTTAATGATGAGAAGTATCGGAAATTTTGCTGGAGGATGTAACGTACAATTCGCAGTTTCTCCAGATGATAAAGAAGATATCGTAGCCATCGAGATTAACCCTCGTGTATCTCGTTCATCAGCTTTAGCATCAAAAGCAACAGGTTATCCAATTGCAAAAATTGCTTCTAAACTGGCTTTAGGATATAACTTAGATGAATTACAAAACCAAATTACAAAATCGACTTCGGCTCTTTTTGAGCCAACTTTAGATTATGTAATCGTAAAAATACCACGTTGGAACTTCGATAAATTTGAAGGATCAGACAGAACTTTAGGTCTTCAGATGAAATCTGTAGGTGAGGTTATGGGAATTGGACGTTCTTTTCAGGAAGCGCTTCATAAAGCAACCCAATCTTTAGAAATTAAAAGAAACGGTCTAGGAGCTGACGGAAAAGGATATAAAGATTACGAACAAATCATCGAAAAGCTTACGTATGCAAGCTGGGACAGAGTTTTTGTAATTTATGATGCCATCGCAATGGGAATTCCGTTGAGCAGAATTCATGAAATTACAAGAATCGACATGTGGTTCTTAAAACAATATGAAGAACTTTATGTTCTGGAAAAAGAAATTTCGAACTATAAAGTTTCAAACCTTCCTAAAGAATTATTACTTGAAGCCAAACAAAAAGGTTTCGCCGACAGACAATTAGCTCACATGATGAACTGTCTGGAAAGTGAAGTACATTCTTTACGTATGGAGAAAAACATCAACCGTGTATTTAAACTGGTTGATACGTGTGCGGCTGAATTTAAAGCAAAAACTCCTTATTACTACTCCACTTTTGAAGCAGAAATCGAAAAAGCAAACGGAGAACGTTTTGTGGATAATGAAAGTATCGTAACAGATAAAAAGAAAGTCATCGTTTTAGGTTCAGGACCAAACAGAATTGGGCAGGGAATTGAGTTTGATTATTCTTGTGTACACGGAGTTTTAGCAGCAAAAGAATGTGGTTACGAAACAATCATGATTAACTGTAATCCTGAAACAGTTTCAACAGATTTTGATACGGCTGATAAACTATACTTCGAACCAGTTTTCTGGGAGCATATTTATGACATCATTCAGCACGAAAAACCAGAAGGTGTAATCGTTCAGCTTGGTGGTCAGACGGCTCTTAAATTAGCTGATAAATTATCTAAATACGGTGTAAAAATCATCGGAACTAGTTTTGATGCACTTGACTTAGCAGAAGACAGAGGAAGATTCTCAGATTTATTGACAGAATTACATATTCCTTTCCCAAGATTCGGAATCGCTGAAACGGCAGACGAAGCTTCAAAATTAGCGGATAGTTTAGATTTCCCGCTTTTAATTCGTCCTTCTTATGTATTAGGAGGTCAGGGAATGAAAATTGTAATCAACAAAAAAGAGCTTGAAGAGCACGTTATCGATTTGTTGAAAACAATTCCAGGAAACAAATTACTTTTAGATCACTACTTAGCCGGAGCAATTGAAGCCGAAGCGGATGCGATTTGTGATGCAGACGGAAATGTGTACATCATAGGAATTATGGAGCATATCGAACCTTGCGGAGTTCACTCTGGAGATAGTAATGCAACATTGCCTCCTTTTAACTTAGGAGAATTCGTAATGCAGCAAATTAAAGATCATACGCATAAAATTGCAAGAGCTTTAAAAACAGTTGGTTTGATCAATATTCAGTTTGCGATAAAAGATGATACGGTTTATATTATCGAAGCAAACCCAAGAGCTTCAAGAACGGTTCCGTTTATTGCAAAAGCTTACGGAGAGCCTTATGTAAACTACGCTACTAAAGTAATGTTAGGTCATAGTAAAGTAACTGACTTTGATTTTAATCCGCAATTAAAAGGATACGCAATCAAACAACCGGTTTTCTCTTTCAGCAAATTCCCGAACGTAAACAAAGCGTTAGGACCAGAAATGAAATCAACAGGAGAAAGCATCTTGTTTATTGATGACTTAAAAGATGATCAATTCTACGAATTGTACTCTAGAAGAAAAATGTATTTGAGTAAATAAGCTCAGATTCTATTATAACAAAAAAGCTCCAATGTAAATTGGAGCTTTTTTCTTTTTTACTTTGCACATAAGACGCACTGCTGTGCGCCTCTACGATATGCTTTGTGTATTTGTTTGTTGAATAAAATATATATTCATCCCAATTTTCTGTAGAGGCGCACAGCAGTGCGCCTACGCCCAGTATTCACTTTTTCTATACTTTGCGCATGAAGAAAATATTCATTTCAATTTTCTGTAGAGACGCACAGCAGTGCGTCTACGCCCAGTATTCAAGCTCTGTTATTTACTTTGCGCATAAGACGCACTGCTGTGCGTCTCTACGATATGCTTTGTGTTATTTGTTGTTGAGAAAATATTCATCCCAATTTTCTGTAGAGGCGCACAGCAGTGCGTCTACATCCAGTATTCACGATAGGATTAAAATAAAAAAGCTCCCATTATAAAGGAGCTTTTTTATATGGAAATATATCAGAATTATTTCTCTGGTACATCATATCTGTAGCTAAAAGTACCATCGGTTACTTTTGTTGTAACAGGATTAGCAGCGCTAATTGGTTCATCATCATCATCTACACAATTAAATGAAAATGTTCCGGTTACTTTTTTAGCAGTTAAGTCAATCGCTGTAATTGATACTGAACCATTAACAGGATATTGACTTTTTCCTTTAGTGTTAAATGAGATTTCAACTTGTGTTTTAGAAGCGTCAAAAGTGTTTTTTGTTATAGGATATGTACCAACTTTTAGATCGCTTCTTTTAATGTAAAGTCTAATTTCATCTACAAAATTTTTGTTTCTTCCTTGTAAAAGAATGTATTCTTCTGCAGGATACATATCAAATAATGTTTTTGTAGCATAATCTGATCCAAACGGATTTTGCATTTCCCATAAAGTACCGTCAACTTTTGCTGTCATTGCAAATTTTGATGTTTCCGGTTCTTCAGGGTTTTCGTTGTCATCGCTTGAACAGCTGTTTAATGCTAAAAGTAAAAATAGAAATAAGATTTTTGGTGTTTTCATTATTGGTATTTGTTATATTAAGTAGTAAATGTAAATGAATTTATTTTAACATTTAATTTGTAAGATTAGAAAAAATGTATATTATACATTAAAAAAAGCTCCAATGAAAATTGGAGCTTTTTGTTTTTTTTAGTTTGCGCATAAGACGCACTGCTGTGCGTCTCTACGATATGCTTTGTGTATTTTTTGGTCGAAAATTTTAATAATTCGTCCCAATTTTCCGTAGAGACGCACAGCAGTGCGTCTACGTCTAGTATTTACGTTTGTTATACTTTGCGCATAAGACGCACTGCTGTGCGTCTCTACGATATGCTTTGTGGTTATTTTTTGTCGAAGAAATATTCATTTCCAATTTTGTGTAGAGGTGCACAACAGTACGACTACGTCCAATATTCACGTTTGTTATACTTTGCGCATAAGACGCACTGC
>NZ_LIAC01000033.1:0-1951 GCF_002210235.1 Flavobacterium sp. NLM
GATTAACAAAAACAGGAAATTATTATGCTTCAATTCTAAATCCGACAACCAACTGCGAGAGCAATGTTAGATTAGCAGTTGCAGTAAGCGTAACTGATCCGGGTACACCAACTACTACAGATGCAACACAAGATTTCTGTTTAATTGATACGCCGACAATTGCCGACATTCAGGTAAATACACCAGCAGTAGGAACCATAGTTTGGTATACAGCTGCTACAGGCGGAACAGCGATTCCAACAACAACGACAGCATTAGTAACAGGAACATATTACGCTTCTATTCTAAATCCAACAACAAACTGCGAAAGCAACGTTAGATTAGCAATTGCGGTAAGTGTAACAGATCCTGGAACACCAACAACTACAGATGCAACACAAGATTTCTGTTTAGTTGATGCGCCAACGGTTGCTAACATTCAGGTAAATACACCAGCAGTAGGTACAATAGTTTGGTATACAGCTGCTACAGGTGGAACAACAGTTCCGGCAACAACAGCATTGGTAACAGGAACATACTATGCTTCAATTCTAGATCCAACAACAAATTGTGAAAGCAATGTTAGATTAGCTGTTGCAGTAAGTGTAACCGATCCGGGAACTCCAACTACAACAGATGCAACACAAGATTTCTGTTTGGTTGATGCACCAACTTTTGCTAATATTCAGGTAAATACACCAGTAACAGGAACAATAGTTTGGTACACAGCTGCCACAGGCGGAACAGCGATTCCAACAACAACAGCATTGTTAACAGGAAACTACTACGCTTCAATTCTAAATCCAACAACAAATTGCGAAAGCAATGTTAGATTAGCAATTGCGGTAAGTGTAACAGATCCGGGAACACCAACGACAACAGATGCTACACAAGACTTCTGTTTAGTTGATGCACCAACAGTTGCCGACATTCAGGTTAACACACCAGCTGTTGGAACAATAGTTTGGTATACGGCTGCTACAGGCGGAACAGCGATTCCTTCAACAACAGCTTTAACAACAGGAAATTATTATGCTTCGATTCTAAATCCAACAACAAACTGCGAAAGCAATGTTAGATTAGCAGTTGCAGTAAACGTAACTGATCCTGGAACACCAACAACTACAGATGCAACACAAGATTTCTGTTTAGTTGATGCACCAACCGTTGCTGACATTCAGGTAAATACACCAGTAACAGGAACAATAGTTTGGTACACGACTGCCACAGGCGGAACAGCGATTCCAACTACAACAGCTTTAGTGACAGGAAACTATTACGCTTCAATTCTAAATCCAGCAACAAACTGCGAAAGCAATGTTAGATTAGCAGTTGCTGTAAGTGTAACTGATCCTGGAACACCAACCACAACAGATGCCACTCAGGATTTCTGTTTAGTTGACGCTCCGACAGTTGCCAATATTCAAGTTAATGAAACTAATATAGTTTGGTACACAGCTGCTACAGGAGGAACAGCAGTTCCTACTACAACAGCATTAGTAACGGGAACATATTACGCTTCAATTCTAAATCCAACAACAAACTGCGAAAGCAATGTTAGATTGGCAGTTGCTGTAAGTGTAACAGATCCTGGAACACCAACAACTACAGATGCTACACAAGATTTCTGTTTAGTTGATGCACCAACAGTTGCTAATATTCAGGTAAATACACCAGCCGTTGGCACAATAGTTTGGTATACAGCTGCCACAGGCGGAACAGCAGTTCCAGCAACAACAGCATTAGTAACAGGAAATTATTACGCTTCAATTCTAAATCCAGCAACAAACTGCGAAAGTAATGTTAGATTAGCAGTTGCCGTAAGTGTAACTGATCCTGGAACGCCAACTACAACAGATGCAACACAAGATTTCTGTTTAGTTGATGCACCAACAGTTGCGAATATTCAGGTAAACACACCAGCGGTAGGCACAATAGTTTGGTATACAGCTGCCACAGGTGGAACAGCAAT
>NZ_LIAC01000034.1:0-1162 GCF_002210235.1 Flavobacterium sp. NLM
CAGGATACAACTGCTCCAACCTGGACAACACAAGCTGGCTCTTTAAACCAAACTGTTGAGTGCAGTAATGCTGAAGCTTTAACTTCGGCTCAAGCCTTATTCCCAACTGCTTCTGATTTATGTGATGCTAATGTTTCGAATATTACTAAAGTAAGCGGGCAGTTCGTTGCTTCTGAAGGATGTTCAAATTCTGGAACTTATACTAACACTTGGACAGTAAAAGACGATTGTGGAAATACTTCTGATACTTTCACTCAAGTAATTACAATTCAGGATACTACTGCTCCGACTTGGACAACACAGGCTGGTTCTTTAAATCAGACTATCGAATGCAGCAATCAAGAAGCTTTAACTTCGGCTCAAGCCTTATTCCCAACTGCTTCTGATTTATGTGATGCTGATGTTTCGAATATTACTAAAGTAAGCGGGCAATTTGTGGCTTCTGAACGATGTGGAAATTCTGGAACTTATACCAACACTTGGACGGTAAAAGATGACTGCGGAAATACTTCTGATACTTTTACGCAGATTATTACTATTCAAGATACAACATCTCCAACTTGGACTACACAAAGTGGCTCTTTAAACCAAACTATTGAGTGCAGTAATGCTGAAGCTTTGGCTTCGGCGCAAGCCTTATTCCCTGCAGCTTCTGATTCCTGTGATACTGATGTTTCGAATATTACTAAAGTAAGCGGACAGTTTGTTGCTTCTGAAGGATGCGCAAATTTTGGAACTTACACAAACACTTGGACAGTAAAAGACGATTGTGGAAATACTTCTGATACTTTCACGCAAGTAATTACAATTCAAGATACAACTGCACCAGCTTGGACAACGCAGGCTGGTTCTTTAAACCAAACTATCGAATGCAGTAATGCGGAAGCTTTGACTTCAGCACAAGCCTTATTTCCAACAGCTTCTGATTTATGTGATACTGATGTTTCGAATATTACTAAAATAAGCGGACAGTTTACTGCTTCTGAAGGATGTTCAAATTCTGGAACTTATACCAATACCTGGACTGTAAAAGATGACTGCGGAAATACTTCTGATACTTTCACGCAAATTATTACAATTCAGGATACTACTGCACCAACTTGGACAACGCAGGCTGGTTCTTTAAACCAAACTGTTGAGTGCAGTAATGCTGAAGCTTTAA
>NZ_LIAC01000035.1:0-940 GCF_002210235.1 Flavobacterium sp. NLM
AGTTTCCTGTTACTAAAGCTGTTGTTGTTGGAACTGCTATTCCTCCTGTCGCAGCTGTGTACCAAACTATTGTGCCTGTCGCTGGCGTGTTTACCTGAATATTAGCAACGGTTGGTGCATCAATTAAACAGAAGTCTTGTGATGCATCTGTAGTAGTTGGTGTTCCCGGATCTGTTACACTTACTGCAACTGCTAATCTAACATTGCTTTCACAGTTTGTTGCTGGATCTAATATTGAAGCGTAATATGTACCTGTTGCTAAAGCTGTTGTAGCTGGAATTGCTGTTCCACCTGTGGCAGCTGTATACCAAACTATTGTGCCTACCGCTGGTGTGTTTACCTGAATATTAGCAACGGTTGGTGCATCAACTAAACAGAAATCTTGTGTGGCATCTGTAGTGGTTGGTGTTCCAGGATCGGTTACACTTACGGCAACTGCTAATCTAACACTGCTTTCGCAGTTTGTTGTTGGATTTAGAATTGAAGCATAATATGTTCCTGTTGCCAAAGCCGTTGTTGCTGGAACTGCTGTTCCGCCTGTCGCAGCTGTATACCAAACTATTGTGCCTGCCGCTGGTGTGTTAACCTGAATATTGGCAACAGTTGGCGCATCAACTAAACAGAAATCCTGAGTTGCATCTGTAGTGGTTGGTGTTCCCGGATCAGTCACGCTTACTGCAACAGCTAATCTTACCGCACTTTCACAATTTGTTGTTCCGTTAAAAATTGATGCATAATAAGTACCTGTAGTCAAAGCTGTCGTAGAAGCGATTGCTGTTCCACCTGTGGCAGCTGTATACCAAACTATTGTGCCTACCGCTGGTGTGTTTACCTGAATATTCGCAACTGTTGGTGCATCAACTAAACAGAAATCTTGTGTTGCATCTGTTGTAGTTGGCGTTCCAGGATCAGTTACACTTACGGCAACTGCTAATCTAAC
>NZ_LIAC01000036.1:0-977 GCF_002210235.1 Flavobacterium sp. NLM
GGGAATAAGGCTTGCGCCGAAGTTAAAGCTTCAGCATTACTGCATTCGATAGTTTGGTTTAAAGAACCCGCTTGTGTTGTCCATGTTGGAGCAGTTGTATCCTGAATGGTAATTATTTGTGTGAAAGTATCAGAAGTATTTCCACAATCGTCTTTTACTGTCCAGGTGTTAGTATAAGTTCCAGAATTTGTGCATCCTTCAGAAGCCACAAATTGTCCGCTTATTTTAGTCATATTCGAAACATCAGCATCGCATAAATCAGAAGCTGAAGGGAATAACGCCTGAGCCGAAGTTAAAGCTTCAGCATTACTGCATTCAATAGTCTGGTTTAGAGAACCTGCCTGAGTTGTCCATGCTGGAGCAGTTGTATCTTGAATTGTTATTACTTGTGTGAAAGTATCAGAAATATTTCCACAATCATCTTTTACTGTCCAGGTATTAGTGTAAGTTCCAGAATTTGCGCATCCTTCAGAAGCTATGAACTGTCCGCTTACTTTAGTGATATTTGAAACATCAGCATTGCATAAATCAGAAGCGGTTGGGAATAACGCCTGTGCGGCATCCAATCCTGAAGTATCACTGCATTCAACAGTCTGGTTTAGAGAACCTGCCTGAGTTGTCCATGCTGGAGCAGTAGTATCCTGAATGGTAATTATTTGTGTGAAAGTATCAGAAGTATTTCCACAATCGTCTTTTACTGTCCAGGTGTTAGTATAAGTTCCAGAATTTGTGCATCCTTCAGAAGCCACAAATTGTCCGCTTATTTTAGTGATATTTGAAACATCTGCATCACATAAATCAGAAGCAGTTGGGAATAAGGCTTGTGCTGAAGTTAAAGCTTCCGCATTACTGCATTCGATAGTTTGGTTTAAAGAGCCACTTTGTGTAGTCCAAGTCGGTGCAGTTGTATCCTGAATTGTAATGATTTGTGTGAAAGTATCAGAAGTATTTCCGCAGTCATCTTTTACCGTCCAAGT
>NZ_LIAC01000037.1:0-1299 GCF_002210235.1 Flavobacterium sp. NLM
GCTGTTAATGTTACTTGTCCAGCTGAAGTACCAATTATTACAGGGTTACCGTTCAGCGTATCATTTGCTGTTAAGGCTGCTGTTGTACCGCCTGTGTTTCCGTTGATAGATGTCGTTGTTTCTGTAACAGCATCGATTACTGCTGTTCCAACCACAACTTTTGAAATCACGGTATCACAGTTTGTCGGGTTAGTAACCTCACAGATGCTGTACTCAACATCATAAGTTCCTGCTGCAGTATTCGCTGCAACTGTTACTGTTCCGTCTGCATTTAATGTCAATCCTGCCGGAACACTGATCGCTGTCCGTTGTTTCTGTAACAGCATCAATTACAGGAGCAGTTATTATTATAGTAACAATAGCCGAATCACAAACACTAGAATTTGTTGTTTCACAAATAGTATAAGTTATGTTATGTGTTCCTGCTGCTATATTTGGAGCTATATTTATTGTTCCATTAGAATTAAAAGTAATTCCTGTTGGAAGAGTACCTGTTGTTAAAACAACATCTGCTGGAAGAAAAGATACTCCATTTATTTTATCATTAGAAAAAATAGTTGAGATTGATCCTCCAACTAAACCATTAACCGATGAAGGTGCATCGTCTTCAGCGCATATATAATCTGAAATTACCGCAGCTGCTGAAGCAGCCGAAGTACATCCGTTTGCCGAAGCCGTTACAGTATAACTTCCTGCCGGAGCAGTAATTGTGTTTCCTGACTGGGTAACTCCTGTTGAAGGGCTTACTGCATAAGTGTTAGAAGCACTGTAGTTTGATATTGTAAAACTTCCTGTAGCTGTTGAACATGTCGGCTGGGTTACAGCGCTTAATGTCGGAACTGCAGGAGTTGCAGGCTGAGCGTTGATAACCGCAGCTGATGAAGCAGCTGAAGTACATCCGTTAGCCGTTGCCGTTACTGTATAACTTCCTGCCGGAGCTGTAATTGTGTTTCCTGACTGGGTAACTCCTGTTGAAGGACTTACCGCATAAGTGTTAGAAGCACTGTAATTTGATATTGTA
The DNA here is from genome assembly GCF_002210235.1 of Flavobacterium sp. NLM. Lineage (NCBI taxonomy): Bacteria > Pseudomonadati > Bacteroidota > Flavobacteriia > Flavobacteriales > Flavobacteriaceae > Flavobacterium > Flavobacterium sp. NLM. The sequence goes on from NZ_LIAC01000037.1 coordinate 1,022, forward strand.
AAACTTCCTGTTGCTGTTGAACATGTCGGCTGGGTTACAGCGCTTAATGTCGGAACTGCAGGAGTTGCAGGCTGAGCATTGATAACCGCAGCTGATGAAGCAGCCGAAGTACATCCGTTTGCTGAAGCGGTAACCGTATAACTTCCTGCCGGAGCTGTAACTGTACCTGCTGACTGGGTAACTCCCGTTGATGGGCTGATTGTATAAGTATTAGAAGCACTGTAGTTTGATATTGTAAAACTTCCTGTTGCTGTTGAACATGTCGGCTGGGTTACAGC
>NZ_LIAC01000038.1:0-713 GCF_002210235.1 Flavobacterium sp. NLM
GCGAATACTGCAGCAGGAACTTATGATGTTGAGTACAGCATCTGTGAGGTTACTAACCCGACAAACTGTGATACCGTGATTTCAAAAGTTGTGGTTGGAACAGCAGTAATTGATGCTGTTACAGAAACCACGGCATCTATCAACGGAAACACAGGCGGTATAACAGCAGCCTTAACAGCAAATGATACGTTAAACGGAAACCCTGTTGTAATCGGCAGTTCAGCAGGACAGGTAACCCTGACTGCAGTAGGAACGCTTCCGACAGGATTAACCTTAAACGCAGACGGAACAGTAACAGTTGCGCCAAACACACCAGCAAATACTTATGATGTTACATACAGCATCTGTGAGGTGAGCAACCCGACAAACTGTGATACTGTAACTTCAAAAGTTGTAGTTGGGGCAGCGGTAATCGATGCAGTAACAGAAACTACAGCCTCTATCAACGGAAACACAGGAGGTACAACAGCAGCCTTAACAGCAAATGATACTTTAAATGGAAGCCCTGTAGTAATTGGAACATCAGCTGGACAAGTAACATTAACAGCGATCAGTGTTCCGGCAGGATTAACACTAAATGCGAACGGAACAGTAACAGTTGCAGCGAATACTGCAGCAGGAACTTATGATGTTGAGTACAGCATCTGTGAGGTTACTAACCCGACAAACTGTGATACCGTGATTTCAAAAGTTGTGGTTGGAACAGCAGTAAT
>NZ_LIAC01000039.1:0-1135 GCF_002210235.1 Flavobacterium sp. NLM
CATTTAGTGTTAATCCTGCCGGAACACTGATCGCTGTTAATGTATCACAGTTTGTCGGGTTAGTAACCTCACAGATGCTGTACTCAACATCATAAGTTCCTGCTGCAGTATTCGCTGCAACTTTTACTGTTCCGTTCACATTTAGTGTTAATCCTGCCGGAACACTGATCGCTGTTAATGTTACTTGTCCAGCTGATGTTCCGATTAATACAGGGTTTCCGTTTAACGTATCGTTTGCTGTTAAAGCTGCTGTTGTACCGCCTGTGTTTCCGTTTACTGATGTCGTTGTTTCTGTAACTGCATCGATTACTGGTACACCTACTGTTACACTTACTGTGTTTGAACTACAGTTTGATGGGTTTAGTTTCTCACAGATTGTGTAAGTCAACTGATAAGTGCCTGCCGGAGCATTTGCACCTAATGTTAAACTTCCGTCTGGGTTTAGAACTAAATATCCTGTTGGGTCTACAGTAGTCGTAGTCAGATTTACATCTGATGGAACTAATGCTGTTCCGTTTTTAGTATCGTTATCAAACACATTTAATGGTAATGTCTGAGCTGTGTTTGTTGATGTAACTGATCCAATTGTATCAGGATTTGCAGTTAATACGCCGCCTGTTACCACAACTTTTGAGATTACTGTATCACAATTTGCTGGGTTACTGATCTCACAGATGCTGTATGTAACATCATAGGTATTTGCTGGTGTGTTTGGCGCAACTGTTACTGTTCCGTCTGCGTTTAAGGTTAATCCTGTTGGAACACTGATCGCTGTTAATGTTACTTGTCCTGCCGAAGTACCGATCACAAACGGGTTTCCGTTTAACGTATCGTTTGCTGTTAAGGCTGCTGTTGTACCGCCTGTATTTCCATTGATAGATGCTGTAGTTTCTGTTACCGCATCGATTACTGGTACACCTACTGTTACACTTACGGTATTTGAACTGCAGTTTGATGGATTTAGTTTCTCACAGATGGTGTAAGTTAATTGATAAGTACCTGCCGGAGCATTTGCGCCTAATGTTAAACTTCCGTCCGGATTTAGAACTAAATATCCTGTCGGATCTGCAGTAGTCGTTGTCAGATTTACATCTGATGGAACTAATGCTGTTCCGTTTTTAGTATCGTTATCAAA
>NZ_LIAC01000040.1:0-588 GCF_002210235.1 Flavobacterium sp. NLM
TTTAGTTATATTCGAAACATCAGCATCGCATAAATCGGAAGCAGAAGGGAATAAAGCTTGCGCTGAAGTTAAAGCTTCAGCATTACTGCATTCAATAGTTTGGTTTAAAGAACCACTTTGCGTTGTCCAAGTTGGAGCAGTTGTATCCTGAATTGTAATGATTTGTGTAAAAGTATCAGAAGTATTTCCGCAGTCATCTTTTACCGTCCAAGTATTGGTGTAAGTTCCAGAATTTGCGCATCCTTCAGAAGCAGTAAACTGCCCGCTTACTTTAGTAATGTTAGAAACATTAGCATCGCAAGAATCAGAAGCAGTTGGGAATAAGGCTTGCGCCGAAGTTAAAGCTTCAGCATTACTGCACTCAACAGTTTGGTTTAAAGATCCCGCTTGTGTTGTCCAGGTTGGAGCAGTTGTATCCTGAATGGTAATGATTTGTGTAAAAGTATCAGAAGTATTTCCGCAGTCATCTTTTACTGTCCAAGTGTTAGTATAAGTTCCAGAATTTGCGCATCCTTCAGAAGCTATAAATTGTCCGCTTACTTTAGTGATATTTGAAACATCGGTATCACATAAATCAGAAGCAGTTGG
>NZ_LIAC01000041.1:0-575 GCF_002210235.1 Flavobacterium sp. NLM
AAAGTATCAGAAGTATTTCCGCAGTCATCTTTTACCGTCCAAGTATTGGTGTAAGTTCCAGAATTTGCGCATTCTTCAGAAGCGATGAATTGCCCGCTTAATTTAGTTATATTCGAAACATCAGCATCGCATAAATCAGAAGCAATAGGGAATAAGGCTTGCGCCGAAGTCAAAGCTTCAGCATTACTGCATTCGATAGTCTGGTTTAAAGAACCTGGTTGTGTTGTCCAAGTTGGTGCAGTTGTATCCTGAATTGTAATAATCTGCGTAAAAGTATCAGAAGTATTTCCACAATCATCCTTTACAGTCCAGGTGTTAGTGTAAGTTCCAGAATTTGCACATCCTTCAGAAGCAACAAATTGTCCGCTTACTTTAGTAATATTAGAAACATCAACATCACATAAATCAGAAGCAGTTGGGAATAAGGCTTGAGCTGAACTTAAAGCTTCAGCATTACTGCACTCAACAGTTTGGTTTAAAGAACCAGCCTGCGTTGTCCAAGTTGGTGCAGTAGTATCCTGAATTGTAATAATTTGCGTGAAAGTATCAGAAGTATTTCCGCAGTCATCTTTTAC
>NZ_LIAC01000042.1:0-730 GCF_002210235.1 Flavobacterium sp. NLM
AAAGCTTCAGCATTACTGCATTCAATAGTCTGGTTTAAAGAACCGGCTTGCGTTGCCCAAGTTGGAGCGGTTGTATCTTGAATTGTAATAACTTGAATGAAAGTATCAGAAGTATTTCCACAGTCGTCTTTTACTGTCCAAGTGTTAGTATAAGTTCCAGAATTTCCACATCCCTCAGAAGCAGCAAATTGCCCGCTCACTTTAGTGATATTCGAAACATCAGTATCACATAAATCCGAAGCTGCAGGAAATAAAGCCTGAGCTGAAGTTAAAGCTTCCGCATTACTGCATTCAATAGTTTGGTTTAAAGAAGCTGCTTGTGTTGTCCACGTTGGAGCAGTAGTATCTTGAATTGTAATGATTTGAGTGAATGTATCAGAGATATTTCCACAGTCATCTTTTACAGTCCAGGTATTAGTATAAGTTCCAGCATTTGCGCATCCTTCAGAAGCCACAAACTGTCCGCTTATTTTAGTGATATTCGAAACATCAGCATCACATAAATCAGATGCAGTTGGGAATAAGGCTTGCGCCGAAGTTAAAGCTTCAGCATTACTGCATTCAATAGTTTGGTTTAAAGAACCAGCCTGCGTTGTCCAAGTTGGTGCTGTTGTATCTTGAATTGTGATAATTTGAGTGAAAGTATCAGAAGTATTTCCACAGTCATCTTTTACTGTCCAGGTATTGGTATAAGTTCCAGAATTTCCACATCCTTCAGAAGTTACAAACT
>NZ_LIAC01000043.1:0-858 GCF_002210235.1 Flavobacterium sp. NLM
GTCAGATTTACATCTGATGGAACTAATGCTGTTCCGTTTTTAGTATCGTTATCAAAAACATTTAATGGTAATGTCTGAGATGCATTTGTTGATGTAACTGATCCAATTGTATCAGGATTTGCAGTTAATACGCCGCCTGTTACCACAACTTTTGAGATTACTGTATCACAATTTGCTGGGTTACTGATCTCACAGATGCTGTATGTAACATCGTAAGTTCCTGCCGGTGTATTTGGCGCAACAGTTACCGTTCCGTCTGCATTTAATGTCAATCCTGACGGAAGCGTTCCTACTGCAGTCAATGTTACCTGTCCTGCTGAAGTACCGATAACAGCCGGATTTCCGTTTAACGTATCGTTAGTTATTAATGATACTGTTGTGCCTCCAAGGTTTCCGTTGATTGCTGCTGTAGTTTCTGTAACTGCATCAATTACCGGTGTTGGTGTCGGTGCCCCTACTGTTACACTTACGGTGTTTGAACTGCAGTTTGATGGGTTTAGTTTCTCACAGATCGTGTAAGTTAACTGATAAGTACCTGCCGGAGCATTTGCACCTAATGTTAAACTTCCGTCCGGGTTTAGAACTAAATATCCTGTCGGGTCTGCAGTAGTAGTGGTCAGATTTACATCTGATGGAACTAATGCTGTTCCGTTTTTAGTATCGTTATCAAATACATTTAATGGTAATGTTTGAGATGCATTTGTTGATGTAATTGATCCGATAACATCGGTATTAGCAACTAATACTCCTCCAGTCACCACAACTTTTGAAATCACTGTATCACAGTTTGTCGGGTTAGTAACCTCACAGATGCTGTACTCAACATCATAAGTTCCTGCTGCAGTATTCGCTGCAACT
>NZ_LIAC01000044.1:0-454 GCF_002210235.1 Flavobacterium sp. NLM
TTACTGCAACTGCTAATCTAACATTGCTTTCGCAGTTTGTTGTTGGATTTAGAATTGAAGCGTAGTAGTTTCCTGTTGCTAAAGCTGTTGTTGCTGGAACTGCTGTTCCGCCTGTAGCAGCTGTGTACCAAACTATGGTTCCTACGGCTGGCGTGTTTACTTGAATATTAGCAACTGTAGGTGCATCAATTAAACAGAAGTCTTGTGTAGTATCTGTAGTTGTTGGTGTTCCCGGATCAGTTACACTAACTGCAACTGCTAATCTAACATTGCTCTCGCAGTTTGTTGTTGGATTTAGAATTGAAGCGTAATATGTTCCTGTTACTAAAGCTGTTGTAGTTGGAATCGCTGTTCCGCCTGTAGCAGCAGCATACCAAACTATGGTTCCAACGGCTGGTGTATTTACCTGAATGTCTGCAACGGTTGGTGCATCAACTAAACAGAAATCTTGTGT